>DBMS01000062.1:1897-3193 GCA_002297665.1 Holophagaceae bacterium UBA692 | reverse complement strand
CCTCTACGAATTCGCCCCGGTGGGCTACCTGGTGCTGGATCCGGGCGGCAGGATCCTCGCCTGCAACGTCACGGTGGCCAGGATGCTCGGCCTGCACCGCAAGGAACTGATCGGAAGGCCGCTGGAGACGCTGGTGGATCCCCAGGACCGGGACGCCGCCTACCTGTGCCGGCAGAAGCTCGCCGGGGGCGAGGCCTGCCCCTGCGAATTCCGCATGCTGCGCGCGGGCGCGGGGCCCCTGTGGGTGCGCATGGATGGCGCCCGCGCGACCGGCCACGACGGCGGGTGCGAGCTGCGCGTCCTGCTCACGGACATTTCCGCCCAGCGCCAGGCGGAGCGGGAGTACCGCGAAATGGAAACCCAGCTCCAGCACCTCCAGCGCATGGAGAGCATCGGGCGGCTCGCCGGCGGCGTGGCCCACGAGCTGAACAACGTCCTGGCCGCGATCCTGGCGGTGACCGAATCCATGGCGGAAGGGCGGGAGGACGCCTCGTCCCCGCAGCGGATCATCGCCGCCGCCTGCGGCCGTGGGCGGGCCATCACCCAGGGCCTCCTGGTGTTCTCCCGCAAGGACGTGGGGGCCAAATCGGCGGTGGACCTCAACCTCCAGGTGGAGGAAGCCGCCGCCGTGGTGCGGGCCTCCTGCGATCCCCGCGTCGAGGTGGAGCTGGACCTGGACCCGGCCCAGCCGCGGGTGCTGGGCAATTCGAGCACCCTGGGCACCATCCTCCTGAACCTCTGCCGGAACGCCCTGGACGCCATGCCCGAGGGCGGGCGCCTGCTCCTGGGCACCCGCAGGGGCCCCGGGAGCGAGGTGCAGCTCCGCATAAGGGACGACGGGGAAGGCATGTGCGGCGAGGTGCTGGCCAAGGCCACGGAACCCTTCTTCACCACCAAGCCCGTGGGCCGGGGCACGGGCCTGGGCCTGGCCATCGTCCACAGCCTGGTCCAGGCCCACCAGGGCACCCTGGAACTCAAGAGCGAACCGGGACGGGGAACGGAGGTCGCCATCTCCCTGCCCGCCCACCCCGACCCGCCGCCGGACCCCGCGCCGGCGCCCTCGCACGACCTCTCGGGGCTCGTGATGGTGCTGGTGGACGACGAGGAGGTCATCCGGGAGACCATGGCCATGCTCCTGGCCCGCTCCGGCAACCGCGTCCACACCGCCACGGGGGGCGAGGAGGCCCTGCGGCTCCTGGCGTCGGGCCTGGACCCCGACATCCTGATCCTCGACGTGCGCCTGCCGGACATCGACGGCGTGGAGGTCCTCCGCCGCCTGCGGGCCTCGGGCAACCG
>DBMS01000062.1:1181-1774 GCA_002297665.1 Holophagaceae bacterium UBA692 | reverse complement strand
CCTCAACTTCCATCGCGTAACGAGGGTCGATATCCTGTCCTTTCGACCTCCGGAGTCCCCATGCGAAGAAATGGCCTCGTGGCCCACCTTGTTGCCGGTTCCCTGCTTCTGGCCAGCCCGCTTCCCGCCGCCGGTCCCGCCCCCACGCGTCCGGTGTACGGCGCCTTCGGGTTCGACACCGCCGGCATGGACCGTTCGGCCGCCCCCGGCGACGACTTCGGCCGGTTCGCCAGCGGCGCCTACATCCGGAACCTGGCCATCCCCGCCGACCGGTCCGATTCGGGGATGTTCGCGATGCTGCGGGACCTCAGCCAGACGCAGACCCGGGACATCATCGAGGCCCAGGCCCGGCGGAAGGACGCCAGGCCCGGGTCCGAGGCCCGGAAGGTGGGCGATTTCTATGCCGCCTTCATGGACGAAGCGGCCATCGAGGCCAGGGGCCTGGCCCCCCTGAAGCCCACCCTGGACGCCATCCAGGCCATCGCGGACCGCGCGCAGATGGCGGCCTGGTTCGGCAGGGCCATCCGCCAGGGCATGCGCACGCCCCTGGGGCTGCGCATCGCCCAGGACATGAAGAACCCCGCCGTCATGAG
>DBMS01000062.1:0-1162 GCA_002297665.1 Holophagaceae bacterium UBA692 | reverse complement strand
GAACCCCAAGTTCGAGGCCATCCGCGCCCAGTACGTGGCCCACATCGCCACCATGCTGCGGCTGGCGGGCTTCGGCGACGCCGACGCCCGGGCCCGGGGGATCTTCGCCCTGGAGGCCAGGATCGCCGCCGTGCACTGGACCCGCGTGCAGCAGCGGCAGCGGGACAAGGTGTACAACCCTTCGCCCGCCCAGGATCTCGAATCGGCCTACCCCGGCGTGGGCTGGGCCGCCCTCCTGGGGGCCGCCGGCGTGGGGGGGCAGAAGACCATCGTCATCTCCCACCCCAGCGCCGTGGCCGGCGAGGGCCGGCTCATGGCCAGCGAGCCCCTGGACACCTGGAAGGACTACCTGGCCTTCCATGCCCTGGAGGGCGCCGCCCCTTGCCTGCCGAAGGCCTTCGTGGAGGCGTCCTTCGCGTTCCACGGCAAGGTCCTGGCGGGCCAGCCCCAGGACCAGCCCCGGTGGAAGCGCGGGGTGGACATGACCGGCCGTGTCCTGGGCGAGGCCGTGGGCAAGCTCTACGTCGCCAAGCATTTCCCCCCCGAGGCCAAGCGCAGGATGGACGCCCTGGTCAAGAACGTCATCCAGGCCATGGACCGGCGCCTGGCCGACCTCGCCTGGATGGACCCCGCGACCAAGGCCAAGGCCCGGGCCAAGCTGGCCCGGTTCACCCCCAAGATCGGCTATCCCGCGAAGTGGCGTGACTACTCGGCCCTGGAGATCCGCAGGGGCGACGCCCTGGGCAACCTGCGCCGGGCCGCGGAATTCCAGTACCAGCGCCAGCTGGACAAGATCGGCAAGCCCATCGACCGCTCCGAATGGAGCATGACGCCCATGACGGTGAACGCCTACGCCAACCCCGCCTGGAACGAGATCGTGTTCCCCGCGGCCATCCTGCAGGCGCCCTTCTTCGATCCCAGGGCCGACGACGCGGTGAACTACGGCGGCATCGGCGTGGTCATCGGCCACGAGATCAGCCACCACTTCGACGACCAGGGCCGCAAGTACGACAAGGACGGCAAGCTCGCCGACTGGTGGACGCCCGAGGACGTCAAGCGCTTCACCGCGCTCACCGACAAGGTGGTCAAGCAGTACGCGGCCTACGAGGCGCTGCCCGGCACCCACGTGAACGGCGAGCTGACCCTGGGCGAGAACCTGGCC
>DBMS01000137.1 GCA_002297665.1 Holophagaceae bacterium UBA692 | reverse complement strand
GGGGCCGGGGCAGGGCGGCGAGGGCCTCGCACAGGAGGGCCGCGGCCGTGGCCGTGGGGGTCCCGGTGCGGACCAGCTCAACCACGGGACCAGCTCCCCTCGCAGCCGTGGAACAGCCGGTCGGCCTCCGGCGGCCCCCAGGAACCCGCGGGGTAGTCCAGGAGGGGCTGGGCCGGGAGGGCGTCCACGGCGCTCCAGGCGGCCTCCACCTCGTCGTTCCGGAGGAAGAGGGATGGGTCGCCGTTGATGGCGTCCAGGAGCAGCCGCTCGTATGCGGGCGCGGTCTGCGCGCCGAAGCGGTCCCGGTAGTCGAAGGCCAGCTCCGCGGGCGCCATGATCATGCCGGGCCCGGGCACCTTCACCCCGAAGCCCAGCGACAGGGCCTCCCGGGGCTGGATGCTGAGGGTCAGGTGGTTGGGGCGGAGCTGGCAGGCCAGGCCGTCCACCACCGGAGGCTGGGCGCAGGTGTCGAAGAGCTGGATGGGGGGCACCCGGAACTGCACCTTCACTTCCGTGAAGCGCTTGGGCATCCGCTTGCCGTGGCGGAGCAGGAAGGGGACGCCCCCCCAGCGCCAGTTGGCCACCTCCGCGCGCAGGGCCACGAAGGTCTCGGCGGTGGAATCCGGCCCCACGCCCTCCTCGTCCAGGTACCCCGGCACGGGGCGCCCGTCCGCGGTCCCGGCCTTGTACCGCGCCCGCACCGGCGGGTCCTCCCGCGGGAAGCGCAGGGCCTTGAGGGCCGCCACCTTCTGGTCGCGCAGGGTCTCGGGGTCCAGGGACGACGGGGGCTCCATGGCCACCAGGGCGAGGATCTGGAGCATGTGGTTCTGCACCATGTCCCGCAGGGCGCCCACGGCGTCGTAGTAGCCGGCCCGGCCCTTCTCCACCCCCAGCTCCTCGGCCACGGTGATCTGGACGAGCTCGATGTGCCGGCGGTTCCACAGGGGCTCGAAGATCGCGTTGTTGAACCGGAAGGCGAAGAGGTTCTGGACGGTTTCCTTGCCCAGGTAATGATCGATGCGGTAGATCTGGGATTCCTCAGCCACCCGGTGCAGGGTCTGGTTCAGGGTGCGGGCCGAGGCCAGGTCGTGCCCGAAGGGCTTCTCCACGATCACCCGGCGCCACGGCCCGCCCTGGAGCAGGCCGGAGCCGCCCAGGTTCTCCATGGCCGGCACGAACAGGCCGGGCTTCAGGGATAGGTAGAAGAGCCGTCCCGCCGGGGCGCCCCCGGCGAGCTCGTCCAGGCGCGTTCGAAGGGGCTCCAGGCCGTCGGCGGCGTCGCCCCGCACGTAGTGGACGCGGCCGGCGAAGGCCTCGAAGGCCCCGCGTTCCCCGGGGTCCAGGCGCGCGGCCAGGGCTTCGCGGAACTCGGCGTCCGAATAGGGCCGGCGGGCGACGCCCACCAGCTGGAGGTTGGCGGCGCCCTTGGACGCGATGGCCAGGAGCGCGGGCACCAGCTTGCGCGCCGCCAGGTCCCCGCTGGCCCCGAAGATGACGACCTGGACGAGCTTTTCCATGGCTACGCTCCCGCGACGCCGGGCGCCGTGAAGTCCTCGCCCGGGTTGATGAACTGGTCCAGCTCGCTGCTCTGCTGGCGGTCGTGGAGCTGGCGGTAGCGCCCCCCCAGGGCCATGAGCTCGGCGTGCGCGCCCCGCTCGACGATCTCGCCCCCTTCCACCACGAGGATGAGGTCGGCGGTCTCGATGGTGCTCAGCCGGTGGGCGATCACGAAGGTGGTGCGCCCGGCCCGCAGCCGGCGGAGGCCGTCGCGGATCATGGCTTCGCTCTCGCTGTCCAGGCTGGAGGTGGCCTCGTCCAGGATGAGGATCCGCGGATCGGCCAGGATGGCCCGGGCGATGGCCACGCGCTGGCGCTGGCCCCCGGAGAGCTTGACCCCGCGCTCGCCCACGACGGTGTCGTAGCCGCGCTCGAAGCGCCCCACGAACTCGTCCACGTGGGCGATGGCGCCCACCGCCTCGATCTCCGCCCGGGTCGCGCCGGGCCGGGCGAAGCCGATGTTGTCGGCCACGGTGCCGTCGAAGAGGAAGTTGTCCTGCATCACCACGCCCAGCTTGGAGCGGTAGTCGCGCAGCCGCACCGAATCCACGTCCCGCCCGTCCACCAGCACCCGGCCCCGTTGGGGGTGGTTGAAGGCCATGAGGAGCGAGATGATGGTGCTCTTGCCCGAGCCGCTGGAACCCACGAAGGCCACCGTGGAGCCCGCGGGGGCGACGAAGGAGATGCCCTTGAGCACCGGGGTGTCCTTCTCGTACTCGAACCACACGTCGCGCAGCTCCACCTCGCCTTCCATGGACGGAAGGGGGGCCCGGGCCAGGTCCTCCTGGTCCTCGGTGGGCATGTCCAGGGTCTCGCGGATGCGGTCCAGGCCCGCGAAGGCCTCGCTCACCTGGGTGCCGATGTTGGCGATCTGCACCACCGGCGCGGCCAGGAGGCCCACGAAGAAGGTGTACATGATCAGGTCGCCCAGGGTCATGCGCCCCGCGAAGATCGCGTTGCCGCCCACCACCATGATGAGGACCCCCACCACCCCGATGATGGCGGTGGAGAAGGCCGCGATGGCGCTGGTGCCGGTGATGGTGCCGGCCACGTTGCGGAAGAGCCTTTCGGCGCCCTCCGCGAAGATCCTCGATTCCCGTTCCTCGGCCACGTAGACCTTGAGGATCCGCACGCCGCCCACGGATTCCCCCAGGCGGCCGGTGATGTCCGCGGTGAGTTCGCTGCGCTTGCGGAAGAGGGGCCGAAGGCGGTTGAAGGCCAGAGCCATGGCGCCCCCGAAGGCGGCCAGGAACACCAGGGTGCCCAGGGTCAGCCGCCAGTTCAGCCAGAACAGGACCCCCAGGGCCAGGACGGCCGTGAGCAGGCCCCCGGCGAGCTGGATGAGGCCCGTGCCCACCAGGTTCCGGATGCCCTCGGCGTCGTTCATGACCCGGGCGATGACGATGCCGCTCTTGGTGGTGTCGAAGTAGCGGATGGGAAGGCGCAGGATGTGGTCCTGCACCCGCTGGCGCATGTCCATGATGGCGCGCTGGGCGGCCACGGAGACCACCTGGGAGTTGGCGTAGCCCGCCAGGGCCTGCACCAGCGTGGCCGCGCCCGCAGCCAGGGCCAGGGGCAGGAGGAGGTGGCTGTTGTGCTTGCCGATCACCTCGTCGATGAGGTACTTGGTGCTCGCCGGCAGGACCAGGCCCGCCAGCCGGCTGACCACCATCAGCGCCATGCCCGCGGCCAGGGACTTCCGGTGGCGGTAGAGCAGCTCGCGCGCTTCCTTCCAGGCCCTGCGGGTGTTGATCTTGGTGGGGGGCTTGGGATCGGCCATCAGCTGCTTTCAAGGTAGGTCACCTTCCATGTAACCACGAACCGATGGGCGATGGGCCAGGAAGGAATCAGGGATACCATGGTCGTTTCAACTTCCCCGGGATCCCCCATGACCCTCAAATCCCTCATCCGAACCATTCCCGACCACCCCAAGCCGGGCATCCAGTTCCGGGACGTGACGACCCTGATGAAGGACCCCGCCGGGTTCGGGCGCGCCATCGACCTCCTGGCCCAGCGCTACGGCTCGCAGGAGATCCGGCTCGTGGCGGGCATCGAGTCCCGGGGCTTCATCGTGGGCGCCGCGCTGGCCCATCGCCTGGGGGCGGGCTTCGTGCCCATCCGCAAGAAAGGCAAGCTCCCCGGCCCGGTGATCCACGAGGACTACGCCCTGGAATACGGCACGGACAGCGTCGAGGTGCACGTGGACGCGGTCAACACCGGGGAGCGGGTGCTCCTGGTGGACGACCTCATCGCCACCGGCGGAACCGCCGAGGCCGCACTGAAGCTCATCGCGAGGCTGGGGGGGGTGGTGGTGGAAACCGCGTTCCTGGTGGACCTGCCCGACCTGGGGGGCCGGAGGCGCCTGGAGGCCCTGGGGCAGAAGGTGTTTTCGCTCACGGAATTCGAAGGGGACTGAAGCCGGCAGTTACCGGTAGGTTCCCAGCCGCTCCAGGCTCATCACCGGTTCCCCGGCCTTGCGCGAGGCCTCCACGTCCACCTGGAATTCCGCCACCCAGTCGTTGTCGCCGGCCTCGTCCACCAGCATCTGCTGCACGCGCCAGCCGGGGAGAACGTAGGTGTGGCGCAGGTTGCGGCCCTCGGCATCCAGGCGTGGGCCCTTGTGGTCCATGCGGTAGGCGTCGGCCAGGGCCTTGAGGCGGTCGGCGGTCCACGCCTGGCCTTCGGCGTCGGCGGGCTCGCCGTACTCCGCCAGCAGGGATGCGGCCTCTTCCCAGTCGCCCACCACCAGGCTTCGCATCCACGTGAAGATCCGGTTGCGCACCGCGGCGGTGAAGGCCTTGGGGTCCCTCGTGACGTCCCGGTCGGCCTCTTCCGCGCCGGGGGGGCGCAGCTCCGGGGCTTCGCCGGGGCGGTAGCCGCCGTCGCGCATCTTCTCCCACTCGTCCAGGAGGCTGGAGTCCACCTGGCGCAGCATGGCGCCCAGGTAGAGCTCCATCTCCCGCACCTCCTCGTTCTTGGCGGAATCGGGCACGGTCTGGGCCAGCACCTTGAACACGCTGTTCAGGTGGCGCAGGAGGAGGCCCTCCGAGCGCTGGATGTCGTACTCCCGCACGTAGTCCGAGAAGGAGCGGTAGTCCTCGAACATCTCCCGGGCGATGGACTTGGGGCGGATGTTCTCCTCGCCCACCCAGGGGTGCTTGTCCGCGAAGGCGTTGAAGGTTCCGTAGATGAAGTCGCGCCGGGGCTTGGGGTACTCGAGCTTCTCCAGCTCGGCCATGCGCTCCTCGTATTCGATCCCGGCCATCTTCATCTCGGCCACGCGCCTTCCCTTGAGGCGGTCCAGCTGCTTGCGGAGGATGACCTCGGGGTTCTCCAGGATGGACTCCACCAGGGTGATGAGGTCCAGGGGGTACTCGGGGCTCTCCGGATCCAGGAGCGGGATCGTGTCCAGCAGGTACAGGCTGAGGGTCTGGTTCATGGAGAAGTCGTCCTGCAGGTCCACGTTCACCCGCAGGCCGTGGCTCTCGCCCGTGAACGCCACGATGCCCCGGTCGAGCAGGGCGCGGAACAGCTGCCAGGCGCGCCTGAAGTGGCCGGCCCGGGCGCGCTCGTTGTCGTGGCAGCCCCGGATGAGGCCCCGCATGGCGGCGCAGCCGTCGCCCTTGCGGGCCAGGACGTTGAGGAGCATGCCGTGGCTCACCTGGAAGCGCGACACGAGGCGCTCGGGCTGGGCCGCCACGAGCCTCTCGAAGGTCTGCTTGTCCCAGTTGGTGAAATTGCGCTCGGGGGGCAGGCGTTTGGTGAACTTGCGCCCGCCGGCGGCGGCCTTGGCGGCCAGCTTCATGTTCTCGATCCAGTGCTCCGGGGCCTGGGCCACCACCCACCCCACGTCGTCGAAGCCCTTGCGCCCCGCCCGGCCCGAGATCTGGTGGAAGTCCCGGGCGCTGAGGATGCCCGTCTTCTGGCCGTCGTACTTGCACAGCTTGGTGAAGAGCACCGTTCGGATGGGCACGTTGATGCCCACCCCCAGCGTGTCGGTGCCGCAGATGACCTTCAGCAGCCCCTTCTGGGCCAGCTGCTCCACCAGGATCCGGTACTTGGGCAGGAGCCCGGCGTGGTGCAGCCCGATGCCGTGGCGCAGCCAGCGCTTGAGGTCGGGGCCGTAGGGGCTGTTGAACCGGAAGCCCTCCAGCTCCTTCTGGATGGCCGCCTTCTCCTCCTTCGTGCAGAGGTTGATGCTGGTGAAGTCCTGGGCGCTGGTGGCGGCCTCCAGCTGGGTGAAGTGCACGAGGTAGACCGGGGCCTTGCCTTCCTCCACCAGGCGCTCCAGGGTGAGGGACAGGGGCGACTCCGCGTAGGTGAATTCCAGCGGCACGGGCCGGTCCGCGGAGCGCACCACGGCGGTGGGCAGCCCCGTGCGCCTCGTGAGCTCCTCCTCGAAGAACGCCGTGTCCCCCAGGGTGGCGGACATGAGCAGGAACCGGCACTGGGGCAGGGTCAGCAGCGGCACCTGCCACGCCACCCCCCGTTCCCGGTCGGCGTAGTAGTGGAACTCGTCCATGACCACGTCCCGGACGTCGGCCTCGCCCCCTTCGCGCAGCGCGATGTTGGCCAGGATCTCCGCCGTGCAGCACAGGATGGGCGCGTCCCGGTTCACCGTGGCGTCGCCCGTGCTGAGCCCCACGTTCGCGGGCCCGAATTCCCGGCACAGGGCCAGCCACTTCTCGTTCACCAGCGCCTTGATGGGGCAGGTGTAGACCGACCGCCGCCCCTCGGCCAGGGCCTTGAAGTGCAGCGCCGAGGCCACCAGCGACTTGCCCGAGCCCGTGGGGGTGTTGAGGATGACGTTCCTGCCCTCGAACAGTTCGAGGATGGCGGCCTCCTGGGCGGGATAGAGGGTGAGGCGCCGGCCTTCCACGTATTCCAGGAAGCGCCCGAGCAGGTCGTCGCCGCCGGCTTCGTGGGCTCGGGGAAGAAGGTCGTGGAGGGTCGTGTGCATGGGGATTCCGGGGGGGGCGGGGTTTCGGCAGGGTTGCTCCTTGTCCGCCTTGGCGCCGGGCCCGGCCTTGCGAGGCTCCATCGTTCCATGGATCCCCGCCGGTTCCATAGCGGTATCCGGAAGGGTGGAGGGACGGGCCCTGCTTCGCCCTTCAATGTTCATACAAATTTCCAAATGGAGCCTAATTCAAATTTCATGAGGATTCCTGCGGGCCCGCCTTGACGCTCGGGTCGCGGAGCGTAATTTGAAAGCACTATATAAATCAATCATGACTGATCATGATTGCATCGCCCCGAGAGCCCCCATGGTCCCCAAGCTCCAGATCTACGCCGGCGATCCCGACCCGCTGCAGAGCGGCCCGGTGACGGTCCATTTCCGGAACATCCACCGGATCTGCTACCTCGACGATCCCGCCATGCCCGGCCCCGTCAACCGGCACTGGGCCGTGTCCGACGACTTCGGAGTCCAGCTCGTGAGCCTGCGGGGGGAGATCCAGCCCTGGCTGGGCGCCGCCACCCGCCAGAGCGGCGCGGGACGCGTGCCCTGGGTTCCCGGCGCCTTCCACTGCGAAGGCCTGGCCTCGCGGCCCCCCAACAGCCTCCCGGGGAACCCCCATCACCTGGTCTTCAGCGAATCGCCCGCGGATCCCCGCATGGGGCGGGCCTCCCAGGTCTATGCCCTGGCGCCCGACGGCAGCCGGCGGCTCCTCGCGGGCGCCCACGACTTCGGGGGCATCGCCGACCTGGCCATGGACCGCGAGGGAAACGTCTTCGTCCTGGACCGGGGCAACCGGCAGGTGTCGCGCATCTCCCCGTCGGGAGAGGCCGCCCCCGTGGCCGGGGACGCCTTCGTCCAGCCCATGGGCATGGCCCTGGACGCCCTGACCGGCGACCTCTACGTCTCGGACTTCGACGCCATCCACCGCATCCGCCCCGACGGCGAGGTGCGCCGCGTGCTGGGGGCCGGCGAAGCCCACGGAACCCTGGGCGCCCTGGAGCCGCGGCCCCACGACCCCGCCCCCCGCGTCCCCAGCGACGCGGTCAACGGCCTCCACCGGGCCGGGGGCCTCACCGTGAAGGGCCGCAACCTCTTCATCGCCGATACCGGAGCCTGCGCCGTGCGCGTCCTGGACCTGGACACCGGCACGATCCACACGCTCGCCGGCAGTCCGGCGGAGATCCGCACCCGGCGGGGCCCCATCGCCTACTACAGCCCCGGCAGGGCTCCCGAGGAATGCGCGGCCCTCGCCTTCCCGTCCTGCGTGGCCTTCAGCACCGACGGCATCTGCCTGGTGGGCGCCGGCTCCTGCATCGCCGAGCTGGACATGCCCCCCTTCGAGTCCCCGGCCCGCGCGGCCCTGCGCAGGAAGCCCGAGGAGCGCCGCAACGGCCACTCCGTGCCCCGGCCGGCCCAGGGTCGCACCGCGCCCTGAAGGACCGAGGGCCGGAAAACCCCCGCCTCCGGACCGGAGGCGGGGGTTTTCCGTGGCGCCTACTGGAAAGTGCCCGTGACGACGAGGGCGGTGGG
>DBMS01000211.1 GCA_002297665.1 Holophagaceae bacterium UBA692 | reverse complement strand
CGAGGCCGAGGCGCAGGTCGAGGCGTGGGCCGCGCGGCGCGCGGAGGGGGCGCCCCTGGGCCTGGTGATCGGCCGGCAACGGTTCCTGGGCGTGGAGCTGCTCACGGGCCGGGACGTCCTGGCGGCGCGGGAGGAGACGGAGATCCTCGGGCGCGAGGTGCTGGCCGCCCTGGAGGCGGCGGGCCCGGGGGAGGTCCGCATGATCGACATGGGCTGCGGCTCGGGCAACCTGGGATGCGCGGCGGCGGTGCTCACGGCCCGGGCGCGGGTGTGGGCGTCCGACCTCACCGAGAGCTGCGCGGCCCTCACCCGCGAGAACGTGGCCCTGCACGGCCTGGGGGACCGCGTGGAGGTCTCCCGGGGGGATCTCTTCGAGCCGCTCAGGGGCCGGGGCCTGGAAGGCACCATGGACGTGGTGGCCATGAACCCGCCCTACATCCCGTCCACCTCCCTGGAGAAGAACCACGCCGCCCTGCTGGCCCACGAGCCCCGGGAGGCCTTCGACGGCGGTCCCTATGGCATCTCGATCGTCGGGCGCTTCCTGCAGGAGGCCCCGGCCTTCCTGAAGCCCGGGGGCCGCGTGCTGTTCGAGTTCGGCCTGGGCCAGGCCCGGCTCGTCCAGGCGCTGGTGGCCAAGAACCCGGCCTACGGGGACTGCCGCCTGGCCACGGACGCCGCGGGCGAGCCGCGGGTGGCGGTGCTCAGGACCCGGGAACCCGGTACACCAGAGCGTTGATGTTCATGCCCGCCCCCACCGAGGCGAGGACCAGGACGTCGCCGGGGCGGATCGCGTGGCCTTCCAGGTCGCCCTTGAGGATCAGGTCGAGCATCGTGGGGATCGTGGCCACGGACGTGTTGCCCAGCCAGGAGATGGTCATGGGCATCAGGCCGGGAGGGGGGGCTTCCAGGCCGCAGAGGCGGCACAGGGCCTCCAGGATGGCCTCGTCCATCTTCAGGTTGGCCTGGTGGATGAGGAGCTTGGCCACCTGGCGCAGGTCCACCCCGGCCTTGTCCAGGGCGTCCTTGACGGCGCCGGCGACGTGGTGGAGGGCGTAGCGGTAGAGCTTGCGGCCCTCCATCTTCAGGAAGAGGTCCCCCGGGAAGGCCCCGTCGCGGTAGGAGGGGCCCATGACCAGCATCCCGGAATGCTCGAAGGCGTCGGAGCGGGCCGCGTGGGCGAGAACGCCCCCCGGGGCCTCGCGGCCCTCCAGGATCACGGCGCCGGCGCCGTCGGCGTAGATGAGGCTGTCCCGGTCGTGGGGGTCGGACACCCGCGAGAGGGTGTCGGCGCCCAGGACCAGCACCCGGCGGGCCGCCCCCGCGCGGATCATGCAGTCGGCCTGGATGACGCCCTGGAGCCAGCCCGGGCACCCGAAGACCAGGTCGAAGGCCACCGCCCCGGGGTTCCGGATGCCCAGCCGCGCCTTCACGCGCGCCGCCAGGGACGGCACGAAGTCCGACCGGTGGCTGCCGGAGCGCACGTTCCCGAAGTTGTGGGCCACGATGAGCCCGTCAAGGGATTCCCGGTCGATGCCCGAGGAGGCCAGGGCGTCCTCCGCCGCCAGGAAGGCCATGTCCGAAGTGAGCAGGTCGTCGGGCGCGTAACGGCGTTCGTGGATGCCGGTGATGGCCTCGAACTGTTCGAGGATCTCTTCGTTGGGCTTGTCGATCGGCTGGTGGTCGGGGCCGTGGAACCGGTGGCGCAGGAAGGCCGAATTCGGAACGACCCGGGCCGGGATGTGGCGGCCGGTTCCCGCGATGAAGGTCTGAAGTGCCATACGAACCCCTCATACAGATTAGCCACGGCGGCGGGGTGCGACCAAGGTGTGATCCCGGTCCGCGGGCCCCCTAAACGGCCACGCATCGTAATGCGTTACACTTCTATCCACCCAAGGTCAGGAGACCCTATGCAGAAAAGCGGATTGTTGGCGAAACTCGTGGCCGGATCGATGATCCTGGCCGCCCCCGTCCTGGCCGTGACGCCCGGGAAGGCTTCCGCCGCCGCGGCGAAGGCCGGCCCCACGTACGGCGCGTTCGGCGTCGACACCAAGGGCATGGACTTGTCCGTCAAGCCCGGCGACGACTTCGGCCAGTTCGTCAACGGCGTCTACCTCAAGAACCTGGAGATCCCCGCGGACCGCTCCAGCTTCGGGATGTTCGACCAGCTCCGCGACCTGAGCCAGGAGCGCACCCGGGGCATCGTGGAAGCCGCGGCCAAGGCCAAGGGCGCCCGGAAGGGCTCCGAGGAACAGAAGGTGGGCGACTTCTACGCCAGCTTCCTGGACGAGGCGGGCATCGAGGCCAAGGGCCTGGCCCCCCTCAAGCCGCGGCTCGACGCCATCGCCGCCATCGCCGACCGGGCCCAGCTGGCCAAGGCCCTGGGCGAGGCCTCCCGCATCGGCGTCAACACGCCCGTGGGCGCGGGCCCCGAGCAGGACCTGAAGGATCCCTCCATCTACTCCGTCTACATCGGCCAGGGCGGCCTGGGCCTGCCGGACCGGGACTACTACCTGGACACCAAGAACCCCAAGTTCGCGGAGATCCGGGCCAAGTACCAGACCCACATCGCGGCCATGCTGCGCCTGGCGGGCATCGCCAACCCCGAGGCCAAGGCCAAGGCCATCTACGACCTGGAAGTGAAGATCGCCACCACGCACTGGACCCAGGTGGAGCAGCGGCAGATCGAGAAGCTCTACAACCCCGTGCAGCGCACGGCCATCGACGCCGCCTACCCCGGCCTGGACTGGACGGCCCTGCTCAAGGCCGTGGGCGTCAACGACCAGAAGCAGCTGATCATCGCCAACCCCAGCGCCATCGCCGGCGCGGCCAAGCTCCTTTCCAGCGAGCCCCTGGACACCTGGAAGGACTACCTGGCCTTCCACACCATCAAGGACGCGGCCCCCTTCCTGACCAAGGCGCTCGTGGCCGAGAACTTCGCCTTCAACGGCACGGTGCTCTCCGGCCAGCCCGAGATGCAGCCCCGCTGGAAGCGCGGCGCGGACTTCACCACCGCCGCCCTGGGCGAGGCCGTGGGCAAGCTCTACGTGAAGAAGTATTTTCCCCCCGAGGCCAAGGCCCAGATGGACGCCCTGGTCAAGAACATCATCGCGGCCATGGACCAGCGCCTGGCCAACCTCGCCTGGATGGACCCCAAGACCAAGGCCGCGGCCCGGGCCAAGCTCGCCAAGTTCACCCCCAAGATCGGCTACCCCTCCAAGTGGCGCGACTACTCCAAGCTTGAGGTCGTGCGCGGCGACGCCCTGGGCAACGCCATCCGGGCCGCCGAGTTCCGGTTCCAGCGCCAGCTGGA
Source organism: Holophagaceae bacterium UBA692 (assembly GCA_002297665.1). Lineage (GTDB taxonomy): Bacteria > Acidobacteriota > Holophagae > Holophagales > Holophagaceae > Mesoterricola. The sequence goes on along the minus strand of DBMS01000211.1, from coordinate 468 downwards.
GAAGATCGGCAAGCCCATCGACCGCTCCGAGTGGGGCATGACGCCCATGACGGTCAACGCCTACGCCAACCCCCTGTGGAACGAGATCGTGTTCCCCGCCGCCATCCTGCAGCCCCCCTTCTTCGATCCCAAGGCCGACCCGGCCGTGAACTACGGCGGCATCGGCGCCGTCATCGGCCACGAGATCAGCCACCACTTCGACGACCAGGGCCGCAAGTTCGACATGGACGGCAAGCTTTCCGACTGGTGGACCGCCGAGGACGTCAAGCGCTTCACCGCCCTCACCGACAAGGTCGTCAAGCAGTACGCCGAGTACGAGCCCCTCAAGGGCTCCCACGTGAACGGCGAGCTGACCCTGGGCGAGAACATCGCGGACCTGGCCGGCGCCACCGTGGCCCTGGACGCCTACCACAAGTCCCTGGGCGGCAAGCCCGCCAAGGTCGTGGGCGGCTACACCGGCGACCAGCG
>DBMS01000193.1 GCA_002297665.1 Holophagaceae bacterium UBA692 | reverse complement strand
GACAAGATCCCGAAGGGCGGCGACTGGAAGCCCGCTTCTCGTGTGCAAGCCCCTTGAAAATATGACCTATATTTCCTGCGGGCCTTGCGCTCGATAATCGGGCTTCCAGGCGCCGTCGCGGGGTCGAGTAATACATGGACAGCCTCCTAGGCTCCCAGGGGCAGGTTGGGGTCGGCGTTGAAGGTCCAGGGATCCCCCGGCGGTTCGAGGATCGCGCCGGCCGCGGCGATCATGGCGCCGTTGTCCGTGCAGAACCGGGGTTCCGGGATGGCCAGCGCCAGGCCCAGCTTCTCCGCCAGGGCCTTGGCCTGGGCGCGCAGCTCCGAATTGCAGGCCACGCCGCCGGAGACGATGAGGGACCGGGCCCCGGTCTCGTCCCGGAAGGCGGGGATGGGCTTGAGGAGCCAGGCGGCGACGGTCTCCTGGAGGGTGCGGCACAGGGCCCGCACCCGGGGGTCGTCCACGCCCGCGGCGTCCAGGCCCCCCTCGCCGTGGATGCGGATCTTCACGGCGGTCTTGAGGCCCGAGAAGCTCCAGCCGGCCTTGCCGTCCCGGAATTTCGGCGGCGTGAAGGGGGCCGCGGCGCGGTCGGCGGCCTTGGCGCAGGTGTCCACGATGGGCCCGCCGGGGTAGCCCAGGTTCAGCATGCGCGCGGTCTTGTCGAAGGCCTCGCCCGCGGCGTCGTCCCGGGTCTTCTGGAGCAGCTCCAGGTGGGACCAGTCCCGGGCCAGGTACAGGTGCGTGTGCCCGCCCGAAACCAGGAGCGCCAGGGCGGGGAAGGGCAGGGCCGGCGCCGCGAAGCGCGCCGCGTTCAGGTGGCCCAGGAGGTGGTGCACCCCCACCCAGGGAATGCCCTCCCGCCAGGCCATGGCCTTGCTGGCCGAGAAGGTGGTGAGCAGGGACCCCACCAGGCCCGGCCCCCGGGTGACCGCGATGCGGTCCATGTCCCGGAGCGCGAGGCCGGCCTTGTCCAGGGCCCCGGCGATCACCCCCCGCAGCTGGAGGAGGTGCTCGCGGGCGGCGAGCTCGGGGACCACGCCCCCGTAGGGGCCGTGGAGCTCGTCCTGGCTCTTGCGGGTCATGGCCAGGAGGACGGGGCCCTCCGGCGTTTCGCGCACCACGGCGGCGGAGCAGTCGTCACAGGAGGATTCGAGTCCGAGTACCAGCATCCTGGAATTCTACCGGAATCGGACCCGGGATTCTCAAAGGCCGCCGGGGGGGACGCCATTGCCGGGCTGGGACGTGGAGGAGGAGGACGAACTGGAGGAGGAAGAAGAGGTGGTGGTGGATGTCGATGTCGAAGTTGAAGTCGAGGACGTGGAGGAGCCGGGGTCCCCGTTCTTCTCGTCGAGGATCCTCACCATCGCGGGGGGGAGGTGCCTTTCGGCGTGGCCCTTGGGTTCGGGCAGGAGGCCCTTGGGCTCGGGCAGGAGGTTCCCGGTGCCGGGCGCACCTCCCATGGGGCCCGCCGGTTTGGGAGCGCCGGACGCGATGCCGACCATGCGGCCGTCGCTGTAGTTCACCAAGGTGAATGTCGCCGTGCCGGCAGGATTGATGCCCCTGGCGCCACCGGAGGCCACCATTCCTTGGGGGAGGATCTCGGTCTCCCAGGTCCAGTAGACGAACGTCCCCACGGCTCCCGGGCCCGGGAAGGGCCCCGCGGACGCTTCCCAGACTGAAAGACCCACCGTCTGCATGGTGTCGAACCCAGCCCGGCCGGTGAATTCGATGGTCTCGCCGGGGCCCAGGACCGTGCTCCGGGTGGGCGGAACCCCGGCACCCAGGTACAGGGACTTGGCCAGGGTCTTGACGTTCTGGCCGATCACTTCCGGGCTGTCCCTTTGGACGGCCTGGGTCGATTCGTGGGTGGCGGGGTCATACCGGAAGTGGCCGAAACCGGAGAGCGCGACGTGGAAGTTCCGGTCGGTCTGGTTGATCAGGAAGGCGGCGGTGGAACTCTGGGCCTGGGCGTGGCTGACGGCGCCCAGGATAAGGGCCATGAACCCCAGGTTGCGGTACGTGCGGAACGAGCGTGCTGTCATTTGTTGAAATCCTTTGTTCTTCATGCAGAGGACGGAATGTCGCGTGCATCCTGAGGTGCGGGGGCGGTTATGAAAGTTTCCTACCGCCACCGCTCCGGCGGATGGAACCGGCAGCGCCACCCCGACCAGCTCACCCGCTGGAAGGTCACCCGGAAGGGCCAGGGCACCCGCTCCAGGAAGCCGCGCAAGGCCTTCTGCAGGCGGAGCCGCTGGGCGTAGGTGAGCGCGGTGTCCGCCCCCGACCAGGCCCCCCGGGCGCGGGCCTTGACCTCCACCAGGCGCAGTTCGTCGCCGCGGGCCACCAGCAGATCCATCTCGAACCTGCCGGCCTTCAGGTTCCGGGCCACCGGGTCCCACCCCCTCAGCCACAGGAGCCAGAGGGTGCCCCGTTCGCACCAGCGTCCGTACCGCTGCGCGGCGCGGCCCCGGGAAACGTCCATGGTGGAGCCGTGCCCCGCGCGGGCCAGGGGTTCCCGCTAGAATTCCACCATGGCCAGCCCCCGCTCGAACGCCGACCGCAGCCCCTTCCTCCAGCGCAAGCTGGCGGACCTGCCCACGCGCCCCGGCGTCTACCTCTACCGGGACAGGGAGGCCAACCTCCTCTACGTGGGCAAGGCCAAGGTCCTGCGAAACCGGGTGAAGAGCTATTTCCAGACCCGGAACCTGGACGCCAAGACCCGGCGCCTGGTGAGCCGCATCTGGGACCTGGAGTTCATCGTCTGCGAGACCGAGCTGGAGGCCCTGGTCCTGGAGAACAACCTCATCCGGGAGCACCGCCCGCCCTACAACATCATGCTCCGGGACGACAAGAGCTACCCTTACGTCAAGCTCACCTGGAAGGACCCCTTCCCCCAGGTGTTCGTCACCCGGAAGGTGAAGAAGGACGGCTCCCTCTACTTCGGCCCGTTCTTCCCCGCCTCCACCGCCTACCGCACCGCTGAGCTGGCCTACCGCTTCTTCCAGATCCGCGACTGCGACATCGACATCGACGGCAAGCGGGGCCGGGCCTGCATGAAGTACCAGCTGCACCGGTGCACCGCCCCCTGCATCGCCGCCGTGACCCAGGAGGCCTACCGGGAGCAGGCCAAGGAGGCGCGCCTCTTCCTCGAGGGCAAGCGGGACGAGCTGAAGGGGCGCCTGGAGGCGGCCATGTGGCGGGCCGCGGAACACAGCGCCTTCGAGCAGGCCGCGGCCTACCGGGACACGCTGAGCCAGGTGGACGCCTGGTTCAACCGCCAGAAGGCGGCCACGGTGGACCAGGAGGACACCGATTTCTTCGGCAGCGCGGTGCTGGACGGCAGGGCCTGCGTGCACCGGCTGGAAATGCGCGAGGGGCGGATGGTGGGCCGCCGGGAATACCTCCTGGAGGACGTGGAGGCCTTCGACGGCCACGTCCTGGCCGAGGTGATCAAGCGCGTCTATTCCGAGGAGGCCGTGCCCGCGCGGATCCTGGTGGAGACCGAACCCGAGGACGCCGAGCTGCTGCGGGAGTGGCTGGGCGCCATGCGGGGCTCCAAGCCCCACCTGGCCGTGCCCCAGCGGGGCGAGAAGGTGGACCTGCTCACCATGGCCCAGGAGAACGCGCGCCTGGCCCTGGAGCGCAAGTTCGAGCCCGCGCGGCTCAACCAGGCGGTGCTGGAGGGCCTGCAGGCCTTCCTGGGCCTGGCCCACCTGCCCAGGCGGATGGAGTGCTTCGACATCAGCCACGGCCAGGGCCGGGAGGTGGTGGCCTCCTGCGTCGTCTTCACCGACGGCGTGCCGGACCGCAAGAACTACCGCCGCTTCAAGGTCGCCAACGAGCAGAACGACGACTTTGCCAACATGGCCGAGGTGGTGGGCCGCCGCTACCAGCGCCTGGCCGCCGAAGGGAAGGACCTGCCCGACCTCGTGCTCATCGACGGCGGCCTGGGCCAGCTCCACGCCGCCGAAAGCGCCCTGGAGGCCCTGGGCCTGGCCCAGCTGGAGCGGGCGTCCCTGGCCAAGAAGGAGGAGCTGGTGTACCGCCCCGGCAGCTCCGAGCCCCTGCGCATCCCCAGGACCAGCCCCGTCCTCCAGCTCCTCCAGCGCATCCGCGACGAGGCCCACCGCTTCGCCATCACCTACCACCGCGCCCTGCGCGCGAAACGCACCCTCCAGACGGAGCTGACCACCATTCCGGGCGTGGGCGCGGCCACCGCCAAGAAGCTGCTTCAGGCCTTCGGCAGCGTCACGGCGGTCCGCGAGGCGGAGGAAGCGGCCCTGGTGGAGAAGGCGGGGCGGGCCGCGGCGAACCGGGTGATGGCCTGGAGGGCCGGAGGCGGGCAGGGTCGGTAGGAACGTGCCAGTCCAGCTGCACCTTGCTGCGGGCCGGTGGGCTTCCGGGACCCCGTTCAAGCCAGCCGGAACCGCTCCGTGAGCCCGCGAAGCTCCGAGGCCAGCGCCGCCAGGTCATCCACCGTCCGGGCCGTCTCGCCCATGGTGGCGACCAGCTGGGTCGTGGCCGAGCCGTGGCGCTCGGTGAGGGTGCCGATGGAGCCCAGGTGCGTCAGGAGCCGCTCCGAGGAGGTGGCCTGGCGGTCCATGGCGGCGGCGATGTCCCGCACCTGGCCGCCGTTCTCCCGGATGTGGTCCTGGATGCGCCCGAGGCCGTCGTTGACCTGGCCCACCGCCACGATGCCCTCGTCCACGCGCTGGGAGCTCTCGGCCACCAGGGCGCTGATTTCCTTGGCGGCGACGGCGCTGCGCTCGGCGAGCTTGCGCACCTCCTCGGCCACCACGGCGAAACCCTTGCCCATCTGCCCGGCCTTGGCGGCCTCGATGGCGGCGTTGAGGCTCAGGAGGTTGGTCTGGCGCGCGATGTCGGCGATGACGGTGGTGATCCGTCCCACGTTGCGGGAGCTCTCGAGGATGCCCGCCATGGCGCGGTCGGAGTCGGCGGCGCTGCCCCGGGCGGTGTCGGCGGCGGTCTCCGAGGCGGAGGCCAGGGTCTGGAGCCGGGCGGTGCCGGACTGAACCGTTCCGGTGAGGGTCCGCATGTCCTGCACCAGCCCGGTGCCCTCCTCCATGATCGAGCGCTGCTCGTGGGCCGACACGCCGATCTCGTCCGTGGCCCCCTTGACCTGGGTGACGGTGGCGCTCAGCTCCGTGGCGGAGGAGGCCACGCGGTGGCTCACGTCCGCGATGGTGCGGATGTGCCGGCCCAGGTCTTCGATGACCGCGTTCAGGGCGCGGCCGGTATCGCCCAGCTCGCCGCCGCCGGGATCGGCGCAGCGCGCGGCCAGGTTGCCGGTGCGCAGGGCCTCCATGGCGGTGAGTAGGCCGGCGGCCTGCCTGCGCACGCGGTTGCCCAGGATATGGGTGAAGGTCAGCCCCAGGGCCAGGGCGGAGACGAGGCCGGCGAGGATGAGGTACTGGCCCCGGCGGCTCCCCACCAGGTCCCGCCGCACCATCTCCTCACCCGCGTCCTCAAGGCGCGGCAGGAGCTTGAGGAGCAGGTTGTAGCCGTCCCTGCGGAACGCGGTGTTGGCCTCGATGAGGTCGGGGAGTTCGGCCAGGCTGGCCTTGCGGGCCCGCTCAAGCACGGGAGGGAAGGACGTCATGTACGTGCGCATGCCCGCGGTGATCCGGGAGACGTCCTCCCGGTCCTGGCCGGACCAGGGCAGGGCATCCATGTCGGCGAGGGACTTCGTCAGGTCGGCCTCCACCTCCTTGAGGCGCTTGAGGCGCTTGTCGAGGTAGTCCGGGTTCCTGGCCGCGCCCACCAGGGACACGTGGATCACCCGCAGCACGTCCGAATCGTGCAGCACCCGCGCGGCCACCGAGCTCTTGGGAAGGCTGGAGCCAAGCGCCATCTGGTCCGTGCGCAGCCACTCGAGGCTGAGGGCGCCCAGCACGGCCACCAGGGCCAGCAGCACCAGCTGCGTGCACAGCAGGAACATGAACTGGCCGCGGAGGTTCAGGGAACGGAGGAAGTTGAGCGCGTGCATGGTGCCTTCCGGATCAAAGGGCGATCAAGGCGTACGCCAGGGACAGGGCGATGAGGCCTGCCATGCCCGCGGCGGCGAGGTTGGCGGTGCGCCGGGTGCCGAACAGGTAGGTGTAGACCACCTTCAGGAGGTTGTTGCTGGCCGTGGCGATGATGATGGCCTGGAGGACCTGGCCGCTCCCGATGCCCAGGTTGCCCTGCAGGACCGTCACCACGAAGGGCGTGATGTCCGAGCACCCGACGATGAAGGACATGGCGCGCAGGCCCATCTCCTTGAAGTAGATCAGCGCGTACTTGGTGGCCAGGGAAACGGCGCCGAACATGAACGCGAAGAACAGGGCGGAGTTGATTTCCAGGGGGTTCTTGTGAAGGGCCTCCTCCCCTGCCTCGGCGGGGGCGGAACCCTCGGCTCCGCCCTCCGCGGGTTGAGGCTGCGGATCCTGGCGTCCGTCCCGGTTGAGCCACAGGCCGTACCCGGCCGAGAGCAGGGCCAGGACCAGGAGGGCGGGTGCCACGCGGATGGCGTCCCGCGTGCGGAAGATGGCCACCAGGACCAGCACCCGCAGGTACATCATCGCCACCGCCACCAGGATGCCCGCGGCGGCCTGGTGGTCCCGGCCCGGGCTGCGCTTGGAGCGCTTGGCCAGCACCAGCACGGCCACCGTGCTGGAATAGACGCCGCCCAGGAGGCCCGTGAGGAGCAGGCCCCTTCGGGGGTAGAGGTAGGTCTGCAGCACGTAGCCCAGGTAGGAGATGGTGGTGGTGACCACCACCGCCATCCACACCTGCCGGGGCGTGAGCGGCAGCACGGAGAAGAGCCGGCCCAGGTAGCCCGTGGCGGGCACCACGGCGGGGATGAGGGGCAGCACGACGCCCGCGATGGCCAGGAACTTGCAGGCCGTGACCACCTCGCCCGTCTCGAGGCGGTCCGTGAACCGGCGGATCCTGCCCTTGGAATGCAGCACGAACAGGATGGAAACGGCGATCAGCACCACGTACCAGTGGGGCTGGAGGAGGGTGATGGGGCCCAGGGTGTAGGTGAGCAGCGCGATGAGCACGCCGATGAGGCCCGGACTCTTCTTCTGGCGGACCTTGTTGTTGTAGTAGACCAGCAGGAAGGGGACGATGGCGGCCAGGCCCATGATGAAGACGTAGGGGCCCACCGCGGGCATCTGGTACAGCAGGAAGCCCAGCATCCCGAAGAACACGAAGGTGCGCACCGTCCCGAAGGTGTCGAACTTGTTCTCGCCCTCGTAGTAGTCGCGAAGCCCGATCCCGATGAGGAAGCTGGCGGCGAGGGTGAGGAGGAAGGAGGCAACGAGGGGCGGGATCACGGGCGGCTCCTGGGGGGAAAGCGAAACGGGGCGCGGAGGGCCTGCCCTCCGCGCCCCCTCGGGGCTACTCCATCCCGACGACGCGCTTGGCGGCCTTCAGGTAGTTGGTGTTGGGCATGGCGGCGATGCCCATGCCTTCGATGACCTTCTTCATGCCTTCGTAGTTCTCGCTCTCGGCGCAGGCGGATTCCACCAGGGCGCCGTTGAACCAGACCTGGGCGTACTCGCAGATGATGCCCTCGATGGTGAAGCCGTAGCGCATCTTCTCCACGCTGACCGGGCACAGGGCGGGGTGCTGGCGGGCGAAGGCGATGAACGCGTCCAGGGTGTAGGTTTCCTGGTCGAGGGCGGCATCGACCTTGAGGTGGGACAGGATCGTGGCCAGGTCCTCGCGCTTGACGGGGAACTGGAACTTGCCGCGGGGCTGGAAGATCTCGTAGCCTTCGGGGGTCTCGCCGACCTTGGTCTTGATGTCGAGGAGACCGTCGCGCACCTTGACGTTGGCCTCGTTGGTGAGGGTGGAGAGGAAGTAGGTCTCGGCGGGCATCTTCCGGGCCTGGAAGAGGACCGTCTTCCCGTTCCAGATGTTGCCCTTGACCAGGTCGATGACGCCCTGTCCGAACACGCGGAACTCGGCGCGGGGAATGATCTTGGCGGCGTCTTCGGCGGAGGTGGCTTGGTTCTTGGCGAAGGGATCGGCCATTGTGTGGCTCCTTGGATGGGCGGTTGCGGGGGCCGGGCCTAGAAGGCGACGGCGACGTAGAGGAAGGAAAGGACGGCGGCGCCGCCCATGCCGGCGGCCACGAGATGGGCTGCGCGGCGGTTGCCGAAAAGGTAGGCGTAGACGGCCTTCATGAGGTTGTTGCTGGCCGTCGCCACCAGGATCGCCTGGAGCACCTGGGGCTGCGAGATGCCCAGGTTGCCCTGCAGGATGGAGACGATGAAGGGCACGATGTCCGAGGCGCCCACCAGGAAGGAGAGCATCCGCAGCCCCAGGTCCTTGAAGTGCAGGAGCACGAACTTCGTGACCACCGTCACCGCCACGAACATGAGGGCGAAGAGCAGGGCCGCGTTGATCTCCAGCGGGTTGCGGTCCTTGAGTTCCACCTCGGCTTCGGGCACGCCTTCGGGCGCCGGGCCGCCCCGGATCCACCAGGCGTAGGCGCCCACCAAGGCCGAGAGGACCAGGAAGGGCACCGCCAGGCGGAGCGCACCCACGGGCATGAACGCCGCCACCAGGATGATGATCCGGAGGTACATCGTGGGGGTGGAAAGGAGGATGGCCGCCGCGGTCTCCCGGGCCTCGCCGGGGGTGTTCCGGGTGCGCTTGGAGAGGACGAGGGTGGTCATGGTGCTGGAGTAGAGCCCGCCGATGATGCCCGTGAGCAGCATGCCCTTCCTGGGGTAGAGGTAGGTCTGGAGGACGTAGCCGGTGTAGGAGATGGCGGTGGTGACCACCACCGCCATCCAGATCTGGCGCGGCGTGACGGACACGATGGCGAAGACCTTGGCGGCCCAGCCCTCCACGGGGATGGAGGCCGGAATCAGCGGAAGCACGACCCCGGTGATGGCCAGGAACTTGCAGGCCGTGACCACCTCGCCGGTCTCCAGGCGGTCCGTGAACTTGCGGATGCGGCCCTTGGAGTGCAGCACCAGGAGGATGGTCACGCCCAGGGCGGACAGGTACCAGTGGGGCTCATGGATGGCCACCGGCCCGATGCTGTAGGTCAGCATGGCGATGAGCACCCCGATGAGGCCGGGGCTCTGGAGCTGGCTCACCTTGTTGCGGTAGTACACCACCAGGAAGGCCCCCAGGACCGCCATGCCCATGAGGAAGGCGTAGGGCCCCAGGCCGGGGATCCGGTAGACGATGAAGCCCAGCATCCCGATGAAGATGAAGGTCCTGACCGTGCCGAAGGTGTCGAACTTCCCCTCCCCTTCGTAGTACTCCCGCAAGCCGATGCCGATCAGGGTGCTGAGGGCGATGGTGAGGAGGAAGGGAGTGAGTTGCGGAGGAAGCAATGGGACCTCGGGAAAGAAGGGGTTGAATGGAACCTAGCGCCTGGTCTGCACCATGTCCCGGAAGAGGAAGAGGTAGAGGCCGGCGATGACCAGGCCCGCCACGAACCACAGGGGAGACCGGCTGGAGGACATGGCTTCGAGCGTCATGGCCGCGGCGTCGCCCTGCTTGAGGTTGTTGACCCGCAGGGTGGCCGTCTGGCGCCCGCCGGCCGCGCCCAGGCGGACCCTGGGTTCGGACTCGGTCTTGCGGACCTTGGGCAGGGCCTCCTTGATGGCCTGGAACCGGTAGCCGGCGGGGAGGGCCGCCTCGACGCTGTAGGCGCCGATGGGGGCCTCGAAGGTCTGCACGAAGGCGTGCCGCACCACCCGGCTGTTGGCGGGCAGCTTGGCCTTCTCGCCTTCGGGCACGGCCTCGGGGATGAAGGCGTCCAGGGCGGTGAACGTGAAGGTGAACGTATGGGGGCCCGGCGCCGCCGGCAGGATCACCTTGACCGCGGAGCCGTGGGGCTCGAGCCGCAGCCCCTGGGGCCCTTCGGCCAGGGCGTAGCCCCGGGCCTTGAAGCCCACCGGGATCTCGACGGTTTCAAGGGGGTCGCCCGCGACGGTGAGGGTGGCCGTGGCCTTGCCCGAGCCGTCGGGGAGGATGTCCACGCGGGTGGCGTACTGCCGGATCTCGGCGGGCGCGGCGGAAAGGGCGGCGCCCAGGAGGAGGGGGAGGATGAGTCGGCTCATTTAGGCATCGCCCAGAAGGAAGGCGTGATCCCGATCCAGTGGAACCAGGTGGCCGCCGAGATGACCAGGAGCACCATGCCCACGGTGCAGGTGACCATGCCGTACTTGAAGTTGTCCCCCACCGTGTACTGGTTGGTGGAGAAGAGGATGACGTTGGGCTTGCCGCTGATGGGCAGGCCCACGACCCAGTCGATGCAGAGCGCGGCGGGCAGGGCCATGGAGACGGGGTCCCAGCCCAGGGCCTTGGACATGGTGATGATGATGGGAATGAGGATGATCGTGCGCACCGTCTTGGAGGTGGTGAGCAGGTGGCTGTACATCATCACGGCCGTGATGATGGTGAAGGCCGCGCCGAAGGGGATGCTCTTCAGGTTCATGCCGCCGAACAGCGTGCGCACGCCCCACTCCGCCGCGCCGGTGTCTTCCAGGGCGAGCCCGCCGGCGTAGGCGCCCGCGGAGAAGATGAGGAGGTGCCAGGGGATGTCGGCCTCGCTCCACTGGAGCACGCCGTAGCGGGGGAAGAGCACCAGCACCGCGCCCACCAGGGCCGCGAAGGGGGCGCTGATCTCCACGCCGAACCAGCGCATGTGGAAGATGTCGGTCATCCACAGGAACAGCACCACGCCGAAGATCACCAGGGCCTTCTTCTCCTGGAAGGAGAACCCGCCCATGGCCTTGTGCTGCTGCTCGACCAGTTCCAGGCCGCCTTCCACCTTGGGAAGCTGGTCCTCGGGCGCGATGGGAAAGAGGAACTTCCTTCCCACGAACCACATGATCAGCATGGTGAGGATGGCGATGGGCGCGCCGGCGACCATCCAGTCCATGTAGTAGACGCGGTGGCCGGTCATGCTCTGGATGAAGCCCACGGCCACCAGATTCGCCGAGGACCCGGTCATGGTGACCGAGGTGAGCACGGAGATGCCGGCGAGGTTCAGGAGCAGCAGGTTCTTGCCGAAGGCGTTGGGGGTCTGCTCCGTGGAGCCGTAGATGGTGCCCACGACGATGATCAGGGGCAGGGTCATGACGCACCGCGCCGCGGTGGCGGGGATGAGGGGCGCCAGGGCCAGCTGCAGGATGACGAAGGCCAGGAGGGCCCAGGAGGCCTTCCGGCCGAACTTGATGATGAGCCAGAGCGCCATGCGCTTGGCGAGGCGGGTCTTCACCAGCATGGAGCTGAGGATGAAGGCCAGCAGGTTGAGCCAGATCACTTCCATGCCCAGCACGTCCATGATCGGCTTGGCCGGCGACGTGCGCGTGACCAGCAGCAGGAACATGAGGATCAGGGAGGTGACGTAGGTGGGGAAGGGTTCCGTCACCCACCACACCAGGGCCAGGGCGAAGCAGGCGGTGCCCGTCTGGGCCGCTCCGCTCAGGCCCGCGCCGGCGGGAAGGTAGTAGAGGATGAGGAAGAGCAGGATGCCGCCGGGGAATCCCAGGTAGCGCATCCAACGCTCGGTGGGGCTCTGGGCCTCTCGCGTCTTGGAGGAGAGGACCATCTTCTCCATGTCCAGGAGGTCCTGGAGGGAGGGGGCGGGGGTCGCCGCGGGTGCTTCAGCTGCCATCGCTCTGCCTGAAAAGGCGAGCCGCCCCCCCTGGGGGCGGCTCGCGGTTGATTACGCCTTGTCCCAGGTATTGTAAGGGTTCTTGAGCAGGTTCGAGTTGAAATAACGGGGGTCGCTGGAAACTTCGGCGCCGGCCCAGGCGGGGAGGGTGATGGCCTCGTCCTCGGAGGCCAGTTCGATCTCGGCCACCACCAGGCCTTCGTTGAGGCCGTGGAAGACGTCGATCTCCCAGGTCTTGCCGAAGTGCACTTCCTTGTGGCGGTGCTTGTCGATCAGGGGCTGCTCGCAGAGGTTGTCCAGCAGGAGGGAGGCGTCCTCCACGGGGATGGCGTACTCGAATTCCGAGCGGGTCACGCCCTTGGTGATGCCCTTGATGGTGAGCTTGGCGCGGGTGCCTTCGATGCGGACGCGGACGACCCGCTCCTTCTGGGAATTGAGGTACCCCTGCTTGAAGTGGATGCCTTCGCCCTGGGGGACCCATGCGTCGAGCTTCACCTGGTACTTGCGTTCGATTTCCTTGGCCATGGGGCCTCCTGGTTCGGTTTGGGGGTGGATTGCGTTGCTGCGGACAGTCCTGCCGGCGGGGCCCGGGGTGCGGGCCCCCCGCCGGCAGGGTGGAGCCAGCTAGAAGTTGACCTGGAGGCGGATCGTGGTGATGGAGAAGTCGTCGTTCACGATGCCGCCGTAGACGCCCTTGGGCTTGGCGTTCTCGTTGTTGTCGACCTTGGTGTAGTCGATCATCCAGCGGATGTTCTTGTTGGTGTACCAGGTCAGGCCCAGGGACAGGTTCTTGGCCTCGCCGCCCTTGACGGCGTCGATGGCGGTGAGGTCGTCCTGGTTCATCCTGCTGTAGCGGGCCACGACTTCCAGGGCGCCCGCCTTGGTGGAGGGGCTCACCTTGCCGAAGAGGCCGTCCTGGGCGTTGTAGCTGCGGCGGCCGCCGAAGATGTAGGACACCTGGCCGTAGTAGGTGGAGAAGGTGTGGTCCACGACGCTGGCGGCGAGGGCGGCGGCGGTGGTGCCGACGGCGTCCCGGCGCTTGACCTTGGTCTGCTGGTACTCGCTCTGCCAGGAGAACGCGTTCCACACGCCCGCGAACTCGGCGCCGGTCTGGGTGTAGTCCTTGACGTTATTGACCTTGGCATTGAGGAACTTGGCCTTGCTGATCTTGCCGGCCTCGGGGCGGCCCGAGAAGTCGATGGCATAGGCCTCGTTCGCCACGGGCACCAGGGTGGTGGTGCTGTAGTCGGCGATGGGGGTGCGGGTGCTCAGGGCCACGCCGAAGTGGATGGCCTTGGACTCGTTCACGAGGACCGGCGCGAAGCTGACCCGGCCGGCGTAGCCCCAGCCGTGGTCCGAGCCGTTGGTGTCGGCGGTGTTGGTGTCGTCGATGGCCTGGCCGAAGAAGTTGACCTTGGCCTGCCAGCGCTCGCCCCACTTGGCCACGGCGATGCCCACGTGGCGGTCGGGGCTCCACACGTCGCTGTAGGAGCGCTCGGTGAACCAGATGGCGTTGGAGGACGAGAGGGTGTCGAAGCCGAAGGGGGCCTTGAACTGGCCCACCTGGATCAGGGTGTCCTTGAAGCCCTGGTAGCCGACCCACATGTCCTTGACGGAGGCGTCGCCTTCCGCGAAGTCGTAGTCGCCTTCGGCGACCCAGTCCTTGCCGAAGCCGGCCTTGAAGCTGACGCGGCCGCGGCGCAGCTGCGTGCCGTTGGCCAGGCGGTTCTTGTTGCCGTCGAAGAAGACGGAATCCAGGTGGAAGCGGCCGCCGAACTTGACGAAGAAGCCGTCCTTGGAGTCGTCGGACTTCTTGGCGTCGGCCTTCTTGGATTCCGACTTCGTGAGCTTCTCGACCTTCTTCTCCAGGTCGGCGATGCGCTTTTCGGCGTCGGTGGGCGCCTGGGCGGAGAGGGGGCCTGCCAGCACGGCGAGGGCCAAGGGCGTGACGTAGAACTTCATGTGAACCTCCAGCGGTAGGTCATGGGGGTGGCGCGAAGGCGCCTGCTTTGGAGAAACGGGGGTTTCCCAGAGGGAACGTCCAGTGATTGGAAGATGCGTGCCAAATGCGAGGGTGGTTTCAAATAAAGCATTTGCAGTCGTTACGGCTCGATCCGAGCGTCCCGGGGATGGCGTTTGTGCGGGAATCCGCAAAATTTCTCTGCGGGAACGCGCACCGGCGGTTCACCCCACCTGGGCGGCCAGGGCGCCGACGATGGTCTTCACGATGGCCGCGGTGTCCAGTTCCGTGACCGTGACCAGAAGGCCCGTGCGGTCGTAGTGGCCCACGAGGGGGTTGGTCTGCTGCCGGTAGACCTCGAGGCGGCGGCCGATGGCCTCGGGCGTCTCGTCCTCGCGCTGGACGACCTTGCTGCCGCAGGCGCGGCAGGCATCGCCCGCGGCGGGCGGGTTGGACTTGACGTTGTAGATCGCGTTGCAGGCGGGGTTCGAACAGGTCCGGCGGGTGGTGAGGCGGTCCAGGATGACCTCCTCGGGGACCACCAGGTTCACCACCATCTCCAGGGGCCGGTCCAGGCCCTTGAGGAGGAGCCCCAGCGACACGGCCTGGGGGATGGTGCGGGGAAAGCCGTCCAGGATGAAGCCCTCGTCCGGCCTTTCCTGGAAGCGTGCTTCCATCATGCCCATGATGAGGCGGTCGGGGACCAGGTCGCCCCGCTGCATGAAGGCCTGGGCCTGCTGGCCCAGGGGCGTTCCGGCCCTCACGGCCGCCCGGAGGAGATCCCCGGTGGAAATCTGCACGGAGCCGTCGTGGGCCGTGAGCTGTTTGGCCACGGTGCCCTTGCCGGCCCCGGGCGCACCCAGAAGTACGATGCGCATGGTTTGTGCCTCCTTGATCGTCGTGTCAAAAAAAGGGGGGGCGGCGCCCCCCCCAGGGTGGTGTCATTCGCCGAGGTTCTTCGCCCCGGGCCAGCGGTACAGACTGGGATTGCCGTCCTTGTCCAGGGGGCGCCGGTCGGCGTCGGTGACCACGGACTTCTCGAAGTCCAGGACCGCGTCGCCCAGGAAGCGGATCGCCTCGGCCCGCTCCTTGAAGCCGGTGGAGGACAGGAAGAGCTTGCCTTCCTTGTCCCGGCCCTTGTACGAGGTGAACCAGGTCTGGATGATGGAGGTCACGCCGGGGAACTTGGCGTCCAGGTCGGCGATGCTCTTGCAGTTCCAGAAGGGCGAACCCTCCATGGCGACCACGAGCTTGTTGTCCACTTCGCCGGAGTCGTTCAGCACCAGGATGCCCAGGGTGCGGGCCTTGACCATGGTGCCGGTGGGCACCGACTGGCCGAGGATCAGCACGTCGACGGGGTCGCCGTCTCCGCCCTTGGCCTTGGTGAGGACGGTGCGGGGCACCGCGCCGTAGTTGCAGGGGTAGCCCAGGTACTGGACGTACCGGGGGGCCCCGTTCTTCTGTTCGATGGCGATGAGGCCGGTCTTGACGTCGGTCTCGTACTTGGCCGTGGTGCCCGCGGGGATCTCCACGAGGCAGTTGACGGTGCCGTCGACGTTGATGGGGTCATTGCCCGTGAGGAAGTTCTTCCTGCCCTTGAGGACGTGGACCTGGTCCGTGACGTCGGCGGGCTGCAGCGCCGGCAGCGGCATGGCCGCCGCCAGGCAGAGAAGGATCCCGGGAAGGGCGATGCGGGGGGAGAAAAGCGTCTTCATGTGTTCCAAGCTCCTATTCGATGGGCCAGTGGGGCGCGAGGCTTATGACGGATCGTCGTTGTGGGCGGCCTTGGCCTTCTTGGCCTTGGTCTTGGGCTTGTCCGCCTCGGGGGCGGGCGTCGCGGCGACCTCCAGGATGATGTGGGGGCGGCTCTTCTTGGCGGCGTCGTCATAGGCCAGCTTGGGGCTCTTCATGAGCTCCTCGCGGACGGTCTCGGGAGCGTACTCGAGCAGGTAGTAGGTGGGGCCCCAGGGGGTCTTGCCCGGGTCGACGACTTCCATGATCAGGCGGGCCGCATTGGCCATCTGCTCAGGGGTGCGGTCCGGGTTGTGCTTGGAGTAGCGGCCGGATTTGTTGTTGATGGTGAAGGACTTGGTGGCCTTGTCGTAGTTGATCTCGCCGCTGATGCGGCTGGGGCCGCCGGCCAGGGCGGAGACGTGGCCGTAGTTCTCGGTGGTGCCGGGCTTGCGCTTGGACTGGTCCTCGGGGCGGAAGAAGCCCTTGGCGTAGGTGCGGCCCAGGGGGTGCGCGGCTTCCTGGATGATGCCCACGCGGCCTTCGGCGTCGATCACCCAGTTGTACGGGGCGTTCTTGGCGTCGAGGATGGCTGGGTAGTCCTTGGTGGCCACCTGCAGGTAGGGGTTGATGAGCACCTTGCCGTTCTTGTCGGCTTCGTAGTGCTTGATGTAGGCGGGCATGGACAGGTACCCGTAGAGCGCGTCGAGCTTGTCGGGCCCGGCCTGGGCGAGGCCGGGGAGGGCGAGGCAGGCCGCGAGGGCGCCCAGCGTGAGACTGCGTGAGAGGTTTCGCATCGTGGGGATTCTCCTGGAAAGGGTGGAAGGGACGTCAGTGGGTGAGGGGCCGGTTCATGAGCTTGCGCACCTTGGAGCCGCCCCACTTCTCGGGCTGGGCCATGGCCAGGTCGGCGAGCTCGCCGGCGATGACCTGCTGGAAGAACCGCTCGCTGGCCTCGTGGAGCGCGGCGCTGTCGTAGAAGTCGATGTCGCCGTAGCCCATGGAGATGTCGTAGAGGTAGGGCGCCTCGCCGGGCTTGGTGGACCAGCCCTCGAAGGAGAACCCGCAGTCGTCGGTGCCGGCCAGTTCGACCGCGCCCGGCTTCACGCGCACGGAGTAGGCCCGGGTGCCCACGAGCCGGGTCCCCGCGGGAAGGCCCAGGGTGGCCAGTTCGGGCACGTACTTGGCGAAATCGCCCAGGGTCAGGGAGCCCAGGCTGTCGAGGGTGACGCTGAAGGAGGCGCCCTTCTCGATGTAGCCGTCCAGGATGCCGCCGGCGCCGGGTCCGGCGTTCTCCTCGGCCTCGACCTTCACCTTGTCCACGCCCACGACCTTGAGGGGCGTGCCCATGGCGATGTCGGCGTCGGGATTGACGGCCTTGATGGTCACGCCCACCGTGGCCTCCGCGACGCCCTTCTTGTACTTCTGGGTGATGCGCACCAGGTAGCCCTTCTTCCAGAGATCCTGGCCGGGGGTGTCGAAGTACTCCTTGTAGGCCTTCTCGATCTTGAGGGGGTTGTCCTCCTTCTCGGTGACCTTGAAGCCGTGCTTGGCGCTGGCGGCCTTGACCCGGTCCCAGATCGTGGCGAACACCTCGGCGGGGGAACCCTTGAGCTTGGCGGGGTCGAGGAGGAACTTCACCTCGCGGCCGTTCACGTTCTGCAGCTTGGGCGCGGGGTATTTCTCGATGGTGCGCTGGTGCAGGGGCTTGGCCTTCGCGGGCGCTGCCGCCCAGCCGCCGGTGGCCACGGTGCCCGCGACCAGTAGGACTGTCACGATGTTCCGGATCATGTGGGTTTCTCCTTGGACAAGGGGGTAGGCTTCGGGATGCCCCAGGAGGAGCAAACCTCGCGCCAGTTTGTGGGACGGAGCTATCTATTGATTATAAATAGGATCATTCCCCAGTATCCCCTCGCCCGGGCCCGGCCGTGTGCGAAATCCCGCAAACCGGGTGCGAAGAGCCGCTCAGCCGGGATCAGGCCGGTGAACGTTCCGCCCAGGGAAGGAGCCAGGAATCTCGCCTCTGCCTGTTGCCGAAGCAAGTTGTTCAAGCCGATGAGCCAGGAGATGCAGATCTTCCTTTTTCATCCCCGTCCATGGACAGGGATGTAAAAAGGATGAAGACCCTGATTCCAGTTTGCCCTTCGATCCCGGCTCAGAAGCGGTCGAGGCTGAGACCCAGGACCTTCAGGCGGTCGTAGAGGGTGCGGCGGGCCATCCCGAGGATCTGGGCGGCCTCGGCCACGTTGCCCGCGGTGCGCAGGAGCACCCGCTCGATGTGGGCGCGCTCCATGTCCTTGAGGGTGGCCAGTTCCGCGGGCGTCTCCTGGGGCGGCGCGGGCCGGTCCTGCATGCCCAGGTCCGCGGCCTCGAGCTGGTCGCCGCGCTGGAGGATCATGGCCCGCTCCAGGACGTTGGACAGCTCCCGGATGTTGCCGGGCCACGGGTAGGCCACCAGGGCCGCTTCCGCCCGGGGGCTGAGGCCTACCGGCAGCCGGCCCATGCGCCTGGATACGGCCTCGAGGATCGTCGCGGCCAGGATGGGGATGTCCTGGGGCCGCTCCCGCAGGGGCGGAATGCGCAGGGTGAGGGTGCTGATGCGGTAGTACAGGTCGTCCCGGAAGGTGCGGGCGCGGACCATGTCCTCCAGGGCCAGGTTGGTGCTGGCGATGAGGCGGATGTCCACCACCCGGTCCCGCACGTCGCCCAGGCGCCGGAAGGTCTTCTCCTCCAGCGCCTTCAGGAGCTTGGGCTGGATGGCGGGGTCCATGTCCCCGATCTCGTCCAGGAACACGATGCCGCGGTGGCCCACCTCCAGCAGCCCCTGCTTGGCGGCCACGGCGCCCGTGAACGCGCCCCGCTCGTGCCCGAAGAGCTCGCTCTCCAGCAGCTCCCGGGTGAGGCCGGCGCAGTTGAGGTTCACGAAGGCCTCCTCGGCCCGCGGGCTGTTGAAGTGGATCCACCGCGCCAGGACGCCCTTTCCGGCGCCGGTCTCGCCGAGGATGAGGATGGGGCTGTCCCATTCCAGCATCCTCCTCGCCTGTTCCTCCAGCCTGCGGATGGCGGGGCTGTCGCCCTGGAAGGGATTGAGGATCCCGGCCCGGTCGCGGTTGGCGGCCTCCTGGCGGTGGCGCAGGCGCTGCTGCTGGAGCAGGCGGCGCACGATGAGGAGCAGGGCCTTGGACTCCACGGGCTTGGTGAGGAACTGCTCCGCGCCCTCCTTGATGGCCCGCACCGCCAGGTCGATGGAGCCGTGGGCGGTGAGGATGATGAAGGGGGTGTTCTCGTTCAGGCGCTTGACCTGGGCCAGGATGTCCAGGGAGGTGCCGTCGGGGAGGCTGTAGTCGGCCACCACCACGTCGGGATTCCCGCTGCGGTAGAGCTCCATGGCCTGCTTGCAGTTCTCGGCCTCCTGCACCTCCAGGTCGTTGGCGCGGAGGAACGCGGCCATGCCGTGGCGCACGGAGGGGTCGTCCTCGATCAGGAGGATCCTGGGGTCAGTCATGGTCGGGGTCCTGCATGAGGGTGGCGACCTTCCGGGGGGCCGGAAGCTTGACGGTCACGATGGCTCCACCCCCGGAGCGGTTGGCCAGCTCCACCGAACCGCCGTGCTCTTCCACCACGCGCTTGACGATGGACAGGCCCAGGCCCGTGCCGCCCTTGCGCCGGGTGAAGAAGGGCTCGAAGGCCCGGGCCTGGGTTTCGGGCGCGAACCCGGGCCCCTGGTCCTCCACGGTGAAGATCCACCACTCGTGGCCCTCCCGGCGGTCGCGCCGGCACCGCACCGCCACCTCGCCGCCCTGGGGCGAGTGGTGGATGGCGTTCTCCATGAGGTTCCGGAAGACCTGGTGCATGCGCCGGCCGTTGAGGGGAAGCACCAGGTGGGGGTTCCCCAGGTGGAGGCCCAGGGTGCACCGGTGCCGGGCGGCCTGGGGCTCGCAGCTGCGCGCGGCCTCCTCGAGCAGGGCCTTGACGAGGCAGGGCTCCGGGTTGAGGGTGCGGGGCTCGCCGTAGTCCTTGAGGTCGTTCATGAGGCTGGAGATGCGCTCGGCGCTTTCCCGCAGGGCGGCCACGAAGGGCATGTACCGCGGCTCCTCCCCGAAGGTGGCCTCCATGGCGTCGAGGTTGATGGAGATGCCGTAGACCGGGTTGCGGATCTCGTGCACCACGCCTCCCACCAGGGCCCGCAGGGACTCCTCGGCCCGGCGGCGCTCGGTGATGTCGGTGCACATCCCGGTCATGCGGGCCGGACGGCCCTGGTCGTCCCAGGCCACCACCTTCCCGGCGTCGAAGACCCAGATCCAGTCGGTGGACCTGCTGAGGATGCGGTACTCCACCTGGTAGGTGGCCTGGCGCCCCTCCAGGTGGGCGTTCATGGCCCCCTCCACCTGGAGGCGGTCCTCGGGGTGGATGCGGGCGAGGCCGCCTTCCATGGTGGGGGCCACGCCCGTGGGCTCCAGGCCCAGCATGGAGAACCACCGGGGGCTACGGTACACCTCGCCCGTGGCGACGTTCCAGTCCCAGAGGCCCTGCTGGGTCCCCTCCAGGGCCAGGTTGAGCCGCTCCTCGGAGGCGTGCAGGGCGGCCTCGGCCTCCTTGAGGGCCGTGATGTCCCGGGAGACGGCCGCGATGCGGTGGATGCGCGACCACTTGTTCCGCACCGGCGTGAGCGTGGTCTGGAAGCTGCGGGCCCGGCCCGCCACCACGTGCTCCTCCTCGTACAGGAGGGGCCGTTCCTCGGCCAGCACCCGGTTGAAATGGTTCATCAGCAGCGCGGCGCTCTCCGGGGGCAGGCACTGCGCGGGCGTCTTGCCCGTGAACTCCGGGAGCAGGAACCCCGAGCCCCCGCCCAGGGGCGGGTTCACGGTCTCGAAGGTGAGTTCCCCGGCTTCCGAGACGCCCACCACGTAGATCCAGTCGTAGAGGTTCGGGAAGAGGCCGTCGTAGGCCTGGTCCGCCAGCAGCTTGTCGAGGGGCGTCTCCGAAGGGCTCACTTCTCGTCCGCCGCCAGTCCCAGCTGTTCCAGGTCCTTGCGGGCCGCGACGTTGCCCGCGGCGGCGGCCTTGCGGTACCACTTGACCCCCTCCTTGCGGTCCATGGGGACGTTCAGCCCGTTGTAGTACATCGTCCCCAGCATGCGCATGGCGCCGGCGTCGCCCTGGGACGCCTTCTCCAGGTACGGCAGGAGGACCGCGGGCACTTCGCCCCGCGCGCGGGGCGGGGCCGTGGCCTCGCCGCCGGGGGACAGGAAGTAGTAGGCCACGCTGCCGCCCAGGATCGCCACCGCCAGGACGCCGAAGACCCAGAGCAGGGGCCGGCTGGCCCTCGCCGGGGCCCTGCGGGCTTCCGGCAGCGGCGCGACGATGCGCTGGGACCGGGTCGTGGCGGCCTCCGGTGCGGGAACGGCCGGCATGATCCGCATGGGCTGGGTGTCCTGGAGCCTGGGCTCCCCGGTCTTCAGGACCTGCGTGGCGTCGGGATCGGGGGGCAGGGAGGGGTCGTTCGGGTCGTGGGCGGATTGCTCGTTCATGGGCGCTCCTCGGCGGCATCCCGCCAGGCCTGGAATCGGGGTACGAAGACGAAGAACATGACGGTGGTCAGCGCGATGAAGGACCGGGCGTAGCGCTCGGCGGGGGGGCCTCCCAGCGCGTAGTAGACGAGCCCGTAGAAGGAACTGAGCTCGAAGAGGGCGGCGTAGAGGATCGTCTCACGGATCACGGCGCCCGGGCGCCTGGCTTCCTCCAGGGCCGCGAACGCGCGCCGCACCTTGGCCCAGCGCCAGGTCACGAAGAACGCCGACGCGAACGTTAGCCCCGTGAAGGTGTAGCCCAGCTGCTGCACGACCCCCGCGGGGGCGAGGCCGCCGGGGCGGATGGCGGTGCCCAGCATGAGCTGCAGGACCAGGGGCCAGCCCACGCAGATGAACAGGCCGATGACGTAGGCGATGCGGAAGGCCTTTGCCAGGGAGGGGCTGGGTGCGTTGTCCACGGTCTAGGCCGCCTTGACCCGGATTTCTCCGAAAACTTCCGACTGCACCAGGAGGATCCGTCCGGTGCGGACCATCTCCAGGAGGGCAAGGAAGGTGAGCACCAGCTCCTCCCGGGAGCCGGCGGTGGCGAGGAGCCCGCCGAAGGCTTCCCAGCGCCCGTCCATGAGGAAGGCGGTGACCTCGGCGATGCGCTGCTCGAGGGTCTTGGGCGGGGTGCGCACCTGCACGGGCGGAGGCGGCAGGAGCCGCTTCAGGGCGTCGCGGTACGCGGCGAGCAGGTCGAAGAGGTTGGCCTTGATGGGCTCCTCCTCGATGCGGGCGTGGTCCCGGATGTCCAGCCCCGGGGCGAAGGCCACCTTCTGCCATTCCGCCTCGCGGCTGGAGAGCTCCTTGGCGGCCTCCTTCACCTGCTGGTAGTCCAGGAGGCGCTGGACCAGGTCCTCGCGGGGATCCTCCAGGCCCTCGTCCGCGGGGGGCCTGGGAAGCATCATGCGGCTCTTGATCTGCAGGAGCTGGGCGGCCATGGCCACGAATTCGGCGGCGATCTCCAGGTTGAGCTCCTCCATGAGCATCAGGAAGTCCATGTACTGCCGGGTCACGGAGGCCATGGGCAGGTCCAGGATGTCCAGCTTCTGCTCCCGGATCAGGTGCAGGAGCAGGTCCAGGGGCCCGTCGAAGGAGGCCAGGTGCAGCTCCAGGTCGCGGAACTTCGTCTCGAAGCCCTTCGGGGCCTCGAAGGCCGGGTGCTCTCGGGGGGTTTCGTTCATGGGATTCCATTGTAGCTTAGGAGGCTGTCCAAGTATTCCTCGGCCCCGCGATGATGGCACC
>DBMS01000180.1 GCA_002297665.1 Holophagaceae bacterium UBA692 | reverse complement strand
CGTGCAGGGCGGCGGCGGCCCCGGTGCCCGCGGCCACGGGGGCCAGGGCGGCGGGGAGGGTGAAGGGCCGGGCGCCCGAAACCCACTGTGCCGGTGTGGCCATGCCGCCTCCTAGCTCCATTGTGACGCAAGGCGCGGGCCCCGGACCGGCATAATGGAGCATCCCCAGGAGCGCCCATGTTCGCGAGGCTCAGCCTTCCCCTCCTTCTCGCAGCGTCCCCGCTGCTCGCCCAGGCCCTCACCCCCGAGCGCCTGGATCAACTGGCGGCCGCGTGTCCCCAGGACGGCCCCTTCCGCGCCCTGAAGAACGCGCTGGCCCAGAGCGACGGCCGCAAGCTGGCCGAGGACTGGTCCCGCATCACCTCCGTGGACGCCCACTTCACCAAGCGCATCCCCGACGAGCCCGTCGCCAACCAGATGTCCAGCGGCCGCTGCTGGATGTTCTCGGGCCTGAACCTGTTCCGGCGCGCCGCCGCCACGCGCCTGGGCTGCGAGAACCTGGAGTTCAGCCAGAACTACCTCTTCTTCTACGACAAGCTGGAGAAGGCCAACCTCTTCCTGGACGCCATCGCCCGCACCCGCGGCGTGGCCCACACGGACCGGCGCGTGGAGTTCCTCCTGGGGAGCCCCGTGCAGGAGGGCGGCAACTGGCAGGGCTTCGTGGACCTGGTGAAGAAGTACGGCGTCGTGCCCAAGGACGTGATGCCCGAGACCTTCAGCTCGTCCAATTCGGCGGCCATGAACCAGGTGCTGTTCCTGCGCCTGAAGGTCGCCGGCGTGCGGATCCGCGCGGCCAAGGACGCCGCTGAGGTGGAGACCCTCAAGCTGCAGGCCATGAAGGACGTCTACCGGATCCTCGCCATGCACCTGGGCGTTCCCCCCGCGAAGTTCAACTGGCGCTTTGTCGCCAAGGACAAGCAGCTGACGCCCCTCAAGGCCTGGACCCCCAAGGCCTTCGCCGCCGCCACCCTCGGCGCGGACCTGGACGGCATGGTGGCCCTCTACTCCATCCCCACCCTGCCCTTCCAGCGCAAGTACGAGATCGACCTGGACCGGGCCCTCCTGGACGCCCCCAACATGTTCTTCGTGAACTGCCCCCTGGAGGTCCTGAAGGAGGCTGCCGCCACCTGCGTGCTTTCCGACCAGCCCGTGTGGTTCGGCGCCGACGTGAGCCAGGACATGCAGCGCGAGGAGGGCCTGCTCATGGCCGGCGTGCGCGACTACGCCTCCCTCTACGGCATGGACTTCGCCATGGACCGCCGCGAATGCTTCGAGAGCCGGCGCAGCGTGCCCAACCACAACATGGTGTTCACCGGCGTGGACATGGCCGGCGGCAAGCCGGTGAAGTGGCTGGTGGAGAACTCCTGGGGCGACAAGGGCGGAAAGAAGGGCTACTACACCATGATGGACGGCTGGTTCGACAGCTTCGTCCAGGTGGTGGTGGTGCCCCGGTCCGTGGTGCCCAAGGCCGTGCTGGACGTCTTCGGTTCCAAGGCGGAGGTGCTGCCCCCCTGGGATCCCATGATGTCGGCCCTCAACGTCCAGTAGGGGCAGCGGACGGGCATCCGAAAGGGTGTTGACAATTCATGGTTTTTAATTGAGAATCAGTCTCGTTCTCAGTCAAAAGGCGTTTCCACACCCGAACGTCCAACCCCTGACCGGAAGACCTGGAGGCCGCATGCCCGCCCGAATCCGAACCGTCTGCCTCCTCGCGGGGGCCGGGCTGGCCCTGGCCACCGCCCTGGCTTGCGGCAGCGCCGCGCAGCCCGCGGATCCGGGCGGCCTCTCCCCCGCCGCCCGCCTGGGCGAGCAGATCTTCAAGGACACCTCGCTCTCGGCGTCCGGCCTGCAGTCCTGCGCCACCTGCCACGTGGCCGAGGCGGCCCACGGGGCGGACAACGACCTGCCCGCCCAGCTGGGCGGCCCGGCCATGAATCTGCAGGGCACGCGTCAATCCCCCTCCATCCGCTACCTGGCCGGCAACACGGCCTTCCGCTATGACGCCGAGGGCACGCCCACGGGCGGCTTCTTCTGGGACGGCCGGGCGGAATCCCTGGCGGACCAGGCGGGCGGACCCTTCCTCAATCCCGTGGAGATGGCCATGCCCAGCAAGGCGGCCGTGGTGGCCCGGCTGGCGGCGGCCCCCTACGCGGCGGCGTTCCGGGCGGTCTACGGGGACGGCATCTTCCAGGACGCCGAGCAGGCCTACCGCTGCATGACCCTGGCCCTGCAGCAATACCAGCGGGAGGATCCGGAATTCCATCCCTTCTCCAGCAAGTACGACGCCTTCCTGCGGGGAAGCGTCCGGCTGTCGGATGCCGAGGCCCGGGGCCTGGCCCTCTTCAACAACCCCCAGAAGGGCAACTGCGCCGCCTGCCATCCCTCGTCGGGCGACCGGCCGCTGTTCACGGACTTCACCTACGACGTGCTGGGCGTCCCCCGGAACCCGGCCCTGGCGGCCAACGGCGATCCGGCGTTCTTCGACCTGGGGCTGGGCGCCCGGCCGGACATCGACCGGCCGGACCTCTACGGCGCCTTCAAGGTGCCCAGCCTGCGCAACGTCGCCCTGCGCCGGGTCCTCTTCCACAACGGACGCTTCACGTCGCTGAAGGACGCCGTGACGTTCTACGTGCAGCGGGACACGAACCCGGAGAAATGGTACCCCCTGGCGCCCGACGGCACGGTGATGAAGTTCGACGACCTCCCATCGAAGTACCACGGGAACGTCAATGTCACCGAAGTCCCCTACAACCGCCTGCCGGGCCAGGCGCCGGCCCTCACCGACGCCGAGGTCGACGACGTCGTCGCCTTCCTGAAAACCCTCACCGACGGCTACACCCGCTAAGGAGTCCCCTTGAACCGCCTTCGCCTGCCCCTCGTCACCGCCTGCCTTTCCCTTTCGACCCTGGCCGCCCAGGCTCCGCCCGAGGACCTCGCCAAGCGGGTGGACGCCCTTTCCCGCGAGCTCGAGCGCGTGAAGGGCGAGCTCTCCGCCCGGCCCACCTCCGACACCGTCCTGGGCGGCTATGGGGAGGTCCAGTTCTCCCACTTCTCCAAGGACGGGTCCAAGGACACCGCCGACCTGCGCCGGTTCGTCCTGGCCCTCACCCACCGGTTCGACGACCGCACCGAGCTGGTTACGGAACTGGAGATCGAGCACGCCGTCAGCTCCGCCGACGACGCCGGCGAGGTGGAGATCGAACAGGCCTACATCCAGCACCGCCTCTCGTCCGCGTGGTCCCTGCGGGGCGGGCTCTTCCTGGTGCCCGCGGGCCTCCTCAACGAGCGCCACGAGCCCACGGCCTTCTTCGGCGTCGAGCGCAACGCCGTGGAGACCGCCATCATCCCCAGCACCTGGCGGGAAGGGGGACTCCAGGTGGTGGGCTCCTTCGAGAACGGCGTCGTGCTGCAGGCCGGCGTGTCCACCGGGTTCGACTTCTCCAGGTGGGACGCCGCCAGCACCGAGGGCGCCGAATCGCCTCTGGGCGCGGTGCACCAGGAGCTGAGCGGGGCGCGCTCCCACGACCTCGCGGCCTTCGCGGCCGTGAACTGGCGCGGCGTGCCGGGCCTTCTCCTGGGGGGCTCCTGGTTCCGCGCCAAGGGCGCCCAGGGCCAGCCCGGCATGCCCGCCATGGCCGCCACCCTGTGGGACGTCCACGCCCGGTGGACGCCGGGCCCCTTCGACCTTTCCGCCGTGTTCGCCCGGGGCACCGTGCGGGACACCGCCGCCTTCAACCAGACGCGGGTGGGCAACCCCACCCTGGTGCCCAGCCGCTTCGAGGGCTGGTACGGCCAGGCCGCGTGGCGCCTGTGGTCGTCAGGCTCCTACGCCTTCGCGCCCTTCGCGCGCTTCGAGTCCGTCAACACCGCCGCCGCCTTCGAGACCCTGGCCCCCGCCTCCCTCACGCCCCAGGCCGCTCCCGCCGAGCGGATCTGGACCGCGGGCTTCAACTTCAACCTGAACCCCCACGTGGTGCTCAAGGCCGACCTGCGGCGGTTCCGGAACGACACCGCGCAGAACCGCGTGAACCTCGGGCTGGGCTGGGCGTTCTAGCCCTTCCAGGCGTTGAGGAAGGCCGTGATCTTCTCCCGGCTGTACCCCTTGCCCTCTTCCAGCACCCCGGTTTCCTGGGAATGCAGCAGCTTCCCGTCGGCGTCCAGGACGAAGAGGTGGGGGTACCCCGGGACCTTGGGGAACTGGGCGAGGAACTTCTCGTTCTTCGCCTCCTTGCTGTAGTTCACCAGGACGAAGACGAAGTGCTTGTCCCGCAGGGCCAGCACGTCCTTCTGGGCCTCCCAGAAGCCGTGGAGGAGATGGCACCACGGGCACCAGTTGCCCCCCACGTCCAGGATGATGCGCCGGCCGGACTTCCGGGCCTCGGCCTTGGCGGCGTCCAGGTCCTTGAAGCTGTCCCGGGCGGGATCGAAGGGGCCGGCCTTCAGGACGGCCTTGGCCGGCGCGCCCGCGGCGAGGGGCGCGAGGCCCGCGCACAGAAGCAGGGAAAGGGTGAGGGCTCGCATCATGGCACTCCTGGATACCCAGTATAACGAGGAACCCGGCCGCCCGCGGCCTACCAGGCCAGGGGCTGCTCCGCGATCACCCCGTCCGAGGCCGTGGCCTGCTCCAGGCTGCCGGCCTTGGCCTGGATCACCACGAACGTGAGGGGTTCGGTACCCGTCGCCCTCCAGGCCCGGACGCCGGCGGGTTCGATGCGGATGGCGGTTCCGGCCTGGAGCGGAATCCGCTCCCCATCCACCTGCATCTCCCCCTGACCCGTCAGGAACACGTACAGCTCCTCGTTCTGCTTGTGGGAATGGCAGAAAGGCGCGGACTCCCCGGGGGCCATGGACCCGAAGGACACCTCCATGCCGGTCAGGCCCAGCACCTGCCCCAGGAAGGTCTTGCCGGTGACCCGGCCCCGCCGGGGGTGATCCATTTCAAAGGCCCTCCAGCGGTCCAGGGCGCCGTACTCCGCGGCGGTGAAGTGGGTGGATCGGGTGAGGGCCTGCGCAGCTTGGGTCATGACGATTCTCCGGGAAAAGGGTTGGATGGACGACGACGCGCTTTTTTAGCACGATCGTTCGTGTTAATCTAACCAGATCGAACAACCGGCGCAAGGGCCGGGTACGCTTAAAATTCAGGGGCCGTTTCCGGGCAGCTTTTCCCCCTTCCGTATCCGGGGTGGGGCAAGGGCCCGGAACCCTCCAGGAGGTCAGGTTTGGCGGAAAAGGGCGACAGCACGCGGGCGCGGATCCTGGACGAGGCGATGCGCATCGCCAGCCGCGACGGCCTGGAGGGCCTGAGCATCGGCGCCCTGGCCGCGGCCCTGCCCATGTCCAAGAGCGGCCTCTTCGCCCACTTCGGCTCCAAGTCGGCCCTGCAGGTGGCCACCCTGGAGCACGCGGCCCAGACCGTCCGGGAGCGCGCCGCGCCCGGCGCGCGGCTGGCCCCGGGCCCCGAACGCCTCCGCTTCATCCTCCGGACGATCATGGCCTGGATCGACGACCCGGGCCTGCCCGGGGGCTGCCCCATCACCGGCGCCTGCGTGGAATTCGACGACCGGGAAGGCCCCGTGCGGGAGACCCTCCTGCGCCTCCAGCGCGACACCCAGCGAAGGGCCGCCGAAAGCTTCGCGGCGTTCGCCCACCCCTCCCAGGATCCGGACCAGCTGGCCTTCGAATTCCGGGCCATCACCCTCGCCTACCACCACGCCTCGAGGTTGCTGCGGGAGGAACGGGCCGGGGACTGGGCCCGCAGGGCGCTGGAAGCCCTCATCGCCAGGGCCGGGCGTCCAATGCCGGACTGAACCGATCTACCCGCATGACTAGGTTGCCTTGAGCCGGGTGAGGGCCACCTTGACGGGTCCGCCGTCCTCGTCCTGGAAGCCGGGCCTGGCGCGGGTTTCCCGGCGGGCCTGGTCGGAGGCCACGCGGATCTGGTCCAGCACCTGCACGGCGCGCTCGTGGGCGAGCTCCCCGTCCACCTTCAGGAAGACCTTGCGCAGGCCCAGGGGCTGGAGCATCACCACGGGCACGAGCCGCTCCCGCAGGCTCGCCAGCGTCACCTCCTCGCGCTGCAGGAAGAGCCGGCCCTCGCCGTCCAGGGTGACGACCACCGGCGGCTGCGGAGGCTCGTCCTTCGTCACCGGGACCACCCGCGGCACGGCCACCTCCAGGGCCTTGGAGAGCCCCGGCACCATCACGATGAAGACGATGAGGAGCACCAGGACGATATCGATCAGGGGCGTGATGTTGATATCCGACTTCGCGCTGGGGCGGCGCACGTTCATGGGGGCCTCCTGGGATTTGCCCCAAGGTCGGTCCCCCGGCCGGCCCGTCAATGCCCGGGAGGAGAAGTTACAATTTCCTGATTAATGGGCCTTTATCGGGTGAATTGTCACCCGGGCGTCACGCCGTCAGGCGCCCAGAACCCGCTTCACGGAAGCCACCTTGTCGGCCATGCGCTGGGGCCGGTCGGAGCGGGTGCCCAGCTTGACGTCCGTGTGGATGCGGGGGACGCCCAGGGCGTGGAGCCGCTCGTGGCAGGCGCGGATGGCGGCCATGACCGCGTCCCACTCCCCCTCGACGTTCGTGCCGTTGGCGTGCAGCTCGAAGGTGAGCCCCGATTCCGCCAGCACCCGCTCCACCTCCGCCACGTACCCCGACAGCGAGATCCCGGCGCCCACCGGCACCACCGTGAAGTCGACGATCACATGCATGACGCACCTCGCCCCCCAGGATCCCACCCGGGCCCCCCGGAACGCAACGCGGCGGCCCCCCGTCGCCGGGAAGGGCC
>DBMS01000156.1:3023-6621 GCA_002297665.1 Holophagaceae bacterium UBA692 | reverse complement strand
GCCGCCCGGAGGCGGCGTTTTCCGTGAACGTGAATGGACCTACTTCATATCCTCCTCGGCGATGAGGCCGGGGGTCTCCTGCTTGCTCTTCACGATGGACCAGGCGATGGCGGCGATGCAGATCACCGCGCCGAGGATCCCGCCGAGCTTGTTGCCGTTGAGCTGGCCGGCCACGGGGAACAGGGTGAACTTCATGAGCACGGCCAGGGTGAGCAGGCTCACCATGTTCATGACCTTGATCAGGGGGTTGATGGCCGGGCCCGCGGTGTCCTTGAGGGGATCGCCCACGGTGTCGCCGGTGACGGAGGCCTTGTGGGCCTCGCTGCCCTTGCCGCCGTAGAGGCCGTCCTCGATCATCTTCTTGGCGTTGTCCCAGGCGCCGCCGGCATTGGCCATGAAGACCGCCAGCAGCTGGCCCACGAGGATCATGCCCGCCAGGAACCCGCCCAGGGCGTAGGGGCCCAGGAGAAGGCCGACCAGGAGGGGGGCGGTGATGGCCAGGAGGCCGGGGCCCACCAGCTCCTTCTGGGCGGTGTTGGTGCAGATGTCCACCACGCGGCCGTAGTCGGGCTTCTTGGTGCCGGCCCAGATGGCGGCGTCGCGGAACTGCGAGCGGCACTCGATGACGATGTGGTAGGCGGCGCGGCCCACGGCGCGGATGAGCTGGCTGCTGAACAGGAAGGGCACGCAGCCGCCGATGAGCAGGCCGATGAAGACCTTGGGCTCGGCCACGGAGAGGAAGCCGGCCTGGTCGTGGTACTGGGTGAGGGTCATCTTGCTGATGGCCGCCTCGGAACCCACCGCGATGACGGCGATGAAGCTGGAGAAGAGGCTCACGGCCGCGATGACGGCGGAACCGATGGCGATGCCCTTGGTCTCGGCCTTGGTGGTGTTGCCCACGGCGTCGAGGTCGGCGAGGATCTGCCGGGCGCGCTTGTAGGAACCGGGCTTCTCCTTCTCCATCTGCTCCTTCTCGTAGCCCATCTCGCCGATGCCGTTGGCGTTGTCGGCGACGGGGCCGAAGACGTCCATGGAGATGGTGTTGCCCGTGAGGGTCAGCATGCCGATGCCGGTCATGGCCACGCCGTAGGCCACGAACATCGGCGGGGCGCCGTGGTAGGTGAGCACGGAGAGGAAGATGGCGACGACGATGACGACCATCATGGCCACGGTGGACTCGTAGCCCAGCGCGAAGCCCTCGATGATGTTGGTGGCGTGGCCGGTGGTGCAGGCGCGGGCCAGGCTCTTCACGGGGGCGTGGGTGGTGTGGGTGTAGTAGCTGGTGACCTTGTTGAGGGCCACGGCGAGGAACACGCCGATGAGGCAGGTGATCGCCGGACGCATGTCAAGGCCGGGAACGCCGAAGTTGAACCACACCGCGAGCTTGGTGGGGTCGTTCATGGGGAAGCCCGCGGAAGCCAGGGGATTGTTGGCCAGGTACGAGGGCGTGAAGTGCAGGTAGAAGTAGCCGAGGATGAAGAACCCGGCGACGGAGATCAGGGACCCGATCCAGAAGCCGCGGTGGACGCTCTTCAGGGCGGTGTCGGAGGTGTCCTCGCTGCCGGCCTTGACGGTGTAGGTGGAGATGATGGAACCCAGCACGCCGATGCCGCGCACCAGCAGGGGGAAGATGACGCCCTTGTGGCCGAAGGAGGCCATGCCCAGGATCATGGCGGCCACGATGGTCACTTCGTAGCTCTCGAAGATGTCCGCGGCCATGCCGGCGCAGTCGCCCACGTTGTCGCCCACGTTGTCGGCGATGGTGGCGGCGTTGCGCGGATCGTCCTCGGGGATGTCCTTCTCGATCTTGCCCACGAGGTCGGCGCCCACGTCGGCGGCCTTGGTGTAGATGCCGCCGCCCACGCGCATGAACAGGGCCAGCAGGGTGCCGCCGAAGCCGAAGCCCAGCAGGGCCTCGTAGGCGTGCACGCCGTAGATGATGAAGATCATCGTGCCGCCCAGGAGGCCGAGGCCGTCCGTGAGCATGCCGGTGACGGTGCCGGTGCGGTAGCCGAGCTGCATGGCCTCGCCGTAGCTGTGGCGGGCGGCGGCGGCGACGCGCAGGTTGCCGGTGGTGGCCAGGCGCATGCCCACGAAGCCCACGGCCCAGCTGAACAGGGAGCCCATGAGGAAGGCCCCGGCGCGGCCGAAGGCGAAGTGCTTGTCCTCGACCGTGAACCAGAGGATCACGGTGATGATGACGATGAGGGGACCGATCTTCTTGAACTGGGCCGCGAGGTAGGCGTTGGAGCCCTCGCGCACGGCGGCGGCCACCTCCTGCATCTTGGGGGTGCCCTCGTCGGCGGCGTTGACCTGCTTCATGAGCAGGAGCGCGTAGAGCAGGCCGACGACGGCGATGCCCAGCACGAAAAGCAGGCCGATGCGCTCGGCGCTGGTGAACTCGCCGCTGACCTTGTTGAACAGGGCGAAGTACTCGAACTTGGCGCCTTCCGTCTCGGCGGCGACCGCAGCCGGGGCCGAGACCTGGCCCCAGGCGTAGGCCAGGGCGAAAAAGCACGCCATCACGCCCAGGTAGATCCTGCGCGTCAAGGGTGTGACCTTGAGTTTGTCCATCCAGGCTCGAAGCATGGATACTCCTATGAAAAAATGTGAAACATAGCCCAGCCCGGAGGCCGGGGAGCTAGCAGAAACGATTTCTCAGAGGAAACGTGAAAGGGTATTCGGCCCCAGCCTATCACCACCCCCCTCAAAGTCAATGCGGGTTTGACCTTCGGGGGCGCCGGGAGCGGCCCGGGACGTTATGCATTACCCTGGAAGGACATCGCCATTTCAAGAGGCCTTCCATGTCCCGACTCTGCCCCTGCGAATCCAAGCGGACCTACGACCGCTGCTGCGAACCCTACCTCCTGGGAAGGGCCCTGCCCGAAACGGCCGAAAAGCTCATGCGCAGCCGTTTTTCCGCCTACGCCATGGCCCGCGCCGACTACCTGGTGGCCACCACGAGCCAGGCGGAGCGCGCGAAGGTGGACCGGGAGGAGCTCGAGCGCTACTGCCGGGCCGTCAAGTGCATCTCCCTGCGCATCCTGGGCACGGAGCTGGGCGGCAAGGACGACGACACCGGCGTGGTGGTCTTCCACGCCAAGCTCCTGATCAACGGCAAGCGCATGCTGCACCGGGAGCGCAGCCGGTTCGTGCGGGAAGACGGGAAGTGGGCCTACGTGGACGGCGAGACCAACTAGAGATTCGCCTTCAGGAACTCCCACATCCCCGCGTACATCTCCCACTGGTTCTGGGCCGCCTTCGGGCTGTGGTCGGATCCGGGCATGAGCACCAGGGGCGCGGTGAGCCCGGCCTTGCCCAGGGCGTCCAGGAACTGCACGGTGTTCTGCAGGTGCACGTTCGTGTCCAGGGTGCCGTGGAGGAGCATCACCTTGCCGCCGAGGTTGGCGGCGGCCTTGAGGGTGCTGGAGGCGTCGTAGCCCGCGGCGTTGTCCCTGGGCAGGCCCATGTAGCGTTCGGTGTAGACGCTGTCGTACAGGCGCCAGTCGGTGACGGGAGCGCCGATGATGCCCAGCTTCCAGGCCTTGCTGTGGGTGAGGGCGTAGGCGGCCAGGAAGCCCCCGTAGCTGTAGCCGTG
>DBMS01000156.1:0-3016 GCA_002297665.1 Holophagaceae bacterium UBA692 | reverse complement strand
TGGTCCTGGAGCTCCAGGGCGCCCAGGTTGCGCCAGGCGCCGAAGGCGGCGGTGCCCTTGCCCGAGGCGCTGCGGTTGTCGCAGATCCAGGTGACGATGCCCTGCTGGGCCAGGAACTGGTACCACAGAGCGGTGCGGCTGAAGGCGTTCTTCACCAGGGGCGCGTTGGGGCCGCCGTACACGTAATGGAAGACGGGGTATTTCTTGGAAGGGTCGAAGCCCGGAGGCAGCACCAGCATGGTCTCCATGGGGAAGCCGTCCCGGGTGCGCACCTGCTGGAAGACCACCTTGGCCTTGGGCAGCGCCTTGAAGGCGTTTGAAGTCCTGCTCTCAATCCTGTGCAGCACGACGCCTTCGGCATCCAGGAAGAGGTCCTGGGGCGGCGTGTCCACGCTGCTCCAGCGGTCCACGGCGGCGGTGAACGTGGCGTTGAAGGTCACCGCGTGGGCGCCGGGAGCCTGGGTGAGCAGGCGCATGTGGTCGTTGACGCCCTCGAGTCCGGCCCGGTACACGTCCACCCCCACCGAGGTGCGAAGGGTGCCCTCGAAGTAGACGTGGGAGGCGTCGGTCCCCAGGACGCGGTGGACGTCCCAGGGGCCCTGGGTCACGGCGGAGAGCAGCCGCCCCTGGGGATCATAGAGGTAGAGGTGCTGGAAGCCGCTGCGGGAGGACTGCCAGAGGAAGCGTCCGTCCTTGAGGAAGTGGGGCAGGGGGAGATGCTCGACCCAGGCGCGGCTCCGCTCGACCACCAGGGGCCTGCTGGCGGTGCCCTCGAAGACGCGGCACTCCAGCCAGGACTGGATGCGGTCGGTGAAGTGCACCAGGAGCCGGCCCGAAGGGTCGAAGCCCACCCGGGGAACCAGGGTGTCCTGGCCGGGGAAGGGGTCTTCCATCCAGGTGGTCTGGCCGTCCAGGGTGGCCAGGCCCACCCGCACCGTGGGCAGGGGATCGCCGGCCTTGGGGTAGTGGGTGTCCACCCGCTTCTGGGGCTGGGTGCGGTCGTCCATGACGGTGAAGACGGGCACGTGGCTCTCGTCCAGGCTGAGGTAGGCGATGCGCCTGGAGTCCGGGGACCACCAGTAGCCCTTGAAGTTCCCCCGTTCGTTGAACACCTCCTCCTGGTAGACCCAGTCCAGGCGCCCGTTGAGGTGCGTGGCGTCCCCGCCGGTGGTGACGGCCACCTCCTTGCCGGAAGCCAGTTCCACGGCGCGGATGTCGGACCCGTCCAGGAAGGCCACCCAGGCCCCGTCGGGGCTGAAGGAAGGCGTGTCCCCCGCGCCCAGGCGGCGGGCCTTGGCGGGGCCCACCTCGACGAGGTAGAGGTCGCGCGAGCCCCGGACCACGAAGGCGTTCCGGGCCGCGTTCCAGGTGAGCCCGCCGGCGGCGGCGGCCTTCTGGTCCTCGGCGTCCGCGCCCGCCGCGGCCAGGGCTTCGCCCAGCTTCGCGCGGTCCAGGAGCCTGGTGGCCGCGAAGGTTCCCCCCTGGATGCGGTTGATGGCCTCCAGGGAACCCTTCTCCGTGCGCTCCTCCAGCAGCGTTCCGTCAGGGCGCCACAGGTAGCGCGAGCCCAGCGCCTCCACGTAGGAGGCCTTGCGGGTGGGGTGGTAGAGGCTTTCCACGGTGAGCCGCGCGTCGTCCGGGGCGGCGTGGGCCAGGACGGTGACCAGGGCGAACGGGACTTTCCACATGCAAACTCCGGATGATGGTTAAGCGTAGCCGTAACCGACTTTGAAGGTGCATGCGTCAATCCTGAGAAAATGTCTCAACATCATGACCGGGATCACGTAAGCCCTTGCAGGTCTTGCGCATGGGGGCCCCGGGGCCGAACCTTGGGTTGCGAGGCTGAGTTGGAAAAAAAGCCCGGCGCCCCACCCTGAACAACCGGCGCCGGGTTCCTTCCTGCCTCCTGTCCGCTCCCGGGTCGACCGTGACCCGTTCCCAGCCACTTGCCGGCAGGCCGTCGGCGCGCCCAACCCCCACCCCGGAGTCCGAGATGAACAAGTCTCCCCTCGTCAGCACTTTCGCCCTCGTCCTGGCCCTGGCGGCCCCCTTCAGCCTCGCGGCCCAGGAGCGCGGCGTTCAGCAGTTCGACCCCCAGCTCACCACCCGGGTCGACCTCCTCCGCCAGGAGCTCCGGGCGCAGGGCAAGGACTTCGAAGTGGGCGTGAATCCCGCGATGCAGTACAGCCTCGAGCAGCTCTGCGGCCTCCGGCCCGAGCTCCGCCAGTACGACTTCGCCGCCCGCGCCCAGGGCGGGCACCTCAACTTCGAGGTGGAGGACCTGACGGCCACCGCGTACCCGGCCACGTTCATCGG
The DNA here is from genome assembly GCA_002297665.1 of Holophagaceae bacterium UBA692. GTDB lineage: Bacteria > Acidobacteriota > Holophagae > Holophagales > Holophagaceae > Mesoterricola. The sequence continues at coordinate 700 of DBMS01000156.1, read as the reverse complement.
CTGGTTCAGCCCGGTGAAGGACCAGGGCCAGTGCGGCTCCTGCTGGGCCTTCGCCACCATCGGCAACCTCGAGGGCGCCGCCCTCAAGAAGCAGGGCGCCCCCCAGGGCCGGGTCAGCGCCAGCGGGAGCATCATCCCCAGCGGCCTCGTCACCAGCCTTTCCGAGCAGCAGGTGCTGAGCTGCAACCCCGACGGCTACGGCTGCCAGGGCGGCTGGTATTCATACGACATGCTCATGCCCAGCAACCTCAACCGGGGCGCCGGCTACTACAAGGGCGCCGTGCCCGCCGCCGCCTTCCCGTACGTCTCCAACCGCGTCGCCTGCAGCTTCAGCGCCCAGACCTCCTACACGCCGGTCACCCAGTGGGGCTACGTGGGCAACGGCTACACCGTCCCGTCCGTGACCGCCATCAAGGCCGCCATCACCAAGTGGGGCAGCGTGAGCGTCGGCGTCTACGCGGACCGCGCCTTCCAGGCCTACCGCAGCGGCGTGTTCACCGGCACCGACAACCGCTCCCAGCCCAACCACGCCGTGCTCCTCGTGGGCTGGGACGACGCCAAGGGCGCCTGGCTCCTCAAGAACTCCTGGAGCAGCCAGTGGGGCATCAACGGCTTCATGTGGATCAAGTACGGCGTGAACTCGGTGGGCACCGCCCCGGCCTGGGTCATGAACTGATCCCAACGCCAAAAGCGCCGGATT
>DBMS01000116.1:7816-7989 GCA_002297665.1 Holophagaceae bacterium UBA692 | reverse complement strand
AGCTCGGTGCCGCCGCCCAGGACGAAGACGGCGTCAAAGGGCTCCAGGGTGCCGGCCTCCGGGGCGGGGACGGTGCGCTCCAGCCCCGCCATGAGCGCGGTCCCCACGTAGAAATTGCCGGCGAGACCGTATGCGAGCCAGACCGACAGGGCGAAGACGCACGCGTACCACTG
>DBMS01000116.1:0-7773 GCA_002297665.1 Holophagaceae bacterium UBA692 | reverse complement strand
TCCCGCGGTCTTCGCCAGGTCGAACAGGCTCATCTAGTATTCCCCCTTGTCCGTGCCGTGCTGCGGGGAATGGCGCCCCGCGGGCAGCCCCTGGTGGGGCGGATCGAAGGCCTTGTGGTTGGCGCTGCGGGCCAGGGGCATGAAATCGGGCGCGGCCTTGGCGATGNNCACCGTGGCCATGCCGATGGTGTAGCCATCGGGCGCGGCCTTGGCGATGGACGCGGTGACGGCCAAGGAGATCAGGTCCGCCACGGCGTTGCCGGTGGACTGGGAGCTGGGGACGTAGGTCCAGGCCTGGTGGGCCTTCCAGAGCTCCTCCCCGGTCCTGCCGCTTTTCAGGACGTAATCGAAGTCCACCTCGACGCTGGTGGCGATCACGGCGTACTTGGCGTCCCACCGGTTGATGGTGACGTAGAGGATGGCGTCGGCCCCGAAGAGCTCGCCCAGCCTCCGGGGATCCGCCTGGTGGACCATGCCCGCGTCCCCGAGGCCGTCGTCCTCCATGAGCCGCTTGACCAGGTAGACCGGGAACACGTAGTAGCCGCGGCTGGCCAGGGGCACGGTGAGGGTCGAGAGGAACAGGTCGGAAGCCGTCACGTCCACGCTGCGGTTGACCACGGGCACCACGAGGATGGACGCGGGGTCCTCCGCGCGCAGCTTGGCGTAGTCCTTGCCGGGAACGGCGGCCGGCGGCGCGCACCCCGCGAGGAGCGCCAGGAGGGGCAGAAGCAGGGCCAAGCGCCTCATGACGGCTCCTTCGCGGGGGGCTCGGCCGGGGGAGGCGCGCAGGCGCGGATCATGCGGTCCATGATCACGGTGGCTTCCGGCCACCGGGTCTTCTCCTTCGTGAAGAACTCGGCGGCCTCGGCCTTCCGGCCCGAAAGGAGGAGCACGTAGCCGTATTCCGCGTAGAGGCCCGGGGGCACGCGGGTCCCGTCGGGATTGCGTTCGATCGTCTTGCGCAGGGCGGCCCCGTAGGCATCCAGGCCGCCGGGGTTCCGCACGAGGCGGTGGAGGCTCTCCTCGTAGCCGCCCCAGTCGAAGCCGGCGCGGGTGGCGGGGGCGGCGCAGCCCAACGCGAGCGCCAGGACCAGCGCCAGGACCAGGCGCGGCCGTTCCTTCATCGGACGTCCAGGGTCCGCTGCTCCCCGCCGCCAAGGAACACCTTCCGGGACATCAGCAGCGTCTCACCGAGCCGCACTTCGATCACATGGGTGCCGGGTTCCACCCGGAGGACGCCGGGATCGCCGGCATAGGCGGAGGCGCTGCCCACGGGCTTGCCGTCCAGGAAGAGGACGGCCCCCGTGGGGGCGCCCTGCACGAGGATCGTGGGGCGGTCGTCCACGGCGCGGGTGACGGTGACCGGGTCGGCGCAGGCGAGGAGAAGCAGGGGCAGGGCCAGGGCGGCGATTCTCATTTGCGGGTCTCCTTGGCGTCGGTGACGTACAGGGTGCCGGAAGCGGGGATGGAGCCGTCCACCACGTCGCACACGGCGCCCTCGTTGGCCTCGGAATCCCCGAACAGGGAGACCACCTTCAGGCCCGCGACGCGGGTGCCGGGCAGGGTGATCTCGAACCCGGTCTGCTGGCTCTTGACCTTGGGCCCCTGGAGCATTACGGACAGGGCGTCGCCCACCTTGAGCCCCTGGCGCTCGCCGCCCGAGACGAAGGCGCGGGAGCCTTCCACCTTCAGGATATCGCTGGTCCAGGGACGTTCGCCGAGGGTCCGCACGAGGGTGTTCATCAGGTCCGAAACCGCCGCGCCGATGGCGCGGTCGTTGAGGGTGGCGTCGTAATCGGCCCGGCTTCCGTAGCCGGCGATGCTGCCGGTCTCGGTGTTGGCCTCGCCGGTGCCCGTGGCGGTGAAGAAGGCCTGGCCGGTGCGCACGTCCAGGAGCCGGGCCTCGACCTTCGCCCGGGCCACCTGGTTCCGGGTGGCGCTGAGGAAGCCCACCTTGCCCGAGTCGCTGCGTCCGAACTCCGTGACGGCGCCCACCAGGAGGGTGTCCACGCCCACCAGGTTCTCCTGGCCGGAAAGGTGCTGCTCCTTGCGGACCTTCTGCAGGTCGGGGCGCTCGAAGACCAGGAACTGGCCCGAGGCGATGAGCCGGTTGGAAACCATGTCCGAGGCCTGCTTGCCCAGGGGATCGTCGTTCTGGTCGACCAGGAGGGATTTCCCGTACCGGGTCTCGTTGGTGAAGCGCGCCACGGCGATCTTCCGGCGAAGGACCTTGCCCGCGGGGGGCACCGCGGCCACGGGTCCGGAGGCGGGCGCCTGGACCGGCTCGTACTTCGGCGTGGAGACCGTCGCGCAGCCCGCGAAGAGCAGGAGCGCGGCCAGGGACGTCAGGGTCTTCATGGGGTTCACCTCTCGGAGGATCCGTGTGGAAGGGGTCGCGGTTGCCGGCCTGGGGATCTCCCTTGGGATGCCCCCCGCGGAGCAAAGGTTCCAGTGGGGTTCCGGCCACCGGGGATGGTGTCGTCCTTGCGGATCGGGTGGGACATGGCGGGCCTGCGGGTGCGATGATCTGAGCATGGGGCAGCTTAGCCCCAGGGTCAACAGGGCCGAGGGGAGTCCCATGAAAATGGAAACGCTGACGCTTCCAGGTGTTGATTTTCCACTGGCTGCCGCGCTCACCCCCGCCGCGGCCCCCGGCCACGTGGTCGTGCTCGCGCACGGCTTCAAGGGCTTCATGGACTGGGGGTGCTGGCCCTGGGTGGCCGGGCGCTGCGCGGAGGCCGGCATCTCCTGCCTCCGGTTCAACTTCAGCCACAACGGCATCGGCGCGGATCCCCAGGCCTTCACGGAAATGGACCGTTTCCAGGCCAACACCTTCACCCGGGAGGTGGAGGAACTGCGCGCGGTGGTCCGGGCCGCCAAGGCCCTGCCCGGCACGGAGCGGGTATCGCTCCTGGGCCACAGCCGCGGCGGCGCCATCGCGCTGCTGGCCTCCGAAGGCGTCTCCAGCGTGGTCACCTGGGCCTCCCTGGCCGGCCTGGAGGACCTCCACGGCTTCCGGGGCCAGGAGGAGGCCTGGCGCCGGAACGGCTTCGTGGAGGCGCGCAACGCCCGCACGGGCCAGGTCATGCGCCTGGGCGCGGCCCTCCTGGAGGATTGGGAGGCCCGCCGGGCGTACCTGGACGTGGAGGCCGCCCTGGCGCGCTTCGTGGCCGGCGGCGGCAGGGCCACGGCCATCCACGGCGATGCCGACCCCGCCGTGCCCCTGGCCCACGCCCGCCGCCTGGAGAAGGCCGGGGCGCGCCTGGTGGTGGTGGAAGGCGGGGACCACACCTTCGGCTCCACGCACCCCTTCCAGCCCGAACCGCCCGCGGCCCTGCGCCGGGCCATGGAGGCCACGCTGGCCGCGCTGTGAGGAGCGGAGCATCCCAGGTGGACTGGGTGGGCTGTCTTTGACAGTTATTTGCACCGACCCAGTTCGCATCGAACCGATACAACGGGAAGGGGCAGAAAAGTACCAATAGCTGGCGCAGAGGGTTCGCTGGGGCGCATGAAAATACCATTGTCCTGCATTTCTCCGCGTCTCTGCGAACCCTCTACGCCTCAGTGTTTTATTTTTTCTTATGCATGACAGCCATAAGTCATTGCAGGTTGGGTCGAGCGCAAGGGGTCAAAACGACAGCCAACCCAGCCCATCAAATCCCAAGCCCTCTCCGGACATCAAGCCCCAGCACAAGCCATCCAACGGAACCAGGAATGAGGCAGACGGTTCGTGGTCCATGTTCCGTGCCAGCGCAGACCTTCCGGGAAGCCATTTCGTAGACACCTGCAATTAATGCTTAAACATTTGACACTTGCATCTGAAAAATGACACAATCAGGCCGAAGTTTAATCAGGAGGCACTTTTGCGTGATTCACCAATTATAACACTATATTTCGTACTGAATGCATGTTGCCATGCAAACATCGCGTACGCGGTGGTTCCTCAGCCTGGAGGGATCGAGCATCCCATTGATTCAGATCCGTGCTCAGGCCTTCTAGGCAATGAATATGAGCGTTGTGTTGACCAAGTCCTAGGTGGCAACAGCGTCGGCACATCGAAACCCTCTGGATGCAAGTGTCCTGGAGGAGGACCTTCTGTCTGCACTTATCAGGATCCGAGTGGCTTAATGACCGCTTACGGCTGTGGGCCCGCGGACGCCTCCGGCAGATGTCAATTTTACGAGTGCGACAAGGCCACCGGGTTTGCCATGGAATCGCTCGGAATTGGTAACTGCAAGATTGGATGCCTTCCATCCAAACGCTGATTTTCATGGGAATATTATGCGGATTTTATTTTTCATATTCATATTGAACCTGGCAACCTCGGTCCTGGACGCACAGGCCATTCAAGGCCAATCCAATTTACAAGTACTATGGTTTCCCGATTTTCGCGTCCAGCTTGAGACGGACAGGATCATCAAGGTCGATCGAGCCTCAGGGGCGGCGACTGCACTAAAGACACCACCCAACACGATTTGGGCCACTTACCAGGAAGGCAGATACTGGGCCCTCGAGGCCGCCTCGGTGCCACCGAAGATTGCCGGTAATGAAGGAACCACAATCGCCAACGGTCAAGAAGATCATTCACAAAGGATTTGGACTTCCACGGACTTCGAAAAATGGGAGGAAAGCGGGCGACTGACTGGCACGAACGCCACCGGCGCAACGGCGATGGTTCCGTTGAGCAACGGATCATTCTTTTTCATCAAACGTCTGGGCTTGCATTTTATTCCAAATTCCTATTCGCCTCTATACATTGCGCGACAAACCCCAAACGGGATCCTGAAAGACACGGAAAACGTTGAGCTGGATTTTGGCCCCATGTATGCTCACAAACCTGGAATGCCCGACGATTGGGCTGATTTTCAGAATTTGATCTATAATAGGAATTTTCAAGTAATCAAAAACGTCGCATTCGAACTGCCAGAAACCCTTTTCCAACATGAAGATGGATTTGTGCTTTATTCCAAACAACTTGGCATTTTCTGGTTTTTTGACAAGAATGGACATCTAAACAGCAGGCAGCAATTATACAAACTCATGCGAAATGATGATTTTTCAAAAATATTTTCTTTCGAAAGAGCCATCGTATATTCGCAAGCAACTCCGAGTCAGACTCTTTTAATTGCCAGCAGGACCAAGGAGTCCGTATGGTTCAATCAGCACTTTTTTCCAACAGGACCCGTCACGCCAGAAGGCGAAATCATAACGCCTGGGTTGAGGGCCCTCAACCAAAGACGAGGTGATGATCTCAATCCCAACCTTGAATGGTACGAATTGGATCCCAGGAAAGGGAAGCTGATCCCAATCTCCCCGCCATTCGAGGCTCCAACCACCATCCGTGAAGTTCCCGCCCATTGCGAAATCTGGTTCGAATTCGACTGGGACGGTTCGATCCGTTACCTTGGCAAGCCGGATTCGGCTTGCCAAGCCNNCCCGCCGATCCACCCGCGCGGCCTCCCCTGGAGGGAGGTTCCGGAGGCATGAGAAACCATATTGGTGATTCAACCTCTCGGGGCGCCCGCCTTCAGTCGTTCACGTACGCCACCGCCGGATAGCTCACGAAGTGGTATAGGTTGGCGGGGGCCGTCGCCCCCATGCCCAGGACCCTGACGGGCAGTTCGGGCGCGTCCACGGAGGCGCCGAAGGCGATGGGCATCCCCTTCGGGGCCGGCAGGCCAAGGCCGCGGGACGCGGCCTCCAGGGCCATCAGGCCGAAGGGCACCGAGAAGCGCCCGCACCAGGGCATTCGGTAGGTGTCGGGCCGGGCCGGGTCCACCACCGCCTCGAAGAATGCCCGCGCCTTGGCCGGGCCCGCGGGACCCGCCAGGGGGCCCCGCAAAAGCTCGCGGTCGCGGTCCATGGCTTTCAGGAAGGGGACGACGCCGCCCTCGCCGTAGGGGGTGTAGCGGAAGTCGGCGCCGTAGTGGATGCCGTCCGAGGAGATGACCACGGCCACGTCCCGGCCCAGGGTCCAGCCGCNNCCGCCGCCAGGGCCGCGCCGAACCGCCCGGCCATGGCCTGGAGGCGTTCGAAGGAGGCCGCGGGGAGGATGACGGGGAGGATCTCCACGGCGGGGTCCTGGTGCTTGAGCCAATAGGCGATGGCCTCCAGGGAATGCTCGCTGTCGGCCCAGGCGGCGTCGAGGGCGGCGTCGCCCGGGACCAGGCCCGCCAGCACCTCCTCCCGCAGGGCCGACACCCGGATCTCCCCGCCGGGGGACCGCCAGGCGCGGTAGGGGTCGAAGGCCATCACGTCCCGGGCGCCGTACCGCCGGTACCCGTGGAAGACGCCCGCCAGCACCACCGTGCGGGCCTTCACCAGGGGCAGGAGCTCCCGGTAGATCCGGCCCGCGTAGAGGTAGTCGTCGTGCGGGCAGATCACCCCCGCCACACCGGGCGCGGGCCTGGGGCCCAGCCTCTCGGGCGCGGGCGGAGCCGCCGACAGGTCCCAGACCCGGGCCATCTGGTCGGCCCGGGACGCGAAGCCCACCGTGTCCTTCTGGCCGCGCAGGTCCCCGGCCGAGGGAATGCCCATGGCCTTGCGGGTCGCCTCCAGGGTGGGGGGAGCGGCCGGGGGTTCCGGGGCCGCCTGGGCGGCAAGGGCCGCGGCGAGGCCGAAGGCCGCGCAAAGGAACAGGCTGTCTCGCATGGCGATCTCCGTTCCTTATCCTATTCCTCACCCGTTCCGGCGGCATGGGCAATTCCCTCAGGCCCACCCCTTATCCTCACCCGCGCAAGGCGTGTATGGTGGAAACCTGACCACCCGGAGGCCCCCCCGTGAAAGCCCTGCCTTTCCTCCTCGCCCTCCCCCTGGCGGCCCAGGCCCCCCTGGGCCACTGGACCCTGGCCAGCGCCCCGGACGTCCCCGCGGTCATCGAGGCCGCCACGGCCCCCATGAACTTCGTGACCCGGCCCATCGCCCGGTCCCGCCTCAGGAAGACCAACCCGGTCTACCAGGCCATCCGCCTCGAGCGCACCCCGGGCGAATACGTCATCACCTACGACCTGCGGGCTCCCCAGCGCATGCCGGCCAACGGCGCCGCGGTGCCCTGGAAGCGCGAGGACGGCGACGGGTTCCTCATTTCCGCCCGGACCGACAAGGACGACCTGGTGCAGCGCTACAAGGCCGAGGACGGGGAGCGCACCAACGTCTTCCACCTGGATCCCGGCACCCGGACGATGAACCTGACCGTCACGGTGACCAGCGCCAAGCTGCCCAGGCCCGTGGTCTACACCATCACCTACAAACCAGCTTCCTAACATGCTCCTCGAGGCCCGCGGGGTCGGCAAGCGGTACGACGCGCGCTGGGTCCTGAAGGACCTGGACCTGGCCGTGGAGCCGGGGGAGCGCGTGGCGCTCCTGGGTCCTTCCGGCTGCGGAAAGACCACCCTCCTGAACCTCCTGGGCGGCCTGGACCGCCCCGACGAGGGGCGCACCCTATTCCGGGGCGAGGACCTGGCCGCGGCCCCCCCGGCGCGGCTGGCCAGGCTCCGCAGGGAATCCCTGGGCACGGTGTTCCAGTTCTTCCACCTGGTGCCCACCCTCACGGCGCGGGAGAACGTGGAGCTGCCCCTCCAGCTCCTGGGATGGGCCCGGCCCGCGCTGGAGGACCGGGTGGCCGGGCTCATGGAGGCCGTGGGCCTGGGGGACCGGGCCTCGGCCTGGCCCCGGGAGATGTCGGGCGGTGAGATGCAGCGGGTGGCCGTGGCCCGCGCCCTGGCCGCCAGGCCCGCGCTCCTGCTGGCCGACGAGCCCACCGGCAACCTGGAC
>DBMS01000276.1:4468-4610 GCA_002297665.1 Holophagaceae bacterium UBA692 | reverse complement strand
GCGATCAGGCTCTGCAGGGCCTGGTGGCCCTTTCCCAGGGGGTCGGCCTCGGGGTTCAGGAAGCTGAGCACCCGGGCCCTCCGGTACGGCTCGAACCACACGAAGGCGAAGCCCACCGCCCCCAGGGCCGGCGCCGCCACCG
>DBMS01000276.1:203-4434 GCA_002297665.1 Holophagaceae bacterium UBA692 | reverse complement strand
GTGGTGCCGAAATCCGGCTCGCGCAGGATCAGGGCCAAGGGCACCAGGAGGATGCCGAAGAGGGTCACCAGCTTGGGCACGGACTCCCGGGTCCCCTTGCCCCACAGGTCCCGGTGCCGGATCATCCACCAGGCGGTGATGAGCACGGAAATGGGCTTGAACAGCTCGGAGGGCTGGAGGCTGAGGCGGCCGAACCGGATCCACCGGTGGGCGTGGTTGACGGCCGGGAAGAAGAACACCGCCCCCAGGAGGAGAAGAAACACCACGTACAGCACCTGGAGGATGCGGGGGTTGTCCCGCAGCACCGCCAGGTCGGTCTGGGTGAGGGCCAGCATGATGCCCACACCCACGAACCCGCCCACCGCCTGGTTCACCAGGAAGGTGGCGGCCGCGCTGTGGTTCTTGAAGGCCGAGGCGGAAAAGACCCAGACCATGCCCACGGCCATGAGGGCCAGGGCGAAGAAGAGGAGCAGGCGATCAATGGGGCGGCGGACGTCGGGGCTCAAGGCGGGCTCGAAAGCGAGGTNNCATTCCTGCGCCCAGCCGGAAAAAGCTTCCGGCGCCTTACAGGGCGGCCCGCACCAGCGAGGCCCTCAGCGCCTCCTCGATGCTGGCCCGGCATTCGGCGAGGTGCGCCCGGGTCTCCCGCGAGAAGGCGTGCCTGCGGGAGGCGGCCGCGAGCTGCGCGCGAAGGGTCGCCAGGTCCTCCCTCGCCAGGGCGCGGGCGTCGTCGGGGGTGACCGGGCCCGACTTCAGGACCAGGGCGATGAGCTGGCGCAGGTGCTCCTTCTGGAGGCCCCGGCGGGTGGCGGTGGGTTCGGCGCCCTGGCGCAGCTCCTCCCAGATGGAGGTGCGCAGGCCGTCGAAGAGCTCGGAAAGGCGGAAGACGTCCGAGGCGTCCGTCTTTTCCGGCGCGTCCAGGATGCGGGCCATGGCCCAGGGGTTGAGGACCCGCGCCAGGACCGCCTTCTGGATGGAGAGGGTCCGGGCCGACAGGGAGAAATCCGGAACCCCCCCGGTGATCCCGTAGCCCCGGTCGAAGGGGTCCAGGGTGAGGCGGGATACGAAGTCCGGCCGCAGCCGCAGCGCGTCCATGGTGAAGACGGAGGAGGTGATCAGCCGGAGCGCGGCCCGCTGCCGGGCGCCGCTGACGGGCGTGAGCGGGGTGCGGGGCGAACCCGCATGGTCGCGCAGGCACACCACGCCGCCCAGGTACTTGGCCGCGTTGAAGGTGGCCGAGGCCATCTGGTTCAGGGCCAGGCTGGTGGTGCGCCGGAGCTGCGTGAAGTCGTCGCCGGGCCGGAAGGTGCGCTCCTGGAGCCGCCCCAGCAGCTCGTGGCTGAGCGCGATGCGCTTGGCGAGGTACGCCAGGGGATCCTGGCCCAGGTCGAAGCGGTTGACCTCGGGGTCCACGGCGGCGCTGCCCGATCCGGCCTCCTCGTCGGTGGCGTAGTCGAGGCCCGGTTCGGTCTGGCCCCGGGCGGCGATGCGCGCCAGGTCCGCCTTTTCCCGGTCCGCGGGCAGGGTCGCGTAGGCGTATTCGATGGCCCAGTAGTCGTAGGGCCCCAGCGTGGGCATCGTGTAGTCCCCCTGGGCGCGGCCGGCCAGGGCCAGGTTCACGGGGGTGTAGTCCATGACCGAGCCCGCGATGCCGTGGACGGAGGTGAAGGCCTTGTCCGCGAGCTGGGCCTCCGAATAGGCGATGGAGGCCCTGAAATTGTGCCGCAGGCCCAGGGTGTGGCCCACCTCGTGCATGACCACGCTCTTGAGGTAGCCCTGCACGAAGGCCTCCGCCCCGGGAGAGCCGGGCTCCAGGCCGCCCCGGGCCTCCAGGAGGCCGGCCCCGAAGGCCAGCTCGTCCCGGCCTTCGGCCAGGTAGCGGCACGCGGCCCTGCCGCCCTGGGGCAGCTCCTCGCGGGAGCTCTCGCGGATGCTGCGGGCGAAGCCGTCGCCCACGGCGATGTCGGCCTCGAGGATCTCGCCGGTCCGCGGATCCACCAGGCTGGGACCGATGGCGAACCCGGCGTCGACGCCCAGGAACCACCGGATGGAGGCGTGCCGGAGCCCGTGGGCGCCGGGGTCGGCGTCCCCGGGCTGCTCGCGGACCTCCACGGCGTCCTGGAACCCGATGCGCTCGAAGGCCTTGTTCCATTCCAGGATTCCGGCCCGCACCGCGTCCCGGTACTTTGCGGGAATGGTGCGGTCCATCCAGAAGACGATGGGCTGCCGGGGGCGGCTCAGCGCGCGGGAGGGATCGGCCTTCTCCAGCCGCCAGCGGTTCACCAGGCGGATCCGGGGATCGGGCCGGTCGTCCTGGGTGAAGTCCCAGACGGTGGCCACGAAGTGCCCCACCCGGTCATCGGCCTCCCGGGGCCTCATGGGCTCGTCCGGAAGTTTTGCGAGGGTGTAGCGGAAGCCCAGGAACAGGCTCCGCAGGTCCTCCAGGGTGCCCGGCAGGGGCGCGGCGGAGATCACCGGCCTGGCCATGGAGAAATGCGCGCTGACCTGGAAGGAGGCGAAGTCGGCCGCGGCCGTCACGGCGGTGAAGGAGCTGTTGGCCACGTCCAGGGCGTAGGGCTGGCGGTAGGCGGCCTCCAGATCCAGGGTCGCCATGGGAAGGTCCTTCAGGAAAAGGAGGTTGGCTTCCACCAGGAAGCCCTTGCCCCGGGGATCGGGCAGCGAGACCACCGGCGCCGAGGCCAGCAGGCTGTCGGAAAAGCCATCGGCCACCGCGAAGGCCATGGGCGTGCCGGGCCGCGCCGTGAAGGCCGCGTTGCGCGCCAGCAGCTGGAGGGTGTTGCCGATGCGCTTGAAATACACCAGGTGGCTGTCGCCCATCATGCCGCCGTACAGGCCCCGCTCCCCCAGGCCGGCGGGGAAGGTCCAGGACAGGAAGAACAGCGGGCCCAGGTGGTCGGGCTTGAGGTCGAGCCAGACCTTGTCGTCCTTGCGCCAGAGCGTGAACAGGCCGCGCTGTTCCCGGGCGCCCTGCACCACGTCGGCGTAGGGCTTGAGGGGGACGGGAGCCTCCTTGGCCATGACCACGGAAATGGGGGTCTGCACCAAAGGGGCTGGCTGGGGGGCTGGCTGGGGGACTGGCGTGGGGGCCGGCTGGGGGTCGGCGGAGAAAAGGGCGGCCGAGGCGAGGGCCACGGCCAGGACGACGTGCTTCATCGATCCTCCATGGTGCAAACCTAGGGCATTCCAGGTCCATGTCGATGATTCGAAGCCACTTCCGTTCCTTCGTTCGCCCCCTTTAACGTGCCTGCCCGTCCGTCACAACTAATCCAATAATTCAACTTTTCATTCCACTACGCTCGAACGCCCGTTATCCGGGTTGTGACCGCGACCACGATCGGTCATGTTTCAAAACATCAGGAAACAGTAATGTTGGACCCACCCCGGGGTGGCCCGGGCCGCCTCGCGGCAACCCGGAAAAAAGGGGCGCAACTGTCGCATCGATGTGAATTTTTCAACTCCGGCGTTGACGAAGCAGGGGGCGGCCCTAAGTTTAGAACCTCGCCGGTCGGCGAGACCTTCCCCAACCCAAGCGGAGCTTTGCTCCGCACGTACCAGGAGGTCCGCAATGCTGATTTCAGCCCTGTTCCTCATGACATCCGCCCTGTCCCCGCTCCCGGCCATCCCGGCCGAACCCGCGGCGGCCGTGGAACCCGCCGCCGCCACGGTCTGCCCCGTGTGCGGCAAGTCCATCGAACCCGGCCAGGGAACCAAGATCTCCCTGCGCGGCCGCGAATACATCGTGGACGACACGGCCTGCAGCGACCAGCTGATGACGGATCCGGACAAGTTCCTGGAGCCCGACGGCACGCCCAAGAACGCCAAGAAGTAGGCGAAGCGCGTCCGCCGGGACCCCCGGCCGATTTGGATCAGAGGACCAGGCGTTCCTGGTACTCCCCGAACACGTTCCGCATGGCGTCGCAGACCTCGCCCACGGTCGCCTCGGCCTTCACGGCGTCGAGGATCAGGGGCATGAGGTTCGCGGCGCCCTTGGAGGCCGCGGTGAGGGCTTCCAGCTTGGCGCGCACGGCGCCGTTGTCCCGCTCGGAGCGGTACTGGGCCACCTGGGCGCGGCGCCGGGCGCCGAGGGCCTCGTCGACCCGCAGCAGGTCGGGCTTGGCCTCGTTCTGGATGGTGAACTTGTTCACGCCCACCACCACCTGCTCGCCGCGCTCCACGCCCTTCTGGAACGCGTAGGCGGCGTTCTGGATCT
>DBMS01000276.1:0-161 GCA_002297665.1 Holophagaceae bacterium UBA692 | reverse complement strand
GCCAGGGCCTCCAGCTCGTCGGTGAGGCTCTCGATGAGGTAGCTGCCGGCGAAGGGGTCCACCGTGTCGGCGATGCGGGATTCGTGGGCAAGGATCTGCTGGGTGCGCAGCGCGATGCGGGCGCTCACCTCCGTGGGCAGGGCCAGGGCCTCGTCCCGGCT
>DBMS01000013.1:274-4205 GCA_002297665.1 Holophagaceae bacterium UBA692 | reverse complement strand
GGAATGAGAATTGCTTCTCACCCCCCCCACAGATCCGGACGTGCCCAATTAAGGCATCCGGCTCCTCACATCACGTAAGTAGCTGCAGGCATGAGGGTGATCGTCCTTTTCAGTCTCGGCGGCGGGAGCGGAAATCGTTCCAGCAGCCGCAGCATTGCCTCCCAGGACAGCACCGCCCTCTGGGATCTTCGGCCAAGCCACTTCTTCCACAAACTCCTGACCGTGAACGCAAAGTTCGCGATGGACCGGAAGTTCCCAGTTATTCCGTAGTAGTTGTAGTGCCCGATCAGCTTCTGGCTCAGGGTTTTGTGCTGATCCGAGAGCCGGTAGTGCCGGTTCTTCTTCAACCAGTCCCCTATGGCCTTGACCGCGCGGCTGAACCGTTTCTTGGAGGTCTTCCGCTTCACCACCCAGTAGCCCTCGCGGGATTTGCCCCAGTAGTGCGTGAACCCCAGGAAATCGAAGTTGCCCGGACCCCCTCCGGGGTCCCGTGGCTCCTTCGGCTTCCTGAACTCCACCAGCCGGGTCTTGTCCGGGTGGATCCTCAGACCGAACTTCCCGAATCGCTTCGGCAGCACCTCCAATACCCGCCGGGCATCCTCCTCCCGGGCGAAGCCCATCACGAAGTCGTCCGCGTAGCGGACCAGGAAGGCTTGACCCCGCAACCGGGACTTCACTTCCCGCTCGAACCACACGTCCAGCACCTCATGGAGGTAGAGATTGGCCAGCAGCGGGGAGATCACTCCCCCCTGCGGGGTGCCCGTTTCCGGATGCGTGATGCATCCCTGGTCCAGGACCCCCGCCTTCAGCCATTTGCCGATCAGGCGCTTCACCACTCCGTCCCGCATCCGCTTGCCCAGGATCTCCCGCAGGCAGCCATGGTCCAGCGTGTCGAAATATTGCCGGATATCCACGTCCAGCAACCACCCTCCACCCATGTTCATCGTCTGACGCCGGATGGCCTGCAACGCTTGGTGCGCCGACCGCCCTGGCCGGAACCCGTACGAGCAATCCAGGAAGTCCTGCTCGTAGAGGGGTTCCAGGAGCATGACCACCGCCCTCTGCAGGACTTTGTCCTCGAAGGTGGGGATCCCCAGGGGGCGCTGGCTGCCATCCGCTTTGGGGATGTACACCCTCCGCACCGGCGGGGCCTTGTAGGGGTCGCCAGCCTTGGCCCGGTCCAGCAGGGACTGAAGGTTGGCCTCCAGGTTCTCCGCATAATCCTGGGCCGTCTGGCCGTCCACCCCCACCGCCCCATCCTTGCGGGTGCGCTGGTAGGCTTCCTTGAGCCATTCGACGTCCATGTGATGAGAGAGGCTGCGTATCGCCGCCTCCGGCATCTGCCGGGACAATTCTGCTATCCGTTGTTGTTTCGTGGAGACCGTGCCGGGAGTTGGTGATCCCATGGTCTTTCCCTCCAACGATTCCGTGATCTGGCAGCCCCTTGGCTCCAGCGGGTCCCTTGGAACGGTTCCCCGCCTTCCCAGCTACTACGGACTGCTCCGACTCCCTGCCGCCCCTCCCGCCCGCCTCGGTTTGGTCTGGCTGACGGTACCGCCTCCGCATCCGGTTGTTCGCTCCTGTTCGGGTCGGTGCCCCCCGTCCAGGCCAGGGTTCTTTGGGTCGTGGCGTCCCCAACCACGGTTCCAGGCGGAAACGGCAGGGCCTCCCAGGTTCCTGGGGGACCCCCCTGCGGACATGCCCTGCTCTTCGACCCCGGCGGGACCCTCGAGCCAGGCCATCGCAGCTCTCGGGTGCGGCCTTCCGTCTTAACGAAAACGTCGGCTCCCGCGTTAGTACTGCTTTCGAAGCTCCATCACACGGCCTATCCGCTCGCTGTCTACGCTTCGCAGGGTGGGTCACCCCACCACCACGCAAGACTCGCTTCTGGCTGCTGGCCAGCTTTGCCAGGCGGGAGTGGCTGCCCGCCGGGTCCCATTGCGAGGTTTCAGGTTGCTATGTCATCCGTCCTCCTCGCCCAGGCTTTGCCTGGCGCACCGTCCAATCAGTTTCTTGACAGTTTCTGGGCGCAGGACCAATGACGAGATGCGCCGACCCACACCAGGAAACCAATTGCACGCGGAGGCGCGGAGGNNCTCCGCGCCTCCGCGTGCAATCGGTTCTCTGGTGTGAGTCGGCGCGTCTCGTCACTGGACAAGCACACGAAAGCAATCAAGAAACTGATTTGTCGCGGAGAAAACATGGGGCTTCGCCACACCGGGATGGATGAAAAGCGGGGCATCGCCCGTCCTCCCGGCATGGCCAGTTAGTTAGGCCTTCGGCTGGGAACCCAGCCCTACGTCACCCCCATTCGTGGAGTGGATCGGCAGGGCCGGGGAAGGACGTTGCGCCTTCGGGACTGTAGCCCGTCGCGGAGAATGACCGGCCGGACCGGGGGAGGGAACCAGGATATGAGCCCATTGCGAGGACGAAGGGGAGTCTCCCTACCGTGAGTAATCCCCCCGCTCCGCCCGGCCCACGATCCCTTTCACGCGTGGAGGCGGAACATGGCGACAACCAAGGTAGTGTGTGGCATCGACCTGGCCCAGGCATCCCTGGTCGCATGCCTGTTGAAGACGGAGCCGGATGGCCGGACGGAGCGGGAATGGCGGACCTACGCGATGACCCAAGCCGACCTGACCCGGTTGAAGGACTGGCTGGTGGCGGAGAAGTGCAGCGTGGCCGGAATGGAGGGGACGGGGATCTACTGGAAACCTGTGCACCGCATCCTGGAGAAGCACATGAAGGTGGTGGTGGGAAACGCGGCGCACATGAAGGGTTTGAAAGGCCGGAAAACCGACAAGATCGACGCCGAATGGATCGCCCGCAAGATCCGGGACAACGATGTGATCCCCAGCTTCATTCCGGACGAGGCGAGCCGGGAATTGCGTGGCCTGTACCGGCTGCGGTCCAGCATCATCAAGACCCGGACCCAGATTCGACTGGCCGTCCACAAGACCCTCCATGCAGCCGGCATCCCCCTGGGCAACGTATTCGAGGACCTGTTCGGGGTCTCAGGCATGGGGATCCTCGAGGCTCTGGCCGATGGCCAACCGGTTCTGGCCCAGTTGGAGAAGCTGGTCAAAGGCCAGTCCCGCAAGAACCTGGCCGCCATCCGCCTGGCCCTGGAGGTGCCCCTGACCCCGATCCAGCGCTGGGAGTTGCGGCTCCAACTGGACCGACTGGCGCGAGTTCAGGAAGACCTGGCCAAGGTTGACCAGCAGATGGAACCCCGGTTGGCCCCCCATGAGCAGGTTCGACTGGGCCTGATGACCACCCCAGGCATCAGCCGGGACTCGGCCGGCTTCATCCTTTCCGAGATCGGCACGGACTTGAGCGAGTTCCCGGATCCGGACCATTTCGCGATGTGGACGGGAACTGGCCCCGGCCTCAATGAGACGGGCGGCAAGCAGAAACCTGCAAAAAGCCGCAAGGGCGGCCGCTACCTGCGCAGCCTGCTGGTCGAATGTGCCCATGCCGCCACCCGCACCAAAGGATGCTGGCTGAGGGAGAAGTTTCTGGCCCTGATCAAGCGCATGCCCCGCACCAAGGCGCTGGTTGCCATTGCCCACAAGCTGGCCTTGATCATCTATCACATCATCAAGGACGGAGTGGTCTACCGGGACCGACACCAGGACTTCGCTCCGGGACGCGGCAAGACCAGCGCCCTGGCCCGAGCCATCAGGCTGATCCAAGCCAAGGGCGGGACAGTCACCCTTCCGGACGGGTTCCCGGACATTCCAATCCGTCCAGTTGGCCGTCCGCGAAAAAATAGCTTGGTACCTAAGATCGCTCCTTCCAGCGCTTAAAATTGCTTTTCAGGGGAGGCGCGGAGGAACTCGCGGAGGATCACAGAGAAAAGATCCGAACAAGGCCCGCCGTTCGCCAACAAATGTCGCCCCGGTCCCGCCATCCTTGACGGTGATACTGC
>DBMS01000013.1:0-247 GCA_002297665.1 Holophagaceae bacterium UBA692 | reverse complement strand
GTTCTCGGCCGGGAACAGCTGCTGCTGGGCCTCCAGCACCTCCATGTAGCTGGAGAGGCCGGCGGTGTAGCGCAGGGTGGCCAGGCGCACGGCCTCCCGGTAGGCGGCCACGCCCTTGCCCTGCTGCTCCTCGACCTCGCCCAGCTTCTGGTAGGCCACCAGCTGGGTCGACACCTCGGCGAAGGCGCTGGTCACGGCGCCCTCGTAGCGGATCCGGGCCTGCTCCCACTGGGCCACGGCCACCTGC
>DBMS01000069.1:3153-6577 GCA_002297665.1 Holophagaceae bacterium UBA692 | reverse complement strand
GGGGCCATGTAGGCGGGGGTGCCGATGATCCCGTTGCTGGCGGTGAAGGCCGGCTCGTCCAGGGCCATGGCCAGGCCGAAGTCGCAGATGTAGGGCACCCACTGGCCGTCCTCCCCCCGCTCCAGGAGGATGTTGGAGGGCTTGAGGTCGCGGTGGACGAGCTTGAGGCGGTGGGCCGCGTGCACGCCCTCGGCCACCTGGGCCATGAGGGTCACCGCCTCGGCGGGGGCCAGGTCGGGGCGCGCCTGGTCCAGGTTGAGCCCCCGCACCAGCTGCATGGCGATCATCACGGTGCCGTCCGACACTTCCACGTCGTAGACCCGGCAGATGTTGGGGTGGGCCACCCGCGCGTGCACCTGGGCCTCGTGCATGAAGCGGATCACCGCCGTGGGATCCATGTTCCGCAGGATCTTGAGGGCCACCACGCGGCAGAGCACCACGTCCCACCCCTCCAGCACCTCGCCCATGCCCCCCTTGCCCAGGAGGGGGCCGAGGACGTAGCGGCCCATGCGCGGGCACTGGGCGTCCAGCCACTTGGGCTGGAGCTTCAGGACGTCGTGGGCCATGGGCACGGCGATGAGGGTGTCATGGGCCCAGTATGCTGCGAGCGAGACTCAGTGCAAACGAATAAGAACCCATGCTCATTCCATGATTACGCGTATGTACGCATAATCGCCCCACGGCCGCCCGGGGCGGATCAGCGGGGCCAGAGCAGGAGCAGGATGCTTACATCGGTAATGGCCCAGGCCATCAGGCACCGGTACATGCCCTTTTCATGCTGAGCCTGGGTGAACGAGCGCCAGGTCGCCCACCAGGGGAGCAGCACGCCGAGCCACGCAACCAGGGAAATCCCCAGGGGAAGGGGATTCCTGCCGGTCTGCAGGGCGCCCCAGGCGAACCACAGGTGCGCCGCGACGGCCAGGCCGGAGGCGAAGCCCAGGCTGGGGCCCTCGCCCAGGACGATGGCCAGGGTGCGGTCGCCCCGGGCGCGGTCCTCGGCGATCTGATAGAGCTGGGTGGCGGGGTACAGGGCGCCGAAAAGGAAGGCGAAGCCGGTGGCCACGCTGCGCATGCCGGGCGTGACGGGCAGCCCCGTGAGGCCCCAGCCGGCCAGGGGCGCCAGGGCGCCGAAACCCAGGCAGTTGATCAGCAGGTCCCAGCCGGCCCGGGCCTTGAGGCGGGCGGGGGGCACGGAGTACAGGACGGACATCACCACGCACGCGGCGTTGCTCCAGGCGAAAACCGGCGGCAGCAGGAAGCCCAGGACCAGGGAAAGGGCGAGCATCGCCGCGGACACGTGCAGCAGGTACCGGGGCGGCCGGGGTGGGGACTTCAGGTAGCCGATGTCCCCTTCGTCCCGGTCGAAGGCGCTGTTGATGGCCAGGGTTCCGCCGTTGAGCAGGGCCACGAACACCACCCAGCCCAGCAGGGCGGGCGCCAGGGGCGTGCGCCAGCCCGCGGCCAGGAGCGCGCCCAGGAGGAAGTGGGCCGACATGATGGGCCATTCCATGGGGCGCAGGTGGAGGAGGTACGCGGTGACCTCGGGGCCCGCGATCCGCTCGCAGGCTTGGCGGATGGGGTAGGCCACTACGCGATGCCCTCCCGGCGCAGGGGCACCACCCGTTCGGCGTCCCTGGGCTCCACGAGGTTCTCCATGGCGGCCAGCAGGTGGGGGACGGAGAACGTGGTGTCCACGCACATGCGGTGGGGCAGCTGCAGGGGGATGACGTAGCAGGGCACCTCGGGGAGCTTCACCAGGCCCTTGAAGAGCCGGTCGGTGCAGCTCACCGCCACGATGAGGTCGGGGCGGTGCTCCCGGGCCTCGCGGTAGGCCTTGTGGCTGCGGTTGGAGATGCGGGTCTCCCAGCCCAGGCTGAGCTTCAGGGGCAGGAGGTCGCCCACGGCGCAAAGGCCGCATTCGTAGCAGCTGGAGAGGTCGGCGAGCACGTCGGCCTTGCAGCGGGCCATCTGGATGCAGTGGGGCAGCAGCACCAGGGCCCGCCGGGCCCGGGCGCTCCGGAAGAGGCTTTTCACCTTGTGGTTGTTCCATGCGCAGAAGGAAAGGATCCAGGCCTCCTCCAGGCCCAGGCGGCGGAACAGGGGGCGCAGGGCCCAGACCCAGCCGGCGTCCCAGCGCTGGATGGCGGTGCGGCCCCGGGCGTAGGCCCGGCCGGTCTTGAAGGTGGGCCAGACCTCGCCCAGGCAGCCCATGGCCCCCAGGATCAGCCAGCCCCGGGGCCACCCCAGCCCGGCCGGTTCCAGGACGGCGAGCACCATGAGCGCCCCGGCCAGGGCCAGCGGCACGCCCCGGCGCACGGCAATGAACAGCCGGTGGCTTTCCTGGGGCAGGGGGTGCTGCGTCATCCCGCCATTATTTCCCAACGCTGGCAAGGCCCACAAGCTTTTTGAGGTCCTCGTCCTTCCAGCGGATGCCGCCGCCCACGAAGAAGCTCCGCAGATCGGAATTGGCGATGTCCTGCAGGCCGGCCATGGCGTAGAACCCCTTGTAGAACTGATAGCTGGTGGTCAGGCGGTAGCGGGGGTTGGGCTTGTCGGGGCGCTTGGTGAAGTCGTAGGCGAGGCCGCCGAACCGGAAGCGGTCGTTGAAGGCCCGGAACTCCGCCCCCACGCCGCCCCTGCCGTCCACGAGGCCGGCGGTGAAGACGTAGTTCTCGGCCAGGCGCTTGGCGAACTGGGCCGAGACGGTGAAGGACTGGTCCACGTTGATGGAGCGCTCCGCGACCGACACCTGGGTGGGGAGGCCGGTCTTGGGGTCGATGACGGTGGCGGTGCGGGTGGAGTCGGAGATCTTGCCGTCGGGGGTGGAAGCCAGCTCGAGGGCGTACCAGTGGTCGTGGGCGGGGACGATGTCGATGCCGATGCCCACCTTGGAGTCGCCTCGCTTGGTCCAGCGGGCCGCGTTCAGGTCCAGGTTCAGGTCCATGGCCTTCCAGCCGCCCAGCATGGAGTTGACGTTGTCCACGGCGAGGTTGATCTTCTGCACCGTGGTCTCGTCGTTGAGCAGCTTGCCGATGGTCCCCTCGCCCCGGTTCATCTTGCCGGTGATCTGGTTGACGTTGTCCACGGTGACGTGGAGGTCGGCGGAGAGCCGGCGCACGTCCTTCAGGATGCCGTTGAGCTCGGGGCGGCCCTCGTTGACCATGGCGTTCAGGTTCTTGCCGAGGTCCTCGAACTGCTGGGCCAGCCGGGGCAGGCGCTCCCGGAGCTCGGAGCTCATCTGCTGCACGTTGGCCATGGTCGCGTTGATGGCGCCGTGGTTCTCCTGGCTCATGGCCCGGAACTCGCCGGTGAGCACCCGGATGTTGTCCACGATCTCGTCCAGCTTCATGCGGCCCTCCTCGCCGCCGATGCTCTTGTTCAGGGCGCCGGTGATGCTCTTGACGTCCTGGCTGATGGAGCCCAG
>DBMS01000069.1:0-3131 GCA_002297665.1 Holophagaceae bacterium UBA692 | reverse complement strand
CCGGCCTCGGGGTGGCCCGGATCCAGCTCGATGTACTTCTCGCCCAGGATGCCGATGGAGCTCAGCGAGGCCGAGGCGTCCTTGTAGATCCTGAACTCCTGGGGCAGGGACAGGACGACGCGCGCGGCCTTGCCCTGGAGCTCGATGGTGGTCACCGCGCCCACCGGCACGCCGGCGACCCGCACCTTGCTCTGCAGGCTCAGGCCCGCCACCTGGGCGAAGGAGGTGGAGACGTGGTTCTGGCCGTTGCCGGCGAACAGCTCGAGCTTCTCCATGCGGAGGATCAGGATGCCCAGGACCCCGATGGCCGCGACGAAGAAGGCTCCGACTTTCGTTTCAAGTTTCATGCTCATGGGTGGGCCTCGGACGGGGAAGGCTTCTTGGAGGGCGGCGGCGGGTCCTGGAGGAAGGGACCGTCGGCGTCGCCCCTGAGGAACTGCTGGATGACCTCGTGGGGATTCTCCCTGAAGTCCTCGGGCTTCTGCACCGCCAGGCACTGGCCCCGGAAGAGCAGGGCGATGCGGTCCGCGATGGCGAACGCGCTCTTGAGGTCGTGGGTGATGGTGATGCTGGTGACGCCCAGCTCGCGCTTGAGGTCCATGATGATCCGGCCGATCACGTCGGTCATCACCGGGTCCAGGCCCGTGGTGGGCTCGTCGAACAGCAGGATCTTGGGCTTGAGGGCGATGGCCCGGGCGAAGCCCACCCGGCGCTTCATGCCGCCCGAGAGCTCCGCGGGGCGCAGCTTGTTGGTGCCCTTGAGGCCCACCAGGTTCAGGCACTCGTCCACGCGGTCCAGGATCTCGCCCCGGGTCATCCTCGTGTGGCGCTTCAGGGCGAAGCCCACGTTCTCCTCCACGGACATGGAGTCGAAGAGCGCGGCCATCTGGAAGCACATCCCGATCTCCTTGCGCGCCTCGAAGAGCTGGTCGCGGGTCATGTCCTGGATGCTCTTTCCCGAGATGGCCACGTGGCCGGAGTCGGGCTTGAGCAGGCCCATGATGCAGCGCAGGAGCACCGTCTTGCCGGTGCCCGAGCCGCCCAGGATGACCAGGCTCTCGCCTTCCTCGACCGCGAGGTTCACGTCGGCGAGGACCACGAGCTTGCCGAAGGCTTTCGATAGGTGGGAAACGTCGATGACGGGCACGGCGGGCTCAGACGAGGAGGAGCTTGGTGAGGAAGAAGTCGGTGACCAGGATCCAGAGGCTGGAGGTCACCACGCTGGAGGTGGGCGCGTTGCCCACGCCTTCGGCGCCGCCCCGGGTGCGGTAGCCCCGCCAGCACCCCACCATGGCGATGATCAGGCCGAAGGACAGTCCCTTGGTCAGGGCGATCAGCAGGTCGCGGCCCTTGATGAGCTTGTAGAAGTCCTGGCTGTAGACGACGGCGCTCTGGCCCTGGACGATGACCAGCAGGAGGTAGCCGCCCAGGTAGCCCACGTAGATGGCCAGGCCCGTGAGCAGCGGGAGCATCACGAGGCTGGCGAGCACCCGCGGCACGAAGAGGTAGTGCACGGGATCGGTCGCCAGGCATTCCAGGGCGTCGATCTGCTCGGTGACCTGCATGGTCCCCAGTTCGGCGGCCATGGCCGAGCCCACCCGGCCGGCCATCATGAGCCCCGTGATCACCGGGGCCAGCTCCCGCACCACCGCGAGCCCCTCCACCTGGCCCGCCAGGCCCTCGGCCTGGAACTGCTTGAACCCGAAGGAAAGCTGCACCGCGAACACCATGCTCACGGCCACCGAGGTCAGCACCACCACCGGCACGGAGTTCACCCCCACGGCCTGGAGCTGGTAGAGGAAATTGGGGCCGTCGAAGGGCTTGCGGAAGAACCCCGCGAACGTGCGCAGGCCCAGGGTCACAAGGTCCCCCACGTCGTCGAGGGTCTGGATGATCTTCGAACCGATCTGTTCAAGGAGCCTGCTGATCATTCGCTTCCTGGGAGGGGGGCAAGGGGGGGTGGAGCCTTCTCTACTCTAACCTATCGCTTCGTTCCCTGCTTGATCGCCTTGAGCCGGGCCCGGAGGCGGCTCGCCCCGCCCTCGCGCACGGTCAGCGGCGCCCGGGTCAGGGCCACGGCGTCGGGAGCCACGTCCTGGGTGAGCGTGGAGCCCGCCCCGATGAGGCAGCCGTCCCCCAGGGTGATGGGGGCCACCAGCTGGCAGTCCGAGCCCACGAAGACGTCCTTGCCGATGAGGGTGCGGTGCTTGTTGACCCCGTCGTAGTTGCACGTGATCAGGCCGGCGCCGATGTTGGTGCGCTCGCCCACCTCGCAGTCGCCCAGGTAGCTGAGGTGGTTCGCCTTGGACCCCGGGTGCATGTGCGTCTTCTTGGTCTCCACGAAATTGCCCATGTGCACCCCCCGGTCGAGCACCGTGCCTTCCCGCAGGTGGGCGAAGGGGCCCAGCATGGCGGAAGGGCCCACCTGGGACCGGTTGATCACGCAATAGGGGCGAACCTCCACGCCCTCGGCGAGGTCGCTGTCGGTGATGACGCAGCCCTGGCCCACCTGGGTGCCCGCGCCCACCGTGACCGCGCCCTCCAGCCGCGCGCCCGGGGCCAGGAGCACGTCCTGCCCCAGGGTCACCCGGGGGCCCACCAGGGTCGCGGCGGGGTCCAGGAAGGTCACCCCGGCCTCCATCCAGGCCCGGTTCACCCGCTCCTGGGCGAAGCGCTGGAGCGTGGCCTGGTCCACGCGGGAGTTCATGCCCATCATCTCGGCGGGCTCGCACAGGTCCACCGCCACCCGCACCCGGGCGGCCACGTCGACCACGGCGTCGGTGAGGTAGTACTCGCCCTGGGCGTTGGCGTTGGTGAGCCGGCCCAGGGCCTCCCGCAGGGGCGCCCAGGGCAGCGAATAGGCGCCGCCGTTGACCCGGCGGATGGCGCGCACGGCCTCCGGGGCGTCCTTGTGCTCCACGATGGCCTTCAGGGCGCCGCCTTCCTCCACCACGCGGCCGTAGCCCGCGGGGTCGTCCAGGTCCATGGCCAGCACCGAGCCCTCGGCGCGGGCCAGGGCCGCCACGGTCTCCCGGCGGATGAGGGGCACGTCGCCGCAGAGGATCACCACCCGCTCGGCGCCCAGGCGGTCCAGTTCGGGGACGGCCCGGGCCACGGCGTGGCCGGTGCCC
>DBMS01000163.1 GCA_002297665.1 Holophagaceae bacterium UBA692 | reverse complement strand
GCCCCAGTAAACTCGCGCTAGAGCCCCTCCCACGCCTTCTGCAGCTGCCCCCCGGCACGCTCCAGGGCCGGCTTCAACGCCGCCTTCACCTGGGCCTTCACGCCCGCGGGCAGCAGGCCCGCGGCCTCCAGGGCCTGGAGGCGCAGGGGGGCGTTCAGCGCGGCCCAGTCCCGGGTCAGGGCCTCGGCCCAGGCCCCGTCCCCCAGGCGCGCCCTGGGGATCCAGCGCCAGGAGGCGCCCAGGCCCGGTTCGCGCAGGTGCGGCAGGACCAGGTCCGGAAGCCCGGCCCGGTGCGCGATGAGGCTGGCGGCTTCGGCCCCTTCCCGCTGGGCGAAGGGATCCCCCAGGAGCGCCAGCAGGGCCGGGATGGCCTCCGGGGTGCCCACGGCGCCCAGGGCGGCGCACAGGGCGAACCGCATGGCCTCGGGCGCCCGGGCCAGCTCGGACAGCAGGAAGGCCTCGTCTCCCGCGGTCACGGCGTTCTGGAGGCCTTCGGCCGCCGCGCGGCGGCTGCCCACGCCGCCGGTGCGCAGGCCGTCCAGGTAGGGCCCCAGGCGCGCACCGGCCTCCTCCCCGGCGGAGCGCTCCACGCGGCTCACGGTCTCCTGCTCCACGTCCTCGATCCGGAATCCGGGCAGGGGCTGGTCGCCCCAGCCGGCGCTCTCGGCGCTTTCCAGCCAATCCGCCCATTCGGCGGCCAGGGCCTCCATGGAAGGGATGCGGCGGGCGGGGTCCGGGGCCAGGGACTGCATGAGGATGCGGGCCATGCGGGGCGGGAAGCCCGTGCGCACCAGGGCGGGCGGGAGCTGGACCTGGCTGTAGGGCCGGCCCGTGGTGAATTCGTAGAGGATCGAACCCAGGGCGTACACGTCGCACCGCCCGTCCACGGTCCTGGGATCGCCGTGCTGCTCGGGCGCCATGTAGCCCAGGGTCCCCACCACCATCTGGCTGCGGGTCACCCGGGTGCCCTCGCCGGCCTCCCACAGGCACACGCCGAAGTCCGTCACCTTGAGGTTGCCCACGGCGTCGAAGAGCAGGTTGGAGGGCTTGAGGTCCCGGTGGATGATCCCGGCCTCGTGGGCGGTGCGCAGGGCGCCGGCCACCGGCAGGAGCCGGCGCAGGATCCGCGCCGGCGCCTCGCCGTAGCAGCGCCTGACGTCCCCGCCGGGGAGCAGTTCCATGAGGATGAAGGGCGTGGACCCCGCCCTCCCGAAATCGAACACCTCCACCAGGTTGGGGTGGGACAGGCGCCGGAGCACCTCCCCTTCCCGCAGGAAGCGCACCACCAGGTCGGAATCCGCGGCCACCTCGGCCTTCAGGAACTTCACCGCCAGGGCCCGCTCGGGGCGGAAGGGATCCTCCGCCCGGTGCACCACCGCCATGCCGCCTTCGCCCAGGCGTTCCAGGACGCGGGCCCCTCCGGCGCGTTTGGGCAGCACCAGGTTCATGACCGCCCGTCGAATTCCACCCGGTTCCGGCCCTGGGACTTGGCCCGGTAGAGCGCCACGTCGGCCCGGGCCAGGAGGGAGCCGGCGTCGGCGTCCTCGGGCCGGAACTGGGCCAGGCCGAAGCAGCAGGTCACGCGGAAGGACTGCCCCTCCAGATGGCACGCCATGGCCTCCTCGGCCAGGGCCTTTCGCAGCTCCTCGGCCACCGCCAGGGCCTCGCGGCCCTCGGTCTCGGGAAGGACGATGAGGAACTCCTCCCCGCCGATGCGGCCCACGTGGTCGGAGGCCCGGAGCCGGCCCATGGCCACCTGCCCGAAGCGCTTGAGCACCTGGTCCCCCACGGCGTGGCCGTGCTGGTCGTTCACGTCCTTGAAGTGGTCCAGGTCGCAGATGATCAGGGTCAGGGGGCGCCCGTGGCGCCGGGCCAGGTCGGTCTGCTTCTCCAGGAACCCCAGCACGGAGGCCCGGTTCGTCAGGCCCGTCAGGGAATCCACCGTGGTCTGCGCCAGCACCGCCTCGTGGTAGTGCTTTTCCATCTCGTCCAGGTGCTTGAGCTTGAAGGCGTGGGCCCCCACCCGGATCACGTCGCCGTGCTGGAGGCTCACCGGCCCGTTGCGGGTGAGGATCTTCCGTCCGTTCACGAAGGTGCCGTTGGTGGAGCCCAGGTCGGAAATGAGCACGATGGGCGCCAGGTCCTCCTGCCCCACCAGCTCGATGCGGGCGTGGTGGCGGCTCACCTCCACTTCGGGAAGCACCAGGTCGTTCTCGGGGGAGCGTCCCACGCAGAGGTTCACCGTGCGCAGGGGAAGCACCTCGCCGATGGGCACGCCCACGTAGCGGATGAGCGCCCACTCGCCCTGGGCCGGCGGCAACGTGTCGCCCAGGGGCGAGGCGAAGAGCGTCGGCGGATCGGATTCGGCGAAGTCCTCGTAGAGAGGTGGCTGCATGGGCATTGTATGGGCTGGCACGGGCGGGAAGTCCTATGCCATTTAAGGGGCCGCGGCGCGCCTTGTCAACGAGCAGGTTGGTCGCACACCACTTTGTTCCGCCCGCCGCGCTTGGCCAGGTAGAGGGCTCCGTCGGCCCGGCCCATGAGGGCGCCTCCGTCCCGGTCCTCCTCGCGGCGCTCGGCCACGCCCAGGCTGCAGGTCACCGACAGGGGCCCCGACGGCAGGTCGAAGGGAACCTCGCCCGTGGCGGCCAGGAGCCGGTCCGCGAGCAGCAGCGCGCCTTCCATGTCCGTCTCGGGAAGCACCAGGAGGAACTCCTCCCCCCCGATGCGCCCGGCCACGTCGGTGGTGCGCAGGCCGTTCACCACCCGCGCCCCGAAGTCCCGCAGCACCTGGTCCCCGGCCAGGTGGCCCAGGGTGTCGTTGATGCGCTTGAAGAAATCAAGATCGCACATGATGATCGAAAGGGGGCGGTGGTGGCGCTTGGAGAGGTCGAAGCGGCGCTGCAGCTCCTCCAGCGCCGTGCGCCGGTTGCCCAGGCCCGTGAGGGGATCCTTGGTGCTCTGGTCCAGGAGCACCGCGTGGAAGGCCCGCTCCATGGCGTCCATGGCCACGAGCTTGAGCACGTGGCTCCCCATGGCGATGCGGTCCCCGGGGGAGAGGTCGTGGGTGCGTGTTACGGCGCGGCCGTTGAGGAAGGTCCCGTTGGTGCTGGCGTTGTCCTCCAGCTGCACCCGGTCCCCGGCGGGGCCGTGCCACAGCGTGATGGTGGCGTGGGTGCGGCTCACCTCCTCGTCCAGGAGCGCGATGTCCACGCTGGGGCTGCGGCCGATGACGTTCGCCCCGGGCACCAGGGGGAAGACCCGTCCCAGGTGGGCGCCGGCGTACACCACCACGACGTACTCGCAGGGCACGGGGCCGGTCTCCCCGGGAAAGCGCTTGCGAAGGGCCGTCTCGAAATCCGGCCAGCCGGAGATGGGCACCGTGGGGTCGGGCGCGTCCACCTCGGCGGTCCAGTCCTTTTCAGGTTCCTTGCCGGGCTTGGACATCACACATCCTCCACGAAGCAGCACACGATCGATTCGTCATCCTTCCTCCGGGCCAGCACGAAGGGGGCCCTCGGGGCGCCCACGCTCTCGGGGCCGAGCGTGACCAGGAGCCGCCCGGTGGCGGCCTGGTGGTTGATCTGCCGGGTTCCCCGGGTGGGAATCCGATAGAGGCCCAGCACCTCCAGATTACGGATGTTTTCGCCGGTCTCCCGCACCAATTTTAGGGTATACCGCATCCAGATGGCCTTGGGGAGCTTCTGCACATCCTCCCCGACGAAGGCCAGCGGCAGGGACAGGGCGAGATCCAGGGCCCGGCAGGACCGCGGGGCGCCCAGGCCGCAGGGCGCCGCCAGGGACCGGGCGCCCGGCAGGGGATCCAGCCCGGGGCGGCTCCGGGTGCGGAACCCTTCCGG
>DBMS01000162.1 GCA_002297665.1 Holophagaceae bacterium UBA692 | reverse complement strand
TGGCGCGGTCCGCACCCCGTGCGGTGACGGTGCTCCGGAGCGCGCTGCGCGTGAGGGTCAGGTTCTCGAAGGTGACGTCGCAGGTGGTCTCGATGGCCTTGGGCTCGATGCCGCGTTCGCCCAGCTGGGCGCTGAGCGCCATGCTGAAGCAGCTGGCGTGGGCCGCGGCGATCAGTTCCTCAGGGTTGGTGCCCGGCTCGTCCTCGAAGCGGGTGCGGAACCCGAAGGGCAGGTCCTTGATGGCCCCGCTGGCCACGCCGAAGCGGCCCTTCCCTTCCTTGAGGTTTCCGTTCCAGACGGCATGGGCGCTGCGTTTCATGCTTCCTCCTTCCCGCCCGGGGCGGGGTGCGGGTTCCAGGATAACCCCGGATTGCCCGGGAAAGGCCCGGGGCTTCGACGCCCGGTCACTGGTAGCGGGAAATCCAGTGGGCGTAGGGGGGCGGCAGGGTGCGGGCCGCCGCGTCGGGCAGGCCCAGCGTGCGGGCCGCGTGGAAGGGCCAGTGGGGATCGTCCAGGAAGGGCCGGCCCAGGGTGACCAGATCCAGCCGGCCCTCGCGGATGAGCGCGTCGGCCTCCCGGGGGTCCCGGGCCAGGTTCCAGCTGGTGGTCACCGGCAACCCGGTCGCCTCGCGCACCCTGCCCGCGGTGGGCACCATGAAATTCGGGCCCCAGGGGATCACCGCCTCGGGCGTGTTGAACCCCAGCGAGACGTCCACGAAGTCGAGCCCTTCGGCCTTCATGCGGTCGAGCATCGCGATGGCTTCGGCGAGCATCGCCTCGTCGTCGCCGTGGAATTCCACCACGCCCAGGCGCGCGGTGAGCGGGAGGTGCGCGGGCCACACCTCCCGCACGGCGCGGAAGGTCTCCAGCAGGAAGCGGGCCCGGTTCGCGGCGCTGCCGCCGTAGGCGTCGGTGCGGCGGTTGGCCAGGGGCGAGAAGAACTCCTGGGCCAGGTACCCGTGGGCGAAGTGCAGTTGGAGCCACTCGAAGCCCAGGTCCCGGGCGCGCTCCGCGGCGCGCGCCATGTCGCCCTGCACCCGGCGGATGTCCTCCAGCGTCATGGCCCGCGGCACCCGCCCCAGACCCTTGCCGAAGGCCACTTCCGACGGCGCGAGGGTCTCCCAGGCGTTGGGCCGGCCCACCGGAATGTGATCGTCCCCTTCCCAGGGGCGGTTGGCCGAAGCCTTGCGCCCGGCGTGGCCGATCTGGATCCCGGCCACCGCGCCCCCCGCCTTGATGGCGGAGACGACCGGGCGCAGCGCGGCGGCCTGCGCGTCGTTCCAGAGGCCCAGGTCGGCCCAGGTGATCCGGCCCTCGGGCGAGACCGCCGTGGCTTCCACGATGACCAGGCCCGCGCCGCCCCGGGCCATGGAGGCGTAGTGGCCCAGGTGCCACGCGTTGGCCAGCCCTTCGTCGGCCATGTACTGGCACATGGGCGGAACGGCGATGCGGTTGCGCAGGGTCACGCCCTTGAGCGCGTAGGGGTCGAACAAACCAGGCATGGGTCACTCCTCTTCCAGCTTGGGCGGCGCTCCGGCCACCATCCCGGGTCCCGCCCGGCTGGATCCCACATTAATTGCAGACGCCGTATATTTCAATACAGAATTATTCCCTCAAGCAATTTTTGCTCTCTGCTATCATCCCCTCTGGGCACAGCCCGGAGACGCCATGGCCGATTCCCCCCAACCGACCCCGCTGGCCCAGCACTGGTGCGCGCTGTCGCTCCTGCACGAGCGCATCCAGGCCCACCTGGAGCGCGCCCTGCAGGCCGGGCACCAGCTGAGCGTGCGCGAGTTCTCCCTGCTCACCGTGCTCGCCCGCCAGAACGAAGGGGGCAAGGGCCACCTGCAGATGAAGCAGGTGTCCGAT
This sequence comes from Holophagaceae bacterium UBA692, assembly GCA_002297665.1. Taxonomy (GTDB): domain Bacteria; phylum Acidobacteriota; class Holophagae; order Holophagales; family Holophagaceae; genus Mesoterricola. Next base: position 33,190 of record DBMS01000162.1, on the reverse strand, counting down.
TCCGTGCTCCTGAGCCAGAGCGCCACCACCCGCCTGGTGACGCGCCTGGAGGAGCGCGGCCTCCTGGAGCGCGCCTTCTGCCCCCTCGACCGCCGGGGCATCTACACCCACGTCACCGAACAGGGCTTCGCCATGCTGGAGCGCGCCCGCCCCACCCGGGACGAGGCCCTGGACCAGGCCCTCGCCGAGGCCCGCCGCGACCCCCAGCTGCTCCCCCTGGTGCAGGCCCTGGACGCGCTGGACCTGGGGGCGGTTCCCGCCGGGCGCGGGGGGGCCTGAGGGCGCCGGGAAGCCCTCAGCCGGCCGCCTCCCGGGCTTCCGGCGCGCCCAGGGTCACCATCTCTTCGATCGAGAGGACGTGGTTCACGTCGAGGACGATGACGAAGGCGTTTCCGACCCGGCCGACACCCGCCAGGAAATCGCTGCGGATCGAACTTCCGAAAGCGGGGGCGGGCTCGATGTCCGAGGCGCCGATCTCGAGGACTTCGCTCACGTTGTCGACGACCACCCCCAGTTCCACCGCTTCGCCGCCATGGGGGATCTCCAGGATGACCACGCAGGTGCGCCGGGTCGTTTCCGTCAGCGCCCGCCCGAACCGCACCGACAGGTCGATCACCGGCACCACGGCCCCCCGGAGGTTGATCACGCCGCGGATGAAGCTCGGCATCAACGGAACCTCCGTCAGGTCGCCGTACTGGATGACTTCCTTCACCGAGCGGATATTGATGGCAAAGCGTTCGCCTCCCAGCAGGAACGCGAGGTACTGGTCCTTCTTCTCCACCTGGGCGGCATTGGCGGTGGCCTGGGGGCGCCGGTTGACGTGCATGGGTTCTGCCATTTATGACTCCTGGGATGGCGTGGTCGGTAACGGGGAACGGGTTGCCGGCCGAGGCTGCGCTCGGCCTGTGGCCAAGTGGAGGAGCTGGGGGACGTCGAGGATCAGCGCCACCTCGCCGGTGCCGAGGATCGTGGAACCGCCGACGCCCGTGAGGTTCCGGAAAAGGTCGCCCAGCGGCTTGATGACCGTCTGGAATTCGCCGAGAAGCCCGTCCACGACGATGCCCGCGCGCACCTCGCCCAGCTGGACGACCACCACCCGCTCCCGGGAGGGCCGGGGACCCGGCACCCCGAAGGCTTCCCGCAGGCGCAGGAAGGGCAGCACCTCGCCCCGCAGGTTGATGAGGTGGTTCGCTTCGGACTCCAGGAACGGCCCCAGGTCCAGGCACTCGTTGACGGTGTCCATGGGAAGCACGTAGCAGGTGCCCTCCACTTCCACCCGGAAGCCGTCGATGATGGCCAAGGTGAGCGGAAGGCGGAACCGCAGGGTCGTGCCTTCGCCCTCGCAGCTCTCGATTTCGACGGTTCCGCGCAGGTCGTCGATGTTCCGGCGCACCACGTCCATTCCGACGCCCCGGCCGGAGAGGCTGCTCACGCGTTCGGCCGTGGAGAACCCGGGTTCGAAAAGGAGCGCATGGATTTCGCCGTCGGAAAGCTCGGCCCCCGGGGGGACGAGCCCGCGTTCCACGGCCCTGGCCAGGATGCGCGCGCGGTTCAGCCCGCCGCCGTCATCGGCCACCTCGATGACGATGCTGCCCGACGCATGGAAGGCGTTGAGCAGGAGGGACCCCACCGGAGGCTTGCCCCGGGCCAGGCGCACCTCGGCCGGCTCGATGCCGTGGTCGAGGGCGTTGCGCACGACGTGCATGAGCGGGTCGGCGATCTTCTCCACGATGGTCTTGTCCAGCTCGGTGTCGGCGCCCTGGATCTCCAGCTCGATCTCCTTGCCCAGCTCCCGGCTCACGTCCCGGACGACGCGCCGGAACCGGCCGAAGGTCTCCCCGATCTGCACCATGCGCAAGCTCAGCGCGGTGTCGCGAATCTCCTCCACGAGCTTGTTGAAGGTGGCCGTGGCCTCCAGAAGGCGCGGCTCCTTGGAATGGCCGGCCAGGGCCTGCGCGCTGGCCCCGGCGATGACCAGTTCGCCCACCACGTCCACCAGCTTGTCGAGCTTTTCGGCGGCGACCTTGACCACCTTGGCCTCGGGTGCCTGGCCTTCCCGGAACCGCTTCTGCTTCTCCAGGGCGGCCTCGACCACCGGCGCCGGAATGCGCTGCTCCTGCACCAGCAGGGTCCCGATCCTGCGGGCGGAGGCTTCGGCCTCCTGGATCCGGAGCGCCTCATCCAGGTCCTGGGCCGTGAGGCACCCGCCGGCCACCAGGATCTCCCCGAGGAGGCGCTCCTCCTCGGGCAAGGCCTGGATGAGGGCCACGTGGGCCTCCACCTCGGAGCGGGGGGGAATCAGCTGGACCAGGCTCTCGTCCTGGGAGGGTTCGAATTCGATCATGGTGGGCCTCAAGCAAGGAAGAACCGCGGCATGGGGCCGGAGGCCCCCCAGGGCTGGCCGGATCCCCAGAGGGAGGGCCGGCGGGGGCGCGCCCGCCTCCGGCCCTGCCTCCGGTTACGGGGTCAGAATCGCGTGAACTCCGCTTCCCCCTGTTCGGCCAGGGTGACCTTCCGGGCGGAACGTCCCGCTCCCGGGAGAGCGGCGCGCTTCCGTCCGGTGCCCGGCGCATGGGCGAGCTTGAAGAACCCGATCGTCTCCTGGAGTTCGACGGCCTGGGCACTCACTTCCTCTGACGTGGAGGCCAACTCCTCCGAAGCCGCGGCGCTCTGCGCAACGGCCTGGCTGATCTGGCCGATGGCCGCGTTGATCTGGCCCACGCCGGAGTTCTGCTCCGCGGACGCCGCCGTGATTTCCATCACCAGGTCCGAGGTCTTCTGGATGGATGGAACGATGGTTTCCAGCAGGCTTCCCGCACGTTCCGCCAGTCCCACGCTTCCCGCGGCGAGACCGCTGATTTCCTCCGCCGCGACCTGGCTGCGCTCAGCCAGCTTGCGCACTTCCGCGGCCACCACGGCAAAGCCCCGGCCGTGCTCCCCCGCCCGGCCCGCCTCGATGGCCGCGTTCAGGGCCAGGAGGTTGGTCTGGTAGGCGATTTCGTCGATGATGGAAATCTTGCTGGCGATCTGCTTCATGGCGCCGACGGTTTCCTTCACCGCCTGGCCCCCTTCCACCGTTTCCTTGGAGGTGCGGTTGGCGATATCGCCGGTGACCTTGGCATTCTCGTTGTTCTGGGCGATGGACGCGCTCATCTCTTCCACGCTGGCGCTGGTTTCCTCGACGCTCGCGGCCTGTTCGCTGGCGCCCTGGCTCAAGGTCTGGGCGGTGGCGCTCAGCTGCTCCGCCGCGCCGACCAGGGACCCGGACGCTTCCTGCACCTGCCCGACAATGAAGGAGAGCTTTTCGACCATGTTCTTGATGGCCGCCATGACGCTGGTGGAGTCACCGGGAGCCAGGTCGATCTGGACGGTGAGGTCCCCCTCGGCCACGCGCTGCGCGGTGGCGCGGGCCGTGGTGAGCTCCCCGCCCACTTCCCGCTTGATGAACACCGCGAACAGCATGCCGATGCCCGATCCGAGCGCGAGGCCGAAGAGGGAAATGGCCACCATGATCCTCGCGGACCGCTCGCCCTGGATCCGATTGGCCTCGGCGGTCTCCTTGGCGGTTTGGACCTTGGCCGCCTGGATCGCATCGATGATCTCCTGTTCCTTCGTGGCGGCGGCCCGGCCTTCGCCGCCCAGCAGCTCCATGGCCTCCGCCTCGCGGTTCGCATTCAGGAGCACGACCACACGATCGAGGACGCTTCCATAGGCCTCCCTCTCCCGCTGGAGCTCCTTGAACCTTCCGCGGCCCTCCTCGGTGCGGATGGTCTTCTCGAAGAGCGCGGTGGTTTCCGAGATTTCCTTCCGGTATTTGGCGATGCGGTCCAGGGCCTGGCCCCGGCGCTCCCGGTCCTTGGTCGAGCAGGCCTCCAGGGCGTTGACCCGGACGCGCTGGAACGCGGTCGAGATGTCGCTCATCTGGCTGAGGGGCACGGTCACGTTGCTGTAGAGGCGTTCGCTGGCCTCGTTGGCGGAAGCCACCTCGAGGTACCCGACGGTCCCGGTCACGGCGACGAGGATGGCCACGATCAGGAAGCCGAGAACCAGTTGGGTGGCGAGGCGGAGGGACTTGAACCATTGCATGGGAACTCCTGTGTTTGCCTTGGATTGGAATGGGCAGAGGCGACCTGGACGCTCCAGGTCCGCGTTGGTCGGGTTTCGTCAGGGGGAGGGGGGCGGCGCCAGGGTCCTGAGGTGGTCGGCCATCCGCCGGTCCTCCCCGGAGAAGTGTTCCTGGAACCATCCGATCAGGAACCCCACGAGTTCGGTGGGCAGCGCCCGGGGCTCGCTTCGGCCGTGAAGGACGATCCGGGCCAGGCGATCCCGCAACCCATCGTGGGCCCCGCGGTGCCGGCCGAGGTCCGGGTAGCCCGAGGCGGCCATCAGGGCTTCCTCGGCGAGGAAGTGGTCCTGGATGTAGTGGGTGAGCATGGAGACCGCGCTTCGGATCTCGCGGGTCTCCCGCCCTTCGGCCAGGGCCTTCACCAGGCCTTCCAGCATGGCGAGCATGGCCCGATGCTCCCGGTCGATCTTCGGGACCCCCGTCTCCCAGTCCGGGTTCCATGGGATGAACGACAGCTTCGCCATGGCCCCGCGGGCCTGGGGTACCGGCGATGGGCCTTCGACGGCCCGGCGGATCCGGTCCATCAGGCTTTGCCGTTCAGGAACTGCGCCAGACGGACATCTTCCCCCTGGATGTGGTCCACGAGCCAGGTTTCGATGAACGTCATGACCGGAAGGGTGATCACGGATCTTCCCTGCCGGTGCTGATCGGCCAGGTCCGTGGCCTTGGCGGCGAACTCCGCATGGGCCTCGCGATGCCTGGGGGACCCCGGATAGCCGGAACGGGCCATCAGGTCCTCCTCCATCCGGAAGTGGGTCTTCGTGTAGTCCGTGAGGAAGGTCAGGGTCCTGCCCACTTCATCCTTGCCCTTGCCCTGCTTCATGGCCTGGTGGAGGTCATTGAAGGCCTGGATGAGGGCCTTGTGCTGTTCGTCGATCTGGGGGTGCCGGGTCTCGAGACGGACAGTCCAGGAAATCATCGCCATGGGGTGGCTCCTTTTGACGGGGACCCGCGGGGTCCGATGGGGGTCGTTGCGCGCCCCGGGTCACGGGGCGGGCGCTTCCATATCCGGTGGCATCCGCTCATGGGCCGCCCCCGGAGGCCGGCGCGGCGGAAGGCCCCTTGCGCTCCGCCCCCCCGAGTTCCGCGAGCCGCGCGGCAAGTTCCCGGATGCTGAAGGGCTTTTCCAGGGCCAGCACGGACGGGAATTCAGCCAGCAATCCCCCGATCCCGGCATCCAGGTATCCGGTCACGATGATCACGTTCTGGTCGGGCCGGAGGTCCAGGATGCGCGGAAGGGCCTGGGAACCGTTGAGAACGGGCATGTTCATATCCAGGATGACCACGTCGGCGGCATGGCCCTGCCGCAGCCAGTCGAGGGCCTCGAGGCCGTTGCCGGCCACTTCCACCTGGTGCCCCAACAGGACCAGCAGCTCCGAGGTGGTCTCCTGGACGAGGGGGTCGTCCTCCACCAGCAGGACCCGGAGGGCCCCTCCCGCCTGGACGGCGAGCGGGGCCGGGGCGTGCGGAATGGCCGCCCTCACCTTGCGGGATTCGGGAAAGCGAAGGATGGCGCTGGTCCCTTCACCTGGGCGGCTGGAGAGCACCAGGTCGCCGTCGTGCGCCTTCATGGTTCCATATACCATCGCCAGCCCAAGCCCCGTGCCCTTGCCCTGGGGCTTGGTCGTGTAGAAGGGCTCCATGGCCCGCTTGAGCACCTCCGGCGTCATCCCTTCGCCCGAATCCCTCACCTCCAGGTCGATGGCCCCGCCGGGACCGGACCCGGTGCGGATGAGAAGACTCCCCCCGCCCGGCATCGCGTCCACCGCATTCACGCAGAGGTTCATCAGGGCGTGGGCGATGGCCACCCCGTCGGCGCGGAGCGTTCCCAGCTCCGGCTCCAGCTCCAGCCGCAGGTTGACCTTCTTGAGGGTCGTGTAGCTCAGCAGCTGGCTTATGTCCCGGGCCACGGCGTTGAGATCCAGGTCCGTGACCTCCGCGAGGTTCCGCCTCGCGAAGAACAGGATGCCCTTGACGACGTCGCGGCCCCGGTTGCAGGCCCTGGTGATCGTGTCCATGGCCTTGGCCAGGGGGGATTCCGGAGGGGCCGCGCCGGCCTGGATGGACGCCAGGGCCAGGATGGCGGCGAGGACGTTGTTCATGTCGTGGGCGATCCCCCCCGCGAGGATCCCGAGGCTTTCCAGCTGCTGGACCCGCTGGAGGTGGATCTCCAGGTTGCGGCGGTCCTGGTCCGCCTTCACCCGCAGGGTGATGTCCTGGATGACCCCGACCATGCGGAGCGGCGCGCCGGATTCATCGGCGACGAGCTCGCCCCTTCCGTGCAGCCAGCGGACCTCCCCATCCGAGAAACGCACGATCGGATAGTCCCGGTCGAAGGGAACCCGGTCCCTGACGATCCCCTCCAGGTACGCCCTCATCCCCTCCCGGCTATCCGGTTCCACGAGCCCCAACCAGGATTCCATCGTCCGGGGGTGCTCGGGCGGGATCCCGAAGAGCCGGTCCAGGAAGGGGCTCGATTCCCAGCGATCCCCGGGGATATCGAACCGGTAGGTTCCGACCATGCCCACTTCCTGCGCCTGGTTCAGGAACGCCTGGTTCTCGCGCAGGGCCGCCTCGGCCCGCTTGCGCACCTCGTCCTTCTCGAACTGCTGGAGGGCGAAGGCCACGTCCCGGGCGGCCTCGTCCAGCAGATGGACCTCCTCCTGGCCGAAGCAGTCCGCCTCGCCCGCGAACACCACCAGCCCGCCGAAGACGTCCGTGCCCCGCCGGATGGGGATCCCGGCCGCCGAGGCGATGCCGTTCCTGGCCGCCGCATCCTGCCACGGGACCCCAGCCCCGGGCCCAGCCAGGCGGTTCAGGATGATCGTGTCGCCTTCCGCCAGGGTCCGTCCCCCGTGAGCCAGATCCAGCCGGGGCAGCTCCCCCAGGCCCGCCGGGCCCTGGAACGCTTCCTGCCCCCCGTGGTGCAGTCCGGCCCAGGCCAGTCGGAACTGGCCTGTCTCAACGAGGATGCGAACCACCTGATCAAAAAGCTCCCCAGGGGCCTGACAGGTCAGGATCGCCTGGTTGATCTGGGACAGGGTGGCGTACAGGCGATTGATCCTGAGCAGCTCATTGGATTTGCGCGTGCGTTCGGTGATGTCCCGGATGAAGGCGGCCACATAAGGTTCTTCCCCCAGCACCACGGGACGCAGGTTCACTTCCACCGGAAAGGGATCGCCCTTCCCCAGGACATGGACCGTCTCGTAGTGGGTCGGGCGCCCTCCCCGGGCCGCGTTGAAGGCCGCCTCGAAATCCGGCGCTTCGCTTTCCGCGCGGAAGGTCCGGATCGCCCTGCCCTTCATGGCCTCCGCGGTGAGCCCGTAGGTCTCCACGGCCCGCGCGTTCGCGTCCAGGATCACCCCATCGAGGTCCAGGAGGAACAGGATGTCGCTTCCCTGCCGCATGAGCAGGTCCAGGCGGTCCTCCAGGACCTTTCGTTCCTGCCGGGTCGCCCAGAGGCCCCTGAGGCGTTCCTGCTCCCGGTCGCGCAACCAGGCGCGGCATGCGAGGGCCAGCCCCGCGGTGATCCCCGCCAGGATCAGGAAGTCCCGGAGGGCATCCCGCCGGAAGGCCCCCAGGATCTCGTCCTGGTCCATCTGGACCACCATCTCCCAGGGGGTTCCCGGAACCGGCGCGAAGGAAGCCAGGATCCGCGAGCCACGCCCGTCCGGCAGTTCCAGGATCCCCTCGAAGCCTTCCCGAACCAGGCTGGACGGCACCGGTGCTGGTTCCGCGCCGCCCCCCGCGGCCTGGGGATCGAACCCCCGGGCCCCCCCCTGGCCTTCGCGGGGCAGCAGGAACGTCCTGGCGCTGGTTCCAGGATTGGGCCAGAAATCCAGAAGGGAAAGGATGGCCTTGGCGGGCTCGGCGTGAAGCCCCTGGAAGTCCGGAGCCTGGGGTCCGGCGCCGGGCGCCTCGGCATGCCGTTCCTGGAACCACATCGCCAGCTGCCGCGCCTTCAGGGCCGTGATGGCGCGCATTTCGGAACGCAGGGCCCGCCGGGCGCCCTGGATTTCCGTGCGGAAATGGAAGGCCCCCGCCAGCCCGATGATGGCCACGCCGGCCAGGAAGACCAGGAATGGACCCCAGGCCAGGGTCGCGTCCCCGGTTCCCTGCGGTTCCCGGCGGAACGACGCGAGCGGCCAGCCATGGACCCCGGCCGCCAGGACCAGACCCGTGCCCGCCGCGCAGGTGACGAGGTGACCGAGGACCGCCACGGGGCCGAGCCTGCAGGCCGATGGGGACGGAGGCACCCCGGCGACGCATTCCAGAAGGGCGAAGCTGGCCAACGCGACCGCGCCAACGGCAAGGCTCGCTCCGAGGTTGGCCCACCGCCGGTTCCCGGCCCCTTCCAGCGCGAGGGCGGACGCCGCCAGGGCAAGCGCTTCCGAGGCGGAAAGCCGAGGCAGGAGCTCGCCTGCGCTCCATCCCCCCACGCCCAGGAGCGCGACGGCCCCCGCCAGGACGAAGGAAACCCGCCCCGCCCGGCGGGGCCCCTTCCCCCGGCTTCCCAGGATCAGCCACCCTCCGGCCAGGATCATGGCCTGGAGGAGCGTGAGCGTCCCTTCGGCGCTCCGGACCCCGCCGGGTTCGGCCCAGGCGGGGGCGGCCAGCCCGATTCCCAGGGCGGCGACGAGGACCGCGGAGGCCACGGCCCAAAGTCCCGCCTGGCCCCTCGACCGGGGAAGCGCCGTCTGGTTTGACAAAGCCGAACGATTCATGAATTTGGCCAATAAAAAAAGGCGCAGCCATCGCGTGAAGCGATGAAGCTGCGCCTTACAACTTGCAGGTTCCTAGCACCTGCCCGTCAAGGCGTTCCACTCGGAAAGCGGAACGATTTGAAAGGTCAATATTATTCAGCCCCTCCCATCCAGTCAATCCAAAAATATCGAATGGTTCATTCGTTCATTAGTCGTTTTAATTTAACATTTACGTTGGCGAGGTCCCTGGACTTGAAGGCCGTCTTGGTCTTCTCCAGGGCGTCGACGCACTCCCCGATCACCCGCCTGCACCGGTTCATCCGGGGGCAGTTCACGATGGTGCAGACCCGTTCCCCGTCCGGGGGGACCTGGACCAGGTCCAGCAGGGTCTCCATGTCGTTGAGGGTGCCCGCGAGGTTGTTGACGGCCAGGCGGAGGACGTCCACCGCGGCATTCCGGTTGCCCCCCGGGGCGCCGGAGGAGGCCTTGGCGTGGACCCCCTGGAGCCGCCGGTTCCAGGTTTCGAGCCGCTCCTGCGAAGCCCCCAGGACGCGCCGGACCTGGGCGTCCCGCACGACCCGGTGCACGGTTTCGAGGAACTCCGGGAACGGAACGGGCTTGACCAGGTAGGCCGCCACGGGGAGGTGGATGGCGCCGATGGCCGTGGGAAGGGCCGGATAGGCCGTCACGAGGATGACGAGCAGGGAGGCGTCGAGCCGGGAAGCCTGGTGCACCAAGGCCAGGTCCTCATTCCCCGGCATGACGATGTCCGAAATGAGGACGTCATACGTGTTGGATTCCATGAGCGCCAGCGCCTCGAAGGCGTCCCGGGCGGTATGCACGAGGAATCCATTCCTGCGGAGCCATTCGGCCGTGCTCAGGAGGAAGGTGGCCTCGTCGTCGGCGATGAGCAGCCGGCCCCGGGTATTTTCGGCATCCACCGTCATTTCAAGCTCTCCACATCAAGGTGATCGTTTCGCCCGGGGCGGGTTCGGAAATCCAGGCAACGGAAAAAGGCACAACCGTCGCCAGGGGCGAATCGGTTGTGCCTTACGACTTGCAGGATCTAAGTACCTGCCCGTCAAGGCGTTCCACTCGAAAAGCGGAACTTTATGATGCAATCATGTTAATGAATCCACCCCCACCCCGTCAATCCCACCGCCAGGGATGGTTCATTCCCGCAGGAGCCCCTCGAGCTGGGACCTCACGTTGGCGAGGGCCCTGGACTTGAAAGCCGTCTTGGTCTTTTCGAGGACGTCCACGCACTCCCCGATGACCTGGCGGCAATTGGTCATCCGTGGGCAGTTCTGGATGGTGCAGGGCTGTCCCCCTTCCGCGGGCACGTCGATCAGGTCCAGCAGCGTCTCCATGTCCATGAGGGTCCCGGCGAGGTTGCCCACGGCCAGCCGCAGGAAATCCAGGGCCGCGTTCTGGTTGCCGTCCCGGACCCCGGACGAGGCCTTGGCCCTCACCCCCTGGAGGCGCCGGTTCCACAGTTCCAGCCTCTCCTGCGAGGCCCCCAGGACCCGCCGGATCTGGGAGTTCTTGACCACCCGGTGGACCGTTTCCAGGAGTTCCTGGAAATTGACGGGCTTCACCATGTAGGCTTCGACGGGCAGCTGGATGGCGCCGATGGCGGTGGGAAGCGCCGGATAGGCCGTCACGAGGATGACGAGCAGGAACGGGTCGAGCTGGGTGGCCTTGCGGACGAATTCCAGGTCCTCGTTCCCGGGCATGATGATGTCGGAGATAAGCGCGTCATACGTATTCGTTTCCAGGCGCACGAGCGCCTCGAAACCGTCCTTGGCGGAATGGACCAGGTAGCCGTTCCGGCGCAGCAGCTCGGCCGTGCTGAGAAGGAAGGTGGGCTCATCATCGACGATGAGCAGGCGACCCAGGGCCTCCGCCTCTTCGTGGTTCATGGTTCGGTCTCCCCATCCAGGCGGTTTTTCGGCAGGGCGGGCTTGGCTTCAGGCACCAGGGCCGTGAAGGTGCACCCGCCGCCGGCCCCGTTCCGGAACTGAAGGGTGCCGCCCATGCACGTGACCAGCCTCATGCAGGTGGCCAGCCCCAGCCCCAGTCCCCCCTGGGGCGATTCGCCCTTGGTGGTGAACCCTTGATCCCAGATGCGCTCGGTCAGGTCGGCCGGAACGCCCGGACCTTCGTCCGTGATGCTGAGCCGGAGCGTTCCCGACGCCAGTTCGGCTTCACAGGTGACCTTGCCCCCGGCGGGGGAAGCCTCGATGGCGTTCTGGATGAGGTTGTAGAGGAGCTGCCGGATGGCGCTGACGTTCAGCCTTGCCGTGGCGTCCAGCCCCTTTTCCGACTGGACGATCTCCACCCTGCGGGTTCGCGCGTAACTGACGAGGAGCGTCCGGATCTCACAAAGCACCTTTCCCACCGCCACGTCCTCGGGGTTGGGATCCACGGGTTTGTTCAGTTCATACAGCATCTTGACGATGGTGCTGATCCGCCTGATTTCGTCCTTGATCAGGTCGGCGTACCGGCGATCGGGGTGATCGGGAGGCAGGGCCGATTCCACCAGCAGGAACGCGTTCTTGATTCCGGCCAGCGGTCCGTTGATCTCGTGGGCGATGTAGGCGGCCATCCTTCCCTTGGCCACCTGGGCCTCCATCTCCATGCCCAGCATCTCCTGATGGCGGCGCTGCGTGATGTCGAGCACCGTGCCCAGCACCTTGTCGCCCTGCCCCGACCGGGACGTTTCCAGCAGGGCGCGCACCTGCACCCACCGCACCAGCCGGGGGTCCTCCGATCGGAGGGAGAACTCCCCCTGCACCTCCCTGCTCGCGGACGGCCCAGGCCCGGAGGAGAGCAATTCCTGGAGGAAGGCGGGGTGAATCGCCTTGCGGAGCGTGCCGAGCGTCTTCGGCTCGCCCGCCGGCAGGCCCAGGATGTGGTCCAGCATGGCCGAGGTTTCCACCGCTCCCGTTTTCGCGTCCAGGATGAAGTGCCCCATTCCTCCCAGGTCCTGGGCCTGCTTCAGGACCATCTCGCTCCGTTTGAGCGCTTCCTCGGCGAGCCGGCGTTCCGTGATGTCGTGGACGATCGAGAACAGGACGATGAGGCCGGACCATTCGATGGGAACCGACTCCACCTCCACCACCCGGCGCTCGCCGCTGGCGAGCCGGTGCGAGAACGTGAAGTGATTGACCTTCCGGGTTATGGCCTTCGACAACTGCTCCGCCAGCGCCCCCGGTTCAAGGTCATTGATCCCATGGATGGTCATGCCGCGGATCTCGTCCAGCGAATACCCATAAAACGCGCAGGCCGACGGATTGGCATCCAGGATCCGGCCGTCCTGGGGCAGGACCAGGAGCATGATCGCCGAATGCTGCTCGAACAGGTGGCGGAACCTGCGTTCGCTCTCCGCGAGCCGGTCCAGCATGGCCTTGGCGTTCGTGATGTCCCGGATCGTCACGATGCGCACCGGCATTCCCATGAAGATGATCCGCCGGGCGGTGAGGCTGGCCCAGAAGCCCGTCCCGTCCAGGGTCTTCATCCGGCACTCGAAGTCCTCCACCAGGCCCTGCATCGCCACCCGGCTCTTCAGGTCCTCGAGATCCCGCGTGTCCGCGTAGAACATCGCCGGGTCCACCTTTCCGGCCAGGGCTTCGGGAACCCGCAGGAGGGCCTGCAGGGAAAGGTTCGAGTACAGAAGCTCGCCCGTGGCCATGGAGACGACGCTGGTGGGAAGCGGGGAATAATCCAGCAGGGAAAGGGTCACCGACCACCCCTCGTGCATGGTGATCACGCCTTCCATTTCCGGGGTGATGTCCTCGAAGGAACCGGAAAGGCGCGTGCCGCCTTCCCCCGGCACGGGCACGGCCCGGCACCGGATCCACCTCGGCCGGGGTTCGTTCACCGCCATCCGGAACAGGAAGGCCATGGGACTTCCGGTCTTCACCGCCTGCTTCCAGGCCGCCCGGCACTCCTTCCGGTCCTCCTTGACGACGTCCTTGAGCCAATCCGCTCCGCGGCCTTCGCCCGGCGGGCATCCCGGGAACCGGTCCCAGTCGCCGGCCGTCGGGATCAGGACGCCCGCGCCATCGGTCTGCCAATAAACGATCGATCGCGCGTCCCCCAGCAGGCGAAATCCCGGCGGACGCGCAGGCGTCACGGCCCAAGGGGGGATCGGCGCTTTGATACGGTTCGGAGACACGCGTGTTCCTTTTTGTGGTAGGGGATTTTCCCCAATCCCTGGTCTCTTTGAAAAGGCCGGCGCGAACCGGGCGGTCACCACGCTATCAGAGGGCACCGGGCCGCGCCCGGCCCGCGGCCCGTTTATTCCAGTGCTCCGGGATGTCGGACGCCAGGATAGCGGATTTCCCAACGCGAATTAATCGATTATCCGGCAATCAACCCAAGGGAAAAGCCACCCCCCTCCGAATCAATGCGATTCCCACCTCCAGGCCCGCTTCCGCCCGGCCGTCGTCCGGGATCCTGGAAATGTCGAAAAGCCGTTCCCGGTGGGCGAAGAGCCGGGTCGGACTGGGTTCCTCCCGGAAGAACCGGCCGATGTCCGCGGGGTGAAAGGTCTCCTTCAAGGGGTTGAGGAAGGCCAAGGGTTCCTGGACCGCCAGGACGGCCCCGGCCACGCACCCGCTGAGATCCCCGGCCGGGATCAGCGTGAAGGGAATCACCCGGACCTCGGGCTTAAGGGGCACCAAACCGTAGTAATCGATCCACAGGTCGGGATCGACCTTGTGGTCCAGGCGGAGGAAGGCATCGGTCACCTTGAGCCGCTTCCCGTCCTTGACGAGCGTGAAGGGTTCCGCCTCGGGAATTCTCAGGGCGTGGTAGCCCAGGCCCAAGGCGCCCGGCCCATAGAGGCCTGGCGCCGGGCTGCCCTCGGCCAGGTAGCCGTAGATCCCCATGGCGAGCATCACCGCCCAGAACGGGGTGCGGGTGAACGTCACCCCGCCGAAGATCACGGGCATGAACCAGGGATGGGGCTCGGCGCCTTCGCGGGGATCCGAGAAATACGCCTCCAGGATGAGGCCGCACCTGCGGCGGTCTTCGAGGGACAGATCGAAGGTCAAGCCGCCGTCCCGGAAATGGCGCACCAGCTCCTTGGGCAAGGGCAGGTCCAGGAAGAAGGGTTTGTCGCTCATGCCGTTCCCTCCATCGAATGGGCAGCTGCCCTGGGATTTGGCCCGGGGCCGTTGTGCGGTTGAAACCCCCATCCTAGTCCGGTAACCATCAGAATACCGGCCTCGGTTGCCATGTTCTTGAAATACGCAACGACATCCTCGGAGAGCCTCATCGTGACAGGCCTCTTCAGCTTGGAGACGCAAGGGTTCTTCCGTGATTTCAATTTGGAGAGATCGTTTTCCGCTTTCATGATTCCTCACCTACCTTGAAGGTGAAAGCCGGGGTGGACTTTGGGAGATAAAAGAATATATTTCCATTAAAGGAGACCCTATGACCATCGGCCGACCCAAGATGTTTGAGGGACCTACGACAAAAGTATCCATGGTGGTGCCGGAGGGGACCGCCCACGCACTGAGGGTGATGGCGGCCGAGCAAGGGGTGAGCATTGCCCAATTGATTGATGCCTGGACGCAGAAGGCGCAGTTACCGGCGGCGGTTGAGCGTGGCCGCCAGGCTCTTGTCGAAGGTGATGTGATCAGCCATCAGGAGGCTGGCCAACGTTTGAGGAAGTGGGCGCACAAGTGACGACCATTCATTGGACCGGGCCGGCCATCAAGGAGTTGGAAGAGGCCCTGGCGACAGTTCGAGCCGAGCAGAGGCCCGACTTTTGGGAAATCGCTTCTCGTGATGCCAAGGACTGAGCCGCTTCGGGCCGGGTAATGCCTACCCCGTCTTCGCGTCCGGAAACCGCCCCGGTCCCGTGGCGGGTCCCAGGCTGGACCCGCCCCCCGGACGGCGTTCGGCCGGGAAAGGCGTAGCGACGGCCTGTTCGGAGGGATTGCCCCGGCGCCGGCCTTGCCATCCGCCCGGCGAATCCCTATGCTGGATGCGGAGTCTGGATGCGCCATCAGCACACGACAACCTGGATGAGCCTGGAGACGGTTGAAGTCTCCGGGGCCGTGGCCTAGGCTCCGGCCCTCGCCCTCTCGGCAGCGCCCCCTTGGGGGGCTTGAGTGGTCATTCATCCAGGAAATCCACCATGACGCAGCAAAACCATTCGTCCGCGGGCCCCGGCCTGCCAACCTTCGATTCCCTCGCGCCCTTCGGCTGGTCCCCGGCCCACGCCGAGGCCTTCCGCACCATCGCTTCTCCCGGCTGCGAGCCGGGACGGGTGGTGGCCGCCTCCCGTGGCCTCGTGCTCGCCCAGACCGCCCTCGGCGAATGCTGGGCCGTGCCCACGGGCCGCCTCCGCGAGCGTCTCCAGCGCACCGGGTTGAGCCTCTGCTCCGGGGACTGGATCCTCCTCCAGGCCAACCCCGGTCCCTCGAAAGCCTCCGTCGTGGAGCTGATCCCCCGCGGAGCTTCGCTCACGCGGTCGTGGACCGGCGCGGGCGGCGGTTCCCAGTGCCTCGCGGCCAACCTCGACGTGATCCTCCTGGTCATGGGGCTGGACCGGAACTTCAACCCGGCCCGCATGGAGCGCCTGCTCTCCCTGGCCTGGGGCAGCGGCGCCCGGCCCGTGGCGGTGCTCACCAAGCGCGACCTCAACCCCCAATGGGAAGCCTTCACCGCCCGGATCGAAGGCGTCGCCCCCGGCGTCAGGGTCCAGGCGATCTCCGCGTGGACCGGCGAGGGCCTGGAGGCGCTTCCGGAGCTCCTTCCCGAAGGACGCACCGGCGTCTTGGTGGGCTCGTCGGGCGCCGGGAAGTCGACGCTCCTCAACGCCCTCATGGGGAGCGACGTGCGGCGCACCCGGGAGGTGCGCGCCTCGGATGGCCGGGGGCGCCACACCACGTCCCTGCGGGAGCTCTTCCTGCTGCCGGGCGGAGGGTGCCTCATCGACACGCCTGGCATTCGCGAAGTGGGCCTCTGCGCCGAGGGCTCCGACCTGGATACCGCCTTCTCGGACATCGCCTCCCTGGCCCAGGGGTGCCGCTTCCGCGATTGCACCCACGGCGCCGAACCGGGGTGCGCCGTGCAGGCCGCCCTGGCGGAAGGCGCCATCGACCCGGACCGCTACGGCCACTACCTGCGCCTTCGCAGGGAAGTGGCCTTCGAGGCCGCCCGCAGCGACGAGCACCTCTGGCGCGAACGCGAGGAGAAATGGCGCCGCATCAGCAAACTTCAGAAGTCCTTCAAGAAACGGTGAACGAATGTCCCGCGATCAACGCCCTCCCCGAGGGCACCTCCCCCATCGTCTGCCCCAGGCCTTCCTCTGCGCCCATTGCGGCACCACCGTGCCGGGAGAAGCCCAGGGAACCCGCCAGCGCAACCACTGCCCGCGCTGCCTCCGGAGCCTCCACGTGGACGTCACGGTGGGCGACCGGCGCAGCCTGTGCAGGGGCGTCATGGATCCCATCAGCGTGTGGGTCCGCCATGGCGCGGAAATGGCGCTCCTGCACCGCTGCCGGCGCTGCGGCGTCATCCGCTCCAACCGCGTCGCCGGGGATGACGACCCCGAGCCCCTGCGCGACCTGGTCAGGCTCATCGGGGCCGCGGACGGCGCCGCCCCTCCGCGATTCCCGCCCACAGGCGTAACGGTCCCGGACGGTGGGTGTCAGGATCCGTGACAGCCTCCTCAAGGCCTTTCTCGTGACCTTCTAGTTATCTATTTGCTTCGATTAGCGCATCACCCACCCCCCTCCCGGGCCCCCGGGGCCCGCACGGAGTGCATCCATTCCGTTACGGTTTCCGGACCCGGGGCGGGTTCCCGATGGGCCTCCTCCGCTCCCGGGATCCCGCCGCCAGGGCGTTCCGGGGCATCCCGCCCACCGCCGGGGAATGTGGCATTGCCCTTGCTCTGACCCCTGTCATCCCTTTGGAGGAACCCATGACCTTGAGCCTCGCCACCCGTCTGGACATCCGCCAGGCGACGCCCGGGGATGCGCCCGCCTGCGGCCAAATCTGCTACGAAGCCTTCGGCGCCCTCAGCCGCGCCCACAACTTCCCCTCCGACTTCCCGAGCCTCGAGGCCGCCATCGGCATGCTCGGCCAGCCCTTCGGGGACCCGGGCTTCCATTGCATGGTCGCGCTCCACGAGGGACGGATCATCGGCAGCGTCTGCTTGGACGAACGCGCACCGGTGGTCTGCCTGGGCCCCATCACCGTCGATCCCGCCGCCCAGAACGCCGGGGCCGGGCGCCGGCTCATGGAAGCGGCCCTGGAGCGCGAGCGGGGCCGGGGCGCCGCGGGCGTGCGGCTGGTCCAGGCCGCCTTCCACAACCGCACCATGGCGCTCTACGCGAGCCTGGGCTTCGACGCCCGGGAGCCCCTTTCCTGCATGCAGGGGCGAACCCGCACCCGCGGCCTCCCCGGATGCGCCGTGCGACCTGCCCGCCTGGACGACCTGGACGCCTGCTGCGCCGTGGCCCGCCGGGTGCACGGCTTCGAGCGCCGGGCCGAACTGGAGCAGATGATCCGCGCCGGCGAGGCCCGGCTGGTGGAACGCGAAGGCCGGATCACCGGCTACGCCAGCGCCCTGGCCTTCTTCGGCCACGCCGCCGCGGAGGGGACCACCGACCTGAAAGCCCTCCTCGCCTCCGCCGACGGCTTCCAGGGCCCGGGCGTGCTGGTGCCGACCCGAAACGCCGGGCTGTTCCGCTGGTGCCTGGCCGAAGGGTTGCGGGTGGTGCAGCCCATGACGCTCATGAGCGTGGGCTTTTACAACGAGCCCGAGGGGGCCTGGCTGCCGTCCGTTTCGTCCTGACCGGGCGGTTGGATTCGCGGGGAGGCGGGATCCTTGGGCGGGGGCTGGAGACCTTGCCGCCCGGCCCCGGTCGGGATCTTACCCGCGCGATTATTGGCCGAATGGGATCCTGTCCAGAGCAGTCGCGTGCCAGCTTTTCCAACCAGTGGTCCCAACGCCAAGCCCTCCAGCGGTGAACCAAAGCCCCGCTCAAGACATTCAAAATACACCGGGCAGGATCCCCTGCGCGCAGGGATGCCAGTATGGCCGCCAAGTTCACCCACTTCCATCTGGCCGACCTGGATGGAATCCACGTTTTGAGTGCTGGGAGATGTACGGAATGACACCCAAGCCGCCCCATCCCAATGCGGGCAGCAGCGGGGTGCTCCGCATTGTGATCCAGATGCTGGAGGAATTCCCGCAGGGCCTCACCACCGGCCAGATCCTATACCATGCCTCCTCCCGCGGCACCCTTAAGACCGATCTGGAGGAGGGGCCCAAGGCGGTCTATTTCCGGGTAAAACGGGCGGTGGACAGCCTGCTCAAGCTCGGCTTCGTTCGTCCGTCCGGATATCTCAATGTGGAGGGCAGGCCCCAGAAGGTCTACGTTGTGGTACCCCAGGCCATGGATGAAGCGCTGCGTGAGGTCCTGCGTCAGGCTTTTACGAATATTGAGGACCAGATCCGGAATCAGTTCCCCCTTTCTGATGCAGCCCACCTGGTGGCTGCCTTCGAAGGCGTGCTGGAGGAGGAAGCCGAGCGGCTGGGATTGGCCGTTCGAAAACCCGAGATTGGGAATAAGGCACTGGCCATCCGCAAAGCGGGCCCGTCCGGGAACGGAGCGCCCACCGCATGAGCCTCGCGGCCCCTCTGGCACCCATGCCAGGAGGATGCTTCAGCCTCCCAGGCGCAGACCCAGAAAACGGGTTCCAGAGATGGGATTCTCATAGAAGGGAGGGATGTCCCGGAACCCCAGCCGGCGGTAGAGGGCGAGGGCCCCCGCCATGGACGGAAGCGTATCCAGAACCATCTCCCCATAACCTCGGGCGATGGCGCTGGCGAGGGCGGCTTCCACCAGGGCCCGTCCGGCCCCTGCCCCGCGGAATTCAGGGCGCACGTATAGTCTTTTCAATTCGCATAGCCCTGGCGCGAAGGGGCGAAAGCCCACCGTGCCTGCAGCCAAGGCCCCCGCTTCAGCCAGGAAGAGTCCCCCTCCAGGGGCAGCGTAGACGCCCGGCAATGTGGCCAGTTCCTTCTGAAAGCCTTGAAAGGTCAAGTCAACCCCCAACCCCTCGGCGTACTCGCGAAACAGCTCCCTGACCGCGTCAAGGCCGGGCTCGCCAGTTACTTCCCGAATACGCACCGGACCTTCAGGAGTTTCTAGCTGACACATGGGCACCCCACACTGGGTATCCGGAGCATTGGGTTTCGGCCGCCGGCAAGGCGTTCGCCGCGATCCGTAGCGACCAGGGTATCGGGGCAGAGAAGATCCACATGATACTGGGTCCAGGGTGTCAAACCCAATCCCCAGTGCACACAGCCCTGGTGATGGCCGTATGCCTCGTTCGGTGTCCGGTTGGCAGGGAGAAGCGCCATGGTCGTGTTGCTGCCGATGCCGATTTCCCAGATGATCCGATAACGGGAATCCACTTGGAACAGGGCTTCGAGCATGGCCCTGGCGCGCCCGCCGCCAGCGCCGTCGGCCCGGAGGGACCGGATGACGCCGTCCTCCACCCCGGCGATGACCGTGGAACCCTCCAGGCTGGCCAGTTCGGCGAAGATCCTTTCCTGGTCTTCCCTCAGGAAGGAAGGGGTCCCGGAATGCACAATCGGCAGGCCACGCAATGCCAATTCGCCGGTGAGAGCCAGGCGCCGGGAAGAATCAAAACGTCCGTGGGATAGGGGCAGCACACTGATCTCCCCGGCAGGGCAGAACTGCTGGCCGCCCCACTCCACCGGGCCCAACTGCTCAAACCATTCATAGCCCCGATCCCGATGGTCGAAACGCGCGCGAGTGCCGGCGGCCTCATCGGTGAAGGCGAGATGTCCGGAGGATTCGCCAAGGCGAAAGAAACGGTCGCTCCAGGCCTTTTGTGCCAGCACGTCCGTTGCCTCCATAGCTGCGAGGTAGTGCTGGATATCCGCGTCCTGGATTGCGCTGGCATTGCAGGGCAGCACCAGGAGCTTGCGTTGCGGGCCCAGGCGCTCAGGCGCCGGAGACGAAAAGCCGGAGTCCGGGGCGATCACAAGCACATGCCCAGGCGTCGGGAGCGCAATACCTTCGAACAGGGCGGCCAGTTCCTTTTCATCCCCGAAGGTAATAATGCCCGTGGAAGCATAAATGCCCGCGTCATCGATGCGGAGGCTCGCGGAGAGCCGATCATTTGTAAGGACCCGGAAGTGGACACCTCCGGCTGCACCGAGTTGGTGATATAGATGTGGGCGTACGATAATCACGTCAATCCTCTTATCTTGAATTCGAAAGGAGATACCTTAACGGTATCTCCCTTCGTTAAGCTTTGGCGTTGGCTACCTAATTAGGTAGCCAACATAAGCATTATTCGTGTTGCGATGCATGATCATCACCTCCTTTATTAGGGACCCACCCCTATCTCCATGGCTTGACGGTCAAGGGTCCGCTCGTCGAACGCTGTAGGCCATTCCGGGTGGGCCATACTTCGTGGCTGCGCGAAAGTCATTCGAAGTTTCAGCTTGATTTTCAACAAATTTAAATGTCACACTTATAATTTAATATTATAATTTGTATTATGATTTTATTAGAGTTCACATGAAACATCTCATTCATGATTAGCACCACTCTACCCAGATGCGCCACCCTTGTCTGTGCCGCATTCGAATAAATACTGACCTTTATGTGCATTAATGCATTAAGGCCAAGGTATGCATTCAAGGAGAGTAGTGATGTTGAATCTGTTCATCAAGAAGCCCATTGCCAAGATAGTGCATGAGGCGGAAGGGAAAGATGCCAAGGCATCAGGAAAAACAGGATTAAAACGCACGCTGGGCTCCTTCAACCTGGCCCTGATCGGTATCGGCGCAATCGTCGGAGCCGGGATCTTCACCATGACCGGCGCCGGAGCAGCCTATTATGCGGGGCCCGCCATCGCCTACAGCTTCGTGCTGGCAGGCCTGCTCTGTCTCCTCGCCGGTCTCTGCTACTCCGAAATGGCGGTGATGCTGCCGGTTTCGGGGTCCGCCTACACATACTCCTACGCCACGCTGGGCGAGTTCATGGCCTGGATCATCGGCTGGGACTTGATCCTGGAATACACCTTCGGGGCGGTCATCGTCGGGCATGCCTGGGGCGGGTACTTCCTTTCGCTCCTGCAAAAACAGTTCGGGTTGCACCTTCCGGCCAGAGTTCTGGCTTTCTGCAGGGGTCCCTGGGAAACCATCACCCTCGTCGATGGCACCCTCGTGCGCGGCATCTGGAATGTGCCCGGGTCGCTCATCGTGCTGCTGGTGGGAACGATTGTCTACCGCGGCGTGAGAGGAAGTACCTTCGCCAACAACCTGATGGTGTTCACCAAGCTCGCAGTGATCCTCGGCTTCGTCTTCGCGGGCTGGTCGGTGATGGATCCCTCACTCTGGAAAGCCAATCCCGAAGCCTTGGGGCCGCTTCAGTTCATTCCTCTGGAAAGCCCCCTGCTGAAGAACGGGCGGGAAGTGACCGGCTACGGATGGCCAGGGGTAATGGCGGGCACAGGGGTCGTCTTCCTCGCCTATATCGGGTTTGACATCGTCGCCACTTCCGCCCAGGAGTGCCGGAATCCATCGAGGGACATCCCCCGGGGCATCATCGGGTCCCTGGCCGTGTGCACGGCGCTCTACGTGCTGGTCTCCCTCGTGCTCACCGGAGTGGTGCCCTACAAGCAACTGGGCATCTCCGATCCCATCGCCTTGGGCATCGACCGCATCGTGTCGCTTCATGGTTGGCCGGCGGGGATGCAGAGGCTGATCTCCGTCCTGGTCAAGGTCGGCGCCCTCGCGGGCTTGACCTCCGTGCTGATCACCTTCATTTACGGCCAGAGCAGGATTTTCTACGCCATGGCCAAGGACGGCCTGCTGCCCTGGTTCGACCGTCTTCACGCCGGTCATTCCACCCCCCACGTGGCCATCGCCATGGCGACCGTTGCCATCGCGGGAGGTGTCGGGGTCCTGCCGCTGAGTCTGGTGGGGGAACTCGTCTCCATTGGCACCCTTCTGGCCTTCATGATCGTGTGCGCGGGAATTCCCTTGCTCAGGAAGACCAACCCGAATGCGGCGCGCCCCTTCAGGACGCCCTGGCCCTGCATCGTGGGGCCTCTGGGCGCGGCCACGTGCGTTTGGGTCATGTCAGCCCTGCCCGTGGACGCGTGGATCCGTTTGGCTCTTTGGCTCGCCATGGGCGTTCTCATCTATTTCAACTACGGCATCCGCAACAGCAAGCTTCGGAAAGCCGGCCAATGAAACCGAGGAGCCAGCAATGCATGGCAAATTCAATAAGCCGTTGCAGTGTCTTCATCTTGACCCAACACGAACCCGTTTCCAGGTGTGGCCGGTGGGAGAGGTCCCCGGCCCAGTCAAAGACAGTTTCGACCAACTGCCTCCGGACAACTACTTGGATGCATCCACGGTCTACCGATTCAGGAGCTATGGGTGCGGGGAGGTCGAGGATGGGCGGTTCACCTACACCGGTGCGCCGGCGTTCATCCAGGACAGGCGCTACAACGCCTTCATGGGGGGCCTGCCCAGGACCTTCGGTCCCTTGTCAGACATGGTGAAGGACTACTTGAAGGAGACCATTTTCGAACAGATCTTTCTCCCCCTCCTGGCTCCCGGCTACCGTCACGATTTCGGCATCCACCAGATCCGGATCACCGCCACTCCGTCCCTGGCCGGCCTGCCGGCCCCCGAAGGACTTCATCAGGATGGGTTCGATTTCGTTTCGATTCTTATGGTGGGCGTGGACAACGGCGTGGGCGCGAAGTGCATGCTCTTCGATATTCAGGACGACGAGCAGGTCGTATTCGAAGCCTCCCTTCCCGAAAATTCCATCCTCATTTTCAATGATCGGACCTACAAGCACTACACCACGCCATTGACGCCCAGGCAGCCGGGGGCGGCGCAGCGCGATGTCTTCATCTTCACTATTTCCAGGAGAATCCATGAAGAACAGGCCGTCTGAATTCACGGTCCAGCACTGGCTGTTTACGGAGGCCATGGGAAAGTTCGACCTGGACTTGGGCGAAAGCGGAATCCAATGCCGCCGCCTGAACGGGCTGCGCCCCGAGCAGGCCCTTGCGTTGGACTATGCCCCGGACCGGGGCCAGACGCCCCTGCGGGAGGTGCTGGCCGGCCTGTACCAGGTGGACCCTGCCCAGATCCTGATCACCCATGGCGCCCAGGAGGGCCTTTTCCTTTTCTACTGCACAACACTGGGCCCCGGAGACCATGTGGTAACGACCCTTCCGGGTTGGCAGCAATCCTGGGAGATCCCCCGGTGGCTGGGAGCGGAGGTCTCATTCATCCGTTTGCGGCGGGACCGAGGCTGCTCGCTCGACTTGGCCGAATTGCGCAGGAACATCCGGAAAAACACCAAATTGCTTGTGTTTAATTTCCCCAACAACCCCACCGGCTGCGACCTGTCAGAAGAGGAGTGGCGCGAAGTGGCCGCCCTGGCCAACACCCATGGGCTGCGGGTGATCAATGACGAAGAATACCTGTGCGACTATTCCAGTTCCCTCGTTCAACGCGTGCCCGGGTCCGCCGCGGTTTCGGGACTTTCCAAGGTCTACGGCTTTCCGGGGCTCCGGCTCGGTTGGCTCATTGCCGACATCGCCGCCCTCGGGACGGCCACGAACATGAAGCGTTACACAACGATCTGCAACTCGTCTCTTTGCGAGCACCTGGGCCGAAAGGTCCTGGAGAGGCGGGCGACGTTTCTGGAAGCCTACCGGGCCATGACCCGGGCGGGCCTGGCTATTCTGAAGGCCTGGCTTCCGGCGCACCCGGTCCTGGGGCTCCTGGAACCCCAGGGCACGCCTTTCGGCTATCTCACCGTCCCCCCTTCGGTGGACAGTGCCGCCCTGGCCAAGCGGCTCCTGCATGAGCACCGGACCCTGGTCATGCCTGGGGAAGTGTTCGGGGATGTCCATGCCCTGCGCCTGACCTTCGGCAGGCCGCCGGCCCTCCTTCGGCGGGGCCTCCAGGCCCTGGCCCGCGTCCTGTGACACCATGGGCGCCCATGGACCTGTCCTCAGGACGGCCTTCCGGGATTCGGTGCCGGTCCTGTTCGCCTACGTGCCTCTCGGCATGGTCTTCGGCCTGCTCCTGGTGAGCCACGGCCATCCTTGGGTTCTCGCCCCCTTGATGAGCACGTTCGCCTATGCGGGGACCACCCAACTCGTAGCCATCGGCCTGATCGACCGGAATGCATCCCTGCTGGCCCTGTTCTCCGCCATCGCCATCATTGACCTGCGGCACATTTTCTATTCCCTCTCGGTGGCAAGGCGCTTTCCGTTAGCGTGGCGCCGGAAGTGGTACCTCACCCATGGCCTCACCGATGAGACTTATTCCATCCTCACCTCCCGCCCCCCCCTGCCCGTCCATGATGCGGAATACTGCCTTTACCTGACCCTGCTCAACCACCTCTACTGGATCGGCGGCACGGCCCTGGGCGCCCTGTGCGGGGTACTCGTGAAAGCGGATATCCCCGCGCTGAGGTTCGTCCTTACCGCGCTTTTCCTGGTGCTGGGCATGGAGCAGTGGAAGGCCCGCTCATCCAATTATCCCTTCCTCGCAGCGCTCCTGGCAGGGGGGGTTGCCGCGCTTATCTGCAGGCAGCAGATGCTGCTCCTCTCATTGCTCATCGTCACCCTCCTCCTGCTCCTGGAAAGGAGAGCGCCGTGCTCTACCTGATGTCCTGCCTAGGCGTCATGTTTGTCACCACCGCCCTCACGCGCACCGTGCCTTTTCTCTTCGCCGAGCGCCTGGGCGCACATCCCCGGTTCCAGGTGCTCGGGAAGCAGCTACCGGCGTCCATCATGGTGCTATTGAGTATCCAGTGCCTCTGCGAGGTGGACTACCTCCAATATCCTTATGGGTTGTGCGAACTGCTGGCGTCCGGCCTCGTGCTTGCCTTGCACTCCCGTTTGCGCAACAGCCTCCTGAGCATAGGGGCGGGCACCCTGGCCTACGGCCTGTTAACCCACTTGGCCATTGGCCAGGCGCCCCAATGATCCGGCCCGGCCTTGGGGATAGGGAAGGGTGACCGGGCGGGCTCCGGCCTAACCAAGATCTTGGCGACCTGGCAGCCATGGCGCTCCGGGTTCTGGTTCTGGGCTTGAATATTTATTTCATTTTTTTCGCTACTTAATTCCACGAACCGACGCGTGGAGCCGGGCACTGATAGTGCATCGGGCAGGATTCCCTGCCCACGGAGGCGGCTGAATGGTCTTCGCCCTAACCATCCACCTGCTCGCTTTCACCCTGATCGGGGTGGCAATCGACCGGGTTTTTCTACGTTGGCTTAGCCATCCCGGGGTGCATGCCTTCTCCGCCCTGGCGTTTGGGGTTTTCTTGCTGGCAGGCCGCTTGGCGTGGCTAGCAATGCCCATTTTCAACCCCTTCCCTCCCCTGGAAGTTCCCTTGGCGATGTCTCATCGGAACATCGAGTTCTGGTGGGGTTGGGTGCTAATCCTTGGCCTGATTTTCATCGGCTTATGGGGGTTGGCGCGTCTTTGGTGGGCCTGCAAGCAGCTTCGGGTGTTCGTGGAGGAGAACCCGTTGGCTGGACTGGAGGTCGGATGCGCAGCCTTTTTCCTGGCCCACAGGATTCGGATCCATCTGGAACGAGAGTACAGGCAGTATGCAGCGGCCCCAAGGCTGAGCCTTCGCTTTTCCTGGCTCACGGAATCTCCAGTCCTTACCGGCACCGTGTCCCCAAAGCTGGTACTGCCCATGGGACTCCTAGAGGAACATGAAGCCGCATTCCTGGAACCAATCCTTGACCATGAAGCTGAGCACATTCGCTTCAGGCATCACTGGATCTACACGCCCCTGGCGTGGACGGCGCGCTGCTTCCCTCTCTTCACAGACATGGTCGGCTCGATCGGAAGGGCCATGGTCCTCAGGGTGGACAGAGCCATCCGCAACAGGGCCGACGGCGAGACCTGGAAAGCCTATGAGAACGCGATCCGCGGCAGGATGACAAAGCGGATTGAATGGTCGCCGGCCCTGGCTCCCCCTCATTGCACACGGGAAGCCGAAGAACGCATCCGCCAAGCCAACCAGCCGTCCCCTCGGGGGGTGCTTTGGCCCTGCGGCCTGCTGGCCGGGTTGTTCCTTTCCGGCATTACCTCCTCTACGGCTTTGGGCCATGTTTCCATCCACACCATAAAGGACTTCCTGATGCACAACCAGATCAAGGGCTACCACTACCGTCTTTTTGATCCCCGGGTCACCCTCCACGGCCTTCCGGATAAGGGTGGCGTTGTGCCGGACGGGGTCGTGATCGATACCGGCCAGGCATCGGGTGAGTACGACATCTCCTCCTTTCAGGTGAACCTTCGTTCAGCCCTGCCCCCAGGTACGCAGGCAGCACGCATCTCCTGCGACTACGAGGCTGTGAGGCTCAGCGGCGCCCAGGAGGACCCGCCAACCGTAAGTTCCCGGGTGATGGAGCGCCTCTTTGACAAAAGCGGTCAACGCGAGGACTTCTGGGTCTTCGACTTCCGATGGAAACCTCTGCCCGAAGGCCAGGGGCGGGTCTACCTTGACCTCCGCCTCAAGAATCAGGTGCCCAAACTGCCATCCGCAACATCCCATCTTTGGGGCCCCGATGTCGGCGTCCCCGCTGGGTGGCGCCTGATTGTGACCAACTGGTCCGTGGAACCGCTTGATCCCGATAACGTCCCACCTACGGATTTCCCGGCCGAGGCCGAAGGGTTCATTTCTTGGTACCAGCGGCACAAGCACCAAAGCCGAATTCACCTGGATTGGTGACACCCCATGACCTCCCAGGCACCCCACCCGACCAGGTGGAGCAGCGGTGCTCTCCACCTCATGGTGGCGTTCCAGGGTGTGCTGGAGGAAGAACCAGAACAATTGGGCCTGGAATCACTCCAACCCAGACTGGGCGGCCATGGGTGCAGCATACGGAAGGGGAGTCAATGAGCCTGATCATTGCCTTCTTCTACGCCAGCATTCTCCTGATGGGGCTGGTTGGCGGCTGGGTACTTGGAAATCGATTGAGGACCAGGGCCCCATCCGCGCATATGGCGCGATGGATAGTCGTCCTTTTCCCCATCGCGCTTTGCACGACGATCCTGGTGAAGCCTGATGGTCCTGTGGCGTGGGCGAAATGGATCCCTTTTTGGGGGCCTTGGGACAAGCTCTTGGTGGTCGCAGTCCTGAGTGTGGTCTGCCTGCGAGGAGCCTGGAAGATCATCACTGTTACCGTGGCGTGGGCAAAATTACGCCACGAAAGCATTCCTGCGCCAACGCTAGCAGCAGCCCCGGAACTTGAGGTGGAGGCGATGAGCCGGCGGCTAGGACTTCCTGCGGCCCCTGAACTCCGTGTTCATCGAAGCCTTGGGGGACCTTTGCTGATTGGTTGGCGTTCTCCGATCGTTCTTTTCCCCGCAAGGCTGGTCCCGCCAGCCTACAGGAGCGAGGCGCCATTCTGGGACGACATGGAACATTCGGGGGCGAGCTTTTCCGTGATCAAGGCCATGGTTGCGCACGAGCTGGGGCATGCCCGGTGGCGCGATAATCTGAGACTCTGGATGGTCGTATTGACGGGCTGCATCGTCCCTTGGGAATGGGTGGTGGGGCGGACCGACCTGGAAAAGAGCACTCTGAGCCGGTTCCGGATTTACCGATCGGCTTCCAGCCTGCTGAAGATCCTGGGCAAACCCTACCGATGGGGGATTGAAGCAGAGCGCCGATCCCAGGAGGAACAGGCGGACGCCGCCGTTGCCGAACTCCTGGCCGATGGGGGTGACTTGATCGTGAGGATACGGGGCCTTCCCCGCCGGCCCAAGCCCACGCAAGTCCCACGCCTATGGGAAGACTGGCGGGAACTGGTGTTCCTGTCACTGCTCCTGGGGATCCTGGCAATGGCCCCAGGTTGGTCAATGGTTCGTTTTGCGCTGGAGGGGAAAATGACGTCGCTACTTGCACTACCTGCAACCTGGGCGTTGGCCATGGAGCCTGGCTACGGAAGGGCGACGGCCGGCCGGACACCGGCGGAGCACGATGCTCCCGGAAAAATCGTGGTGGATGTCACGGACGCCGTGCCGGGTCACTGGCCCCAACTCAGGGGAACAGGCCGTTTCGATCCGAATAACCCGAATGAAACTGGACGACTCGAACTCGTATGGGATGTTCAGAGCGTAGACGTCCCGCCGGATCGATGGTCGGTCATGGTGCAGTGCGCGGTCATTCCCTTCGTGGAAGACTTGGACCAGGCCGCTTTGACGGTCGCCGCTGATCCCGATGTGCCGGTGGAATCCATGGGATCAGGGGTTTATCGGTTCACGCGATCTCTGGACCTCACAGTCTTCCCTGCCCGCCCATGTTGGCTCTACGTCAAATACTTCCTCAAGGGCAATGGTCGCTGGACGTTCAACCCGCCAATCATTCACATCGTCACCCCTGACGGTCTCCGGCATCCTTTCCCATCGTCCTGACGGTTGCCCAGCCAACGCATGGACTGGGATGGATCGTCGGCCGCCTTCCCTTTATCTGAAGGCACGCCCAGGGTAGATCCCCGTCAGATAATTTGCGCCCGGCGGTATCTCAGGTCGCGGCTTCCTTGGGGGCATCTCTTCCGGCCCACCAGGCCTTCCCGGGAGTGGCGGAATCTCCGGCGGTTCGGGCGAAGTCGGCGGCACCTCCGGCGTCTGGGGCGGAACTTCCGGAACTTCAGGTCGGCTGCGCTTTTCCGGGGCTTCGATCAGGGTTGTCATGGGGTGCCCGAAAAAAGGTTGTCGACCGTCCGGCTTGGAGGCCAAGGACTGGACCGTCCCTATCCAATACCGCTACCGGCAGCAGGGTTCCTCCTTCGTGACCCCGGGAACAGAAACGCCCGGGTCCTCATCTCTGTACCCTTCCGGACCAACCTCTTCAGCATGTTCCACCTGGCCAAGGCCGCCCTTCCCCACATGCGTCAGGGAGCCTCCATCATCAACACGGCCTCCATCGAGGCCTTCACGCCCCAACCCGCCCTGCTGCCCTATTCGTCCACCAAGGGCGCCATCGTAACCTTCACCAAATCCCTGGCGGGCCTCCTGGCCAGGCGGG
This sequence comes from Holophagaceae bacterium UBA692, assembly GCA_002297665.1. Taxonomy (GTDB): domain Bacteria; phylum Acidobacteriota; class Holophagae; order Holophagales; family Holophagaceae; genus Mesoterricola. Next base: position 4,257 of record DBMS01000162.1, on the reverse strand, counting down.
GCATCCGGGTCAATGCCGTGGCGCCGGGCCCGATCTGGAGGCCCCTGATCCCGTCCTCCTTCCCCGAGGAGAAGGTCACGGGGTTCGGCTCCTCCACCCCCCTGGGGCGGCCCGCCCAGCCCGCGGAACTGGCGCCCATCTATGTCCTCCTGGCTTCGGACGAAGCGAGCTTCATGTCGGCTGGCATCCACGGGGTCACGGGGGGACGTCCGTTGACGTGAAAGGAGTCGTCATCATGCAGGAACCCCATTCGAAGGCATCCTTCGTTGTATGTTCCCTGGACCGCAATTGGTGGGTCTTCGCGCTGCGGGGCCTGGCGGGTCTGGTCTTCGGGATGCTGATCCTCATGATGCCGGTGGCGGCTCTGTTCGCTCTCACCATCACCTTCGGCGCCTACGCACTCGTGGAAGGCATCCTGAACCTGGTGGCCGGCATCCGGCACGCCAACAAGGGCAAGCGCTGGAAGTGGATGGTGGCCTCCGGTGTCCTGGGTCTCGTCGCGGGCATCCTGGCCCTGGTCTGGCTCCCGGCCGCGGCCATGGGCCTCTCCTACCTCCTCTGGGGGGTCATGGCGGCATGGCTGATGGCCGCGGGGATCACCGAGGTCGCTTCGGCCACCAGCCTTCGGGGCATGGGGCGCGGGGCCTTGCTGATGGGCATCCGGGGAGGGCTCTCGATCGTGGTCTCCATGGGGATCCTGTACATCCTCACGAAAGGCCCCGGGACCAGCTTGGCCATGCTCGGGATCCTCATCGCCTCCGGAGCCCTGCTTTCTGGAGTCACCCTGCTTGCCTTGGCCATCCGGCTGCGCAGGCTGACCCGGCCAGGTTGACCTGAAAGGACCGCAAGGTGGAGTTCTCCTCCACCAGGAACGTACCCGGATGGGACGGTCGATTCCGGCTCAATTCAAGGAGACCCGATGTCAGATGCCCCAGAAGACCCTGAAGTCTCCCGGGTTAGCGGAGGCGCCTCATCCTCCGCCGCCCAGGAATACACCGTCCTTCTCGGCGAATCGCTCAGCAAGATCGCCGAACACCTCTACGGAGACGCCAGCCTCTGGCCCTTCATCCACAAAGCCAATGCGGATCTCATCAAGAACCCCGACCTCATCCAGCCCGGATGGGTCCTCACCATTCCCCCAAGACCCTGATCCGGAGTGGCCATGCGTGCCCACGCCCTTTTGCCGGTTCTCCTCCGCCCACCCCCCAGCCTTCTGGGCCCTTGGCTGTGAGGGGCATCACCCTCGGCAAGAGCCTGGGCCCCGATAAGCAGGTTGCCCAGGCAGCGGGAACCTACGGCACCAAGGACACGACTTAAGTCAGTATCGACCTGTTCAAGGCCTGGTGGCTCGCGAGGGGTTCATTTCATTAGTCGGTTAACAGGCATGGCGCAACTCCGTGGTTACCCACTGGTCCGCGACAGGTTTAATGTAATGGTCATGATCCCATCAACCATTACTGCAGAACACGTCCGCCAGGCTGCTGCTGAGATCCACGCCTCGGGCATCCCCAAGGGGCGAGATGCGGACAAGTTCCTGGTTTTGGTGGACGGCGAGACATTTCCACCCAAGTTCATCCTGTCCATCGCGGGAAAGTATGCAACGGGAACCGAGTTGAGCGCTGCCGATTTTAGTGGCGGTGAGGAGGCCAACGGCTTTCTCGAAAAGCTCAACTTCATGATCATCCCGAAGAATCAGGACTGGAGCGAGGAAGAATGCCTTTTCGCTGTATGGGCCTATGACGAAATGGATCGAGACCACACCCTCGTCAAGAAAAAGCTGTACGAGGAGGTTTCTGGCCTCATCGGCAGAACAGCCAAGGCCGTGGAGTGGAAGCTCCAGAACGTGTCCTATTGCGATCCTCGATCACGGTCCGAGAAGCCCATTAACGAAGCCGCCAACAAACAGCAACTCCTCCAGGAGGTTTTCGACAATTACTGGAAGGATCGGGACGCCGCACGTAGGAAGGCCATTGCCCTGAGATCCAGCCGAGTTCCCAAAGAATCACCCTGGGACTTGGCGATTAACCGTGTCCGTACTCATAAGAGCCACCACACTTACATGCCGGTCGCTTTGATCGCAGCTCTCGAACTCATCCAGGAGGGTGAAGTTACTCCCCAGGCCATTCCGTTTGACAAGCTTGAGACCCGATTCGATGCCTTGCAAGCCAGCATAGGCGAGGGGGCAACCGGGATGGCGTGGGAGCCATTCGTCCACTTGGCTTCTGGGGCCAAAATCTGGCATCTCATGTCTGCCTCCGGTCCTGTGGTTTTCGATTGGCGGTTTCGTCCGAAGAGCAGGTCGCAACTCGTGAAGCTGGTGGACCGCGTTGCGCTCAACGGTGAACTCCAGACGGGGATTGAGGAGGCGACTCTCATCCCAAGGCTGAAGGCGTTGATCGGAACCACCAACCACAAACCGACCGCAGACCCTGATGTCCTGGCAGCCGCCGTGGAGGCATTGAAGGGCAAACTCGGCAGCGAGCCGCCCTCGGGGAATCCAAATCCGAAGAAGAGCCAGGGAAGCAAAGGTTCCTATGAGCGAGATCCCAAAGTCGTCCGGTGGGTTCTGGATCGGGCGCGGGGAACCTGCGAGCTTTGCGGCCAAAGGGCACCCTTCCTGGATTCCAAGGGAGAGCCGTTCCTAGAAGTGCACCACATCATCCACCTATCGGAGAGTGGGCCTGACACTGTGGAGAACGCCCGAGGGTTGTGTCCGAACTGCCACAGGGAAATTCACCATGGGACGAACGCCCCTCACCTAAAGGAGCGGTTGCTGCTGGGCCGCGCCCCAATTTCCTGGACCACCAAGAGGGAGTAATCAATGGAAGGCAATCACGGAACTGGCTAGGCCATGGTGGAGGCGAGCCGCTGCGTAGCAGCCGGCGACAGGGCGCGGCTCATGCCATGCTGCTGCTCAAGGACCCTGCGGCCCGTGTGGAGAACCCGTAGGGGTCTGCAGCCACAGGCCGAGGCTGTGGGAGGGGTGTTGACCCGATTGGCGGGGCGCCCGCCCGTTTCCTGTGGACCCGGAGGGCGAGCGCAGCGAGTTCCGCGGAGCGGAATCCAGCAGGAAATCCATCACCCCTTCCATGGCCGAGCACGGGCCGCGGCGTGTGGGTCGGCGCCTCTCGGATGGGCAGAGGGGGCCTGGGGGGGAATGCCGCGCTCCAGGCCGTTTTGGCAGCGTCCAGGTTGGCGTGACACTCATTCCTGGAGGTAGGAATGTCCGCTGATGTTCAGCGCTGGAGCATGCGCCGGACAATTTGGCCACCCCCCTTGGTCCAGGGTTTGAATCCCAGGCTGGCCACCGAACCCGATCCCAGAGAGGGATAGCCTGACGATTGCGCTCTCAGGTGTCACCGCCCGGGAGCATCTTTGGCCTGTAGCACATCTGTAGCATGGGCGTTCTTCCCCGTGGACGAGATCATTGATCGCTTGCCGTTCAGGCCGAGAACGCTGCGGAAATGGGCGAAGAAGCCCATCATTTCGTGCTTCAGGCGCGTCCACACCGGCCCTTGCGGGAACAGCGTTCTACTGGTCCACGTGAGCCGCCTCGTGATTCGGTTTGAGGAATTGGCCGATCTGGCGCGGGAGGAAGACGCCAGGTGCGGTGCCAAGGCGGATCCCACGATGAACGACATCAGCGGGCTTCATGAGTTCGCCGAGTTGGCGTTCTCGAAAGGCGATGGGCACGACTCCTTGTCGGTGCGCATCTGAGGTCCATTCCACTCGTTTCCGGAGGGGGCGTGGCATATTTTCTGTTCGTGGATGAAAGCGGCCAGGATCACCGGGATTCGCCCTGTGAGGTCCTGGCGGGAGTAGCGATCGAGGACAGGCTCCTTTGGACCCTGATCCAGGAGGTCCAGGCATCGGAGGTTCGATGCTTCGGCCGTCGGTTTTCGACGGAGGGGCACGAGGTGAAGGGCCGGGCGCTCCTGCACCGGCGGGTCTTCAAGCACGCTGCCCAAGGGGATCCTTTCGAGCCGGAACATCGGGCCGAACTGGCCCGGGAACTGCTGGACGATCCAGACAAGCCCTCCCGCATGCGCTTGACGGCCCTCGCCCAGGCCAAGCTCGCCTTTGTGCGGGAGGTCCTTGGCTTGTGCACCAGGTTCCGCTGCAAGGCCTTCGCCAGCCTGGTCCGGGCCGACGCCCCCCGGGTCGACTCCAAGGACCACCTCAGGAAGGACTACGTGACCCTGTTCCAGAACCTCCACTACTTCTTGGAGGGCACCAACCCCCTTGCCCAGGGGGTGG
>DBMS01000179.1:47741-48769 GCA_002297665.1 Holophagaceae bacterium UBA692 | reverse complement strand
GCCGGCGGGATGGGCCTCCCCGCCCCCCTGGCGCGTGCCACCGGGCCGGCCTTCACCGCGGTGCCAGCCGGCGGGTGAGGGGGCACCGCCACGCTGGCCGCCCGCCCTGTCGCCACCTTCGCGCTTGCCCCCGTCGGGCGCAGCGGTGCGCGGCTCGTTGTTCACCTCCATGACCACCTGGTAGGTGACCACGTTCTGGTTGACCACGGGGTTGAGCTGCACCTGGCTCACCACTCCGCGGAACTGCTTGTCGGGGTAGCTGTCCACGGTGAAGAAGGCCCGCTGGCCCACCTGCACCTGGCCGATGTCGGCCTCGTCGATGGCGGCCTGGACCTTCATCTTGGAGAGGTCCTGGGCGATGGTGAACATGTTGGGGGTGCTGAAGCTGGCCGCCACCGTCTGGCCCACGTCCACCAGGCGGTTCACCACGACGCCGTCCACCGGCGCCCGCAGGGTGCAGTAGTCCAGGTTGGTCCTGGCCCGGGCCAGGCCCGCCTTGGCGGAATCCAGGTTGCCCTGGGCGGTCTTGAGCACCAGTTCCTTGGCGTCCAGGTCCGCGTCCGACAGGAGCTTCTGCTCGTGGAGCTGCTTGTTGCGCTTGAACTCGATCTGGGCGTTGAACAGGGCGGCCTTGCACCGCTCCAGCGTCGCCTGGGCGTCCTGGATCTGGGTCAGCCAGGGCGTCTCGTCGATCCTGCCGATGACCTGGCCCTTCTTGACCAGGCTGTTGAAGTCCGCGTAGATGCCCGTGACGACGCCCGAAACCTGCGTGCCCACCGGCACCTGGATGAGGGCGTTCAAGGTTCCGGTGGCGCTGATGCGGGCGGTGATTCCGCCCTTGTCCACCTTGGCCGTGCGCCACTTGATCTCCTCCTTGGGGCCCCGGGCGAAGTAGGCGGCGCCCGCGCCCACCAGCACCACGGCCACGGCGGTGATGATCCAGACTTTTCGACTCATGGTTACCTCGATGCCAAGGGTTCGGATACCTCTACATTGCCATGTGAGGCACGGATCGGCAAAAAGGTTGA
>DBMS01000179.1:33368-47730 GCA_002297665.1 Holophagaceae bacterium UBA692 | reverse complement strand
GGTGTAGAGGGTCCCGGGGAAGAGGCCGATGACCACCACCAGGATGCCGCACACCAGGAGCGCGGCCCCCGCCAGCGGGGCGTGGAGGGCGGGCCGCTCCGAAGCTTCCCGCTCGGCCTTCGCGGAGGGCTTGTCCAGGAACAGCGCCACGGGGAGGCGGAAGTAGTAGTACACCGACACCAGGCTGGCCAGGACGCCGGTCACCGCCATGGAGACGTGGCCCTGGAGAATCAATTCCTTGAAGATCATGTACTTGCCGTAGAACCCGGCCATGGGGGGGATCCCCGCCAGCCCGAAGAGGCACAGCGCGGCCGCGATGGCCAGGTCGGGACGCTTCCAGCCCATGCCCTTCACGTCGTCGAAGGTGGTCGCGTCGCCCACCAGGCCCAGGCAGGTGAGGATGCCGAAGGCGCCCATGTTCATCACCAGGTAGGAGACCAGGTAGAAGACGATGCCGGCGTAGGCCGCGGGGGTGCCCGCCACCAGGCCCAGGAGGATGTACCCGGCGTGGCTGATGCTGGAATAGGCGAGCATCCGCTTGATGTTGTTCTGGGCCAGGGCGGCCAGGTTGCCCACCACCAGGGTGAGCACCGCGACCGCGGCCAGGGCGGCCTGGATGCGAAGGGAGCCGGGAGCCGGAACCCCCGCGCCCAGCACCCGCAGGAGCGCCAGGATGGCAACGCCCTTGGTGGCCACGGACATGAAGCCGGAGACGGGATGGGGGGCGGCCTCGTAGACGTCGGGCGTCCACTGGTGGAAGGGCACCGAGCTGACCTTGAAGAGGAAGCCCATCATGAGCAGGGCGGCCCCGGCCAGGGCGATGGGATCGGGGGTGCGGGAAGCCAGCGCCTGGCCCACGGCGGCGAGGTCCAGGGATCCGGTGACGCCGTAGAGGAGCACGGAGCCCATGAGGAAGCTGGAGGCCGCCACGGCCCCGGTGATGAAGTACTTCATGCCCCCCTCGAAGGCCTTGGCGCGGGTTCGCACCGTGGCGGTGAGGGCGTACAGGGGCAGGGATAGCAGTTCCAGGCCGAGGAACAGCAGGATCAGGTTCGAGGCGGCCACGAAGAGGATCATGCCCACCGCGGAAAAGAGCAGCAGGCTCAGGGTCTCCCCCTTCACCCAGCCTTCCTGGTGGAGGTGGTCCCAGAGCTGGAGCACGGCCAGGGCCGCGGCCACCAGCACGAAGATCCCGGCGAACTGGGACAGGCGGTCCATGCGGATGGCGCCGAAGGACGGCTGCGCCCCGGTGGACCACAGGCGGGTGATGTAGAAGAAGCCCCCGGCCAGGCAGAACAGCGCCATGAAGAACATGGCGCCCCGGATCCACTTGACCGTGGCCTGGTCCTTGTCCAGCGCCGCCAGGGGCAGGAGGCAGGCCCCCAGGGCCGGGATGAGCAGCGGCAGGATGGCCGAGAGTTCGCTCGCGGTGATCGTCATCGCTTCACCTCGCCGCCGGCGGCCGGGTAGAGAGCCCGGGAAACCTGCGCTTCGGAATGGCCCAGGAAGGTCTGGGGATGGATGCCCATCCAGAAGATCAGCACCACCAGGGGCAGCAGGACCGCCACCTCGCGCGCGTTCAGGTCGGCGTGGAGGTGGGCCGTGCCGCTTTCGGGGTCCGCGTTGGCCGGGCCCCAGAAGACGCGCTTGACCATCCAGAGCATGTAGGCCGCGCTGAGGAGCACGCCCAGGGTCGCCGCCACGGCCGCGGCCTTCCCCCAGTGGAAGCCCGAGAGGTAGGTGCCGTTGAGGATGAGGAATTCCCCGGCGAACCCGTTGGTGAGGGGCAGGCCGATGCTGCTCAGGGTCACGATCATGAAGAACGCCGTGAACACGGGCATCTTCAGGGCCACCCCGCCGAAGTCGGCGATGCGCCGGGTGTGGGCCCGGTCGTAGAGCATGCCCACCAGGAGGAAGAGGGCCCCGGTGGAGATGCCGTGGTTGAGCATCTGGAGCATGGCCCCCTGGGTGCCGATGACGGTCATGGAAGCGATGCCCAGCATCACGAAGCCCATGTGGCTCACGGAGGAGTAGGCCACCAGCTTCTTGATGTCGGACTGCACCATGGCCACCAGGGCGCCGTAGATGATGGCGGCCACCGAAAGCGCGGCCAGGATCGGGGAGAAGTGGCGCGCCGCGTCGGGGAAGATGGGGAAGGCGAAGCGGAGGAATCCGTAGGATCCCAGCTTGAGCAGCACGCCGGCCAGGATCACCGAGCCCCCCGTGGGCGCCTCGGTGTGGGCGTCGGGAAGCCAGGTGTGGAGGGGGAAGAGCGGGACCTTGATGGCGAAGGCCAGGGCGAAGGCGAGGAAGAGGGTGCCCTGCGCCTTGGGAGGCAGGGCCTGCGCGGCCTGGGCCATGACGCCCGGGGCGAAGCTTCCCGCCTTGCCGGCCATGTAGAGCAGCGCCACGAGCCAGAGCAGGGAGCCCGAGAGCGTGAAGACCAGGAACTTGGTGGCCGCGTAGCGGCGCTCCGCGCCGCCCCAGACGCCGATGAGGAAGTACATCGGCAGCAGCATGGCCTCCCAGAACAGGTAGAACAGCAGCAGGTCCTGGGCCACCAGGGCACCCAGCATGCCCGATTCCAGCATGAGGAAGAGCGCGAAGGCGGTGCCGGAACGGTCCGGAAGGCTGTTCCAGGTGCCCAGCATGGTCACCGGCACCAGGAAGACGGTGAGGATCACCAGCCAGAGGTTGAGCCCGTCCACGGACAGGTGGTATTCCACCGGAATGCCCACGGCCGAGAACCAGTGGAAGCGCTCGAAGGCAAGCTGCCCCAAGGCGTCGGGCTGGCCCCGGAGGAGCTGCGCGGCGGCGACGGCCAGGACCCCGACGGCGCCCAGCACCGCCAGGAGCTTGACCAGCGGCGCCTGGCGCTCCGGGAAGAGCAGCAGGAGGGCTCCCCACGCGAGGGGGGCAAATACGAGGAAGGTCAGCAGGTGGGTATTCATCCAGGGCGTGATCACGGTGCGGCTACCTCAAGAAGATCCAGAGCAGGAGCACGGTCCCGAAGGCCATGCCCAGCGCGTAGTTGCGCACCCGGCCCGTCTGGGTCCGAGCGGTGAAGTCGCCGGCGATGCGGGTCAGCGCCCCGGGCAGGTTCACGCCGACGCCGTCGATGAGGATGACGTCGAAGAACTTCCACGCGAGGTTGGCGATCCAGCGCACCGGGGCCAGGAGGCCAGCCTCCACCCCCTCGTCCACGAAGTACTTGTTGGCGAGCACCCGGTACAGCGCGGGGTTCCGCTCGGCGAAGGCCTCCTCGGACTTCGTGCCCTTGCGGTAGATGAGGAAGCCCGCCAGGCCGCTGGCGAGCGCCAGGGTGGTGCTGAGCGCCATGAGGCCCCACGCAAGCGCATGGGAGCCGTGTCCGGCGGCCTCCGGCGCCTCGGCCCTGCCGAAGGCCAGGGCGGGCTCCAGCCAGCCCTCGATGGCGAAGGTGCCGCCCCAGATCTTCGGGAGGCCCAGCAGGCCCGCCAGGAGCGCGCCCACGGCCAGGAGCGCCAGGGGCAGGGTCATGGTCCAGGGGCTCTCGTGGGCGTGCTCGAAGGCGTGGCGGTCCCGCGGCTTGCCCCAGAAGGCCAGGCCCATGAGCCGCCACATGTAGAAGGCCGTGCACACGGCGCCCAGGAGGCCGACGACGTAGAGCGCGGGGCTCTTGAGGAAGGCCAGGTAGAGGATCTCGTCCTTGCTGAAGAACCCGGAGGTGCCCGGGAAACCCATGATGCAGAGGGTCGCGATGAGCATGGTCCAGAACGTGACGGGCATCTTCTCCTTCAGCCCGCCCATCCTGAAGAGGTCCTGCTGGTGGTGCAGGCCGTGGATAACGCTGCCGGCGCCCAGGAAGAGGAGGGCCTTGAACCAGGCGTGGGTGAACACGTGGAAGAACCCGGCCGCGAAGCCCGCGGCGCCCAGGCCCAGGAACATGTAGCCCAGCTGGCTCACGGTGGAGTAGGCCAGCACCTTCTTGATGTCGCGCTGGAACAGGCCGATGGTGGCGGCGAAGAGCGCCGTGACGCCGCCCGTCCAGGCCACGACGGTCATCGTCGTGGGAGCCAGTTCATAGAGCGGCGCCAGGCGGCAGATGAGGTAGATGCCGGAGGTGACCATGGTGGCGGCGTGGATGAGGGCGCTGACGGGGGTGGGGCCCGCCATGGCGTCGGGCAGCCACAGGTAGAGGGGTATCTGGGCGCTCTTGCCGGTGGCGCCGACGAACATCATGAGGGTGGCAAAGGTGACCACCCCGAAGGTGGTCTCCGGGGCCAGGTGCCCGGCCTTGCCCAGGATCTCGCCCACCGTCAGGGTGCCGAAGGCCGCGAACAGCGCCATCATCCCGATGATCATGCCCAGGTCGCCCACGCGGTTGAACAGGAAGGCCTTCAGGCCCGCCGCCGGGGCGTAGTCGGTCTCGATGTAGTAGCCGATGAGGAGGTAGCTGCACAGGCCCACCCCTTCCCAGCCCACGAAAAGCAGCGGCAGGGAGGAACCCAGCACCAGGGTGAGCATGAAGAACACGAACAGGTTCAGGTAGCAGAAGTAGCGGGCGTAGCCCTCCTCCTCCCACATGTAGCCCACCGAATAGAGGTGGATCAGCAGGCCGATGCCCGCCACCACCAGGGCCATGACGGTGCTGAGGGGGTCGAAGACAAGCCCGAAGGGCACCCGCAGGTCGCCCACGGCCATCCAGTCGAAGTAGACCAGGTCGAGGCGGTGCCCGGGGGCCGCCTTGGCGGCGAAGAAGAGGGCCAGGGCCAGGGCGAAGGAGGCGCCCACGGTGCCAAGGGCCACGGCGGTGACGGCGGCCTTGCCCGCCCTCTTTCCGAGGATGCCGTGGAAGGCGGAGCCCAGGAGGGGCAGGACGGGGATGAGCCAGGCGATTCTCTGCATCATGCCCTCACAGCTTGAGCGCGTCGGCGCGGTCGGTGTCGGTGGTCGCGCGGTGGCGGAACAGGCCCACCACCAGCGCCAGGCCCACCGCGGCCTCGCACGCGGCCACCGCGATGATGAAGAGGTAGAACACCGTGCCCTGGACGTCCCCGCCCCGGTGGCGGGCGAAGGCCAGCAGGGCGACGTTGGCGGCGTTGAGCATGAGTTCGACGCCCATGAACTGCACCAGGACGGTGCGCCGGCTCAGCACGATGAAGAATCCGATGACGAAGAGGAGCAGGGCCACCAGGACGTAGCCCTGGAGGCTGCCTTGCAGGAGGGTGGTCACGGTCGGCTCCATCACAGGTCCTTCTTCACCAGGGCCACGGCCCCGATCATGGTCGCCAGGAGCAGCAGCCCGACGATCTCGAACGCGGCGAGGTGGTGGTTGAAAAGGGCGTTGCCCAGGGCATCGAGGTTCATGGGAGGCGGCACGCCCACGGGCCGGGGCGACCGGAGGAACCCCGAGCCCAGCACCACCTTCACGGCCCCCGCCGCCAGGGCGAGGGCGGCAGCGGCCGAGCCCCACTTCTGGACGGGATGGGCCTTCAGGGCCTCCTCCTCCTCGTGGGCGCTCAGGAGCATGATCACGAACAGGAGCAGGACGACGATGGCGCCGGAATAGACGATGACCTGCAGCGCCGCGGCCACGGGGTTGGCCAGCAGCAGGAACAGGCCGGCCACGCCGAAGAAGGTGAGCACCATGCAGAGCCCGGCCACGACGAGGTTCTTCTGGAAGGCCAGGGAGAGCGCGCCGAGCAGGGTGATGAGGGAGAAGATCAGGAACATGGCGGGTCCTACAGCGAGGTCGGATTCCGGGGGACGGAGGGCGTCGGGTCCTGCGTGATCCGGGCCTTGCCATCCTTGTCCGCATAGGTGTTCATGAGGTCCCACTTGCCGAACTGCATGGAGAGCCGGTCGTAGGAGGCCTGCTCGTAGTCCGTGCGCAGCCAGATGGCGTCCTTGGGGCATGCCTCCTCGCACATGCCGCAGTAGATGCACCGGAGCATGTCGATCTTGAAGACCGCGGGCCGCTTCTCGTCGAAGCCCTGGGTCTTGTTGAGGTCGCCGTAGGCGTCGGCCTCGATGGTGATGCACCGGGCCGGGCAGGCCTCGGCGCACATGAAGCAGGCCACGCACTTGATGGATCCGTCCTCGAAGCGCTTGAGCTCGTGGAGCCCGCGGTAGCCCGGGGCCACCTCCCGCTTCCAGTCGGGGTACTGGACCGTGAACCGGTCCCGGCTGCGCGTGAAGATCTGCTTGAGGAAGTGCTTCATGGTGATGGCCATGCCCTGGAGCACGGGGATCACGTAGGTGCGGTCCACCCAGGTGAGTTCGACTTTCTTGACGATGACTGCCATGGATCAACCCCGCCGGTACATGAGGAACGCCTGGATCATGAGGTTGCCCAGGCTCAAGGGGAGCATCACCTTCCAGCCCATGAACATGAGCTGGTCGAACCGGAAGCGGGGCACGGTCCACCGGATCCAGATGAAGACCCAGCAGAAGAAGACCAGCTTGAGGACGAAGGCGGCGATGGAGAGGGAGACGGAGGGCTCGGCCACGAAGGGCACCTGCCAGCCGCCGAAGTAGAGCGTCACGATGAGCGCGGCGGCCGTGACGATGTGCACGTATTCGGACAGCTGCAGCAGCGCGAACTTCATGGAGCCGTATTCGGTGTGGAAGCCGGCGACGATCTCGCTCTCGCCTTCGGCGAAGTCGAAGGGGAGCCGGTTGGTCTCGGCGAACATGCACACGAAGAACACCAGGAACCCGAAGAACTGCGGCACGACGTTCCAGATGACGGCCTGGCGGTTGACGATCTCGTGGGGGTCGTAGCCGCCCGCGCGCAGGAAGATGGCCACCACCGCAAGGCTCATGGCGAGCTCGTAGCTGACCATCTGGGCCGAGGCGCGCATGCCGCCCAGGATCGACCACTTGTTGTTGCTGGACCAGGCGGCGGTGAGGATGCCGTACACCGCCACGGAGCCGATGGCCAGGGGGTAGAGCATCCCCATGCCGTTGCCGGGGTCCAGCAGGCTCATGTGGTAGGTCTGTCCGCCCGATACCAGCGACCGGCCGAAGGGGATGACCGCGAAGCCCATCATGGCCGGCACGAAGGCCATGAAGGGGGCCAGCCAGAACAGGAGCTTGTTGGCGTCGGCGGTGGGCAGGTCCTCCTTCAGGAAGAACTTGATGCCGTCCGCGGCCAGCTGGGGCAGGCCCAGGAGGCGCCAGCGCCCGAAGAGCAGGGCCCGGTTGGGGCCGATGCGGTCCTGGATCATGGCGCTGCCCCGGCGCTCCACCCAGGTGAGGATGGCGGCCAGGGTCAGGGGACCCGCGAAGACGATGATCACCTTTGCGATCATCCAGAAGGTCTGGGGCTGGAGGTGCAGGAGTCGGGCTAGGAATTCCATCGGGCAGCTTTCCGGCAGGCTTCCACTGGGAAGCCCGGCTCTTCCAAATTACCAGGGGGATCATGTAAGAACAAACGGCGTGGTTGTTAGGATACCGGGATCCGGGCGGGGAAAAAGAGGGTCCCTTGACCGGGATCAAGGCGGGGGCGGCCCGCGTCCTCCAGGCTGGTCCGTGGAGGCAGTCATGAAACAACGTTGGCTCATACTATTCCTTGTGCTCATCGCCAGCTTCGGCGTGCTGGGCATCGGGGGGCGGCAGATCGCCCTGAACGCCCCGCCCATCCCCTCCAGCGTGGTGGGCCCCGACGGGCGCGAACGGGTGGGCGCCGGGCAGATCATGGCTGGCCAGAAGAGTTACCTTGGCCATGGCGGGCAGCACATCGGGTCCGTGTGGGGCCACGGGGCCTACCTGGCCCCCGATTGGACCGCCAAGGCCCTGCACCGCTGGGCCGAGCTGACCCTCGCCCAGGCCAAGGCCGCCGGCCTCTCCGACGCCGAGGCCCGGGCCCGCACCCAGGCCGCCTTCCAGGCCAACACGTTCAAGGACGGGGTCCTGACCCTGGACGCCGACCGGGCCGCAGCCTACGACATCACCCGGCAGGAGCTGGCCCGCACCGTCACCGAAGGCGACAAGGACGCCTCGATCCCCGCCCTGTGGATCCCCACGATGGCCGAGGGCGAGCGCGTGGCCGATTTCTTCCTGTGGACCGCCTGGACCGCCGCGGCGCGCCGGCCCGGAGAGGACCACTCCTACACCCAGAACTGGCCCCAGGAGTCCCTGGTGGGCAACCAGATCACCCCCATCAGCCACCTGTGGAGCATCCTCTCCATCGTCCTGCTGATCCTGGGCGTGGGCCTCATGGTGTGGTTCCAGGCCTCGCAGCCCGAGGAGGCCTTCCCCGACCCCAAGCCCATGGTTCCCGCCCCCGCCACCGCCAGCCAGCGCTGGTCGGCCATCTACTTCGGCGTGGCCATGGCGCTCTTCCTCGTGCAGATCTTCATGGGCGTGCTCACCGTCCACTTCGGGGTGGAATCCAACGCCGTCTATGGCGTCGATCTCTCCCGCATCCTGCCCTACGCCGCCAGCCGCACCTGGCACCTGCAGCTCGCCGTGTTCTGGATCGCCACCTGCTGGCTGGCCACGGGCCTCTACCTGGGCCCCAAGCTCGCCGGCCGTGAGCCCAAGGGCCAGTACCTGGGCGTGGCGGGCCTGCTCCTGGCCCTGGTGGTGGTGGTCGTGGGCGCCCTCGCCGGCAGCCAGCAGGCCATCCTGGGCAAGCTGAGCGGCTCGTTCATGCTGGGCCACCAGGGCTACGAGTACGTGGAACTGGGCCGGCTCTGGCAGGTCCTGCTCACCGTGGGCCTCGTGGGCTGGCTCGTGCTGGTGCTCCGCGCCCTGCGCCCGGCCCTGGCCGAGGAGAAGGGCCGCCTGGGCCTCCTGAAGCTCTTCATCCTGGCGGCCATCGCCATCCCCCTCTTCTACTCCGCGGGCTTCATGTACAACCGCGAGACCAACCTCGCCCTGGCCGAGTACTGGCGCTGGTGGGTGGTCCATCTCTGGGTCGAGGGCTTCTTCGAGGTGTTCGCCACCGTCGCCATCGCCCTGCTTTCCACCCGCCTGGGCCTCCTGCGCGAGAAGACCGCCCTGCGCAGCGTCAACCTCAGCATGATCCTCTTCCTGGGCAGCGGCATCATCGGCACCTTCCACCACCTCTACTTCACGGGATCTCCCGCCTTCATCTCGGCCCTGGGCTCCATGTTCAGCGCCCTGGAGATCGTTCCGCTCACCATCGTCGGCTTCGAGCTGGCCCAGAGCCTCCGCGCCGGCCGCGCTCTCGGCAGCGGCTACGAGTGGCCCTTCACCTATTTCGCCGCCGTCTGCTTCTGGAACCTCGTCGGCGCCGGCGTCTTCGGCATGCTGATCAACCCCCCGTCCATCCTCTACTACGGCCAGGGCCTCAACACCACGCCCATCCACAGCCACGCCGCCCTCTTCGGGGTCTACGGCTTCCTCGCCATCGCCCTGATGCTCTTCGCGCTGCGGGGCATGACCCCCGACCGCGCCTGGGACGGCAGGCTGCTGAAGATCGGCTTCTGGGGCCTCAACCTCGGCCTGGTGCTGATGCTCGTCATGAGCCTGATCCCCAGCGGCCTCCACCAGATCGTCCAGAGCCTGCAGCACGGCACGTGGTACGCCCGCAGCGCCGAGGTGGTGCAGAGCCCCCTGATGCGCGCCTTCACCTGGCTGCGCCTCCCCGGGGACGTGCTGTTCGGCATCGGCGCCCTGGCGGTGACGGCGTTCACGGTCAAGGCCGTGGTCGCGGCCTGGAAGTGGCGCAAGGCCTGATCGAACAACACCCTTCCTTTCTTTTCTCTGCGAGTCCTCAGCGCCTCTGCGTTTATCTCTTTCCGGGTGCATCCCTTCCGCTTGGTTGATGGCGCCGAACGGTCTGGAAAAGAAATGATCGCAGAGGCGGTGAGGGCTCGCGGAGGGGCGCAGAGAAAAGCCACCCATCGTTGCCTTGTGGGACTCGGGTCGGACCCTATCAGGCTTTCCTCCCGTGCGGACCATCTGGACCGCAGCGCCGGGCGGGAAGCGGCCACCGTCCATTTCCGGGCATTTCCAAAGGCATTAGGACAGATGTCGGGTTCTTCTTGTTTTCGTGTTTTTTCCGCCTATAATTGGAAAAGGCAAGGCCATTGCTCCATCCCCTATGTCCGCGCACCCAGAGGCCCGTACGGAAGAATTCCTGTCCAACTTTTCCAATTCTTTTTTTGGGGAGCTCCATTGAGCAACCGGGGCTTTCTGTCATCTTGTTTCGAAGGCCGGGATTCCGAAAACGTCATGGAGTGCAAGTGACGCCACCGAAGCCGAAGATAATAGGCGTCAAAGAGAAATCATGACAACCCGCCCAAGGCCATCCACTCCCAATGCCAGCCCAGGCAGCCCATTCCTCCTCTATACCACTGAGGATGGCCACACCCGCCTGGAGGTCCACCTCAAGGACGAGACGGTCTGGCTCTCACTCAACCAGATGGCTGACCTTTTCCAAAGAGACAAGTCAACCGTCTCCAGGCACATCACGAACATATTCCAGGAAGGGGAACTTGTGCGTGGCCAAGTTGTTGCGGATTTCGCAACAACTGCCGCCGACGGAAAGACCTACCAGGTGGAATACTACAACCTGGATGTGATCATCTCTGTGGGATACCGGGTGAAATCCCACAGAGGCACCCAGTTCCGCATTTGGGCCACGCAGCGCCTCAGGGAATTCCTCATCAAGGGATTCATTCTGGACGACGACCGGTTGAAGCAGGGAGGAGTCGGGAATTATTTCGACGAACTGCTTGCGCGCATCCGGGACATCCGCAGTTCAGAGAAGGTCTTTTGGCGCAAGGTCCTGGATATCTATGCCACCAGCATTGACTACGACCCGCGCACGGAGATCTCAAAGGAATTTTTCGCGGTCATCCAGAACAAGATGCATTGGGCAGCCCACGGCCACACGGCGCCAGAGATCATCCATCAACGTGCTGATGCCAGCCAGCCCCACATGGGCCTCACGTCCTGGTCCGGCGCAAGGCCTCGCAAGGCTGATGTGGGCGTGGCCAAGAACTACCTCGACCGGCAGGAACTGGAGATCCTGAACCGGGTCGTATCTGCCTTCCTTGATTTCGCGGAGCTGCAGGCCTTCAACCGAAAGCCAATGTACATGCGTGGCTGGGTGGACAAAATGGACGATTTCCTGAAACTCGGTGATCGAGACGTTCTGACCCATGCGGGCAGCATCAGCCACGAGGAAGCGATAGGCAGGGCCGAATCGGAATACGAGAGATATAGCGCCCTGGAGAATCGGAAGCCGAGTCCTGCCGAGCTTGATTTCCAGAATGCGATGGAGCAAGTAAAGCGGTTAGGGATCACGAAAAAAAGGTGATTTCAAGGTCTGCGTCAGGACCTGGAATACAGGTGTAAAAGGCACGAGGTCAAGGGATATCCCTGGACCATCCACCCGCTGGTAGAGTCGGCCCAGCCCGCGGGCCGGGCGCTCCATTTCATCAGAAGGGCCTGGAAGGGGCGCAAGGCCTGATCAAACAACACCCTTCCTTTCTTTCCTCAGCGAGCCTCTGCGAGTCCTCAGCGCCTGCGTTTATCTCTTTTCCGGGTGCATCCTGTCCGCCTGGTTGATGGCGCCGAAAGGTCTGGAAACGAATTGATTGCAGAGGCGCTGAGGGCTCGCAGAGAAAAGCATTCAAACGGGTTGCCTGATCCATTTCCCTTTCCGGGTACCGCGATATCCTCCAGGCCTAGCCCACGGAGGTTCCAGTGCCACGCATCGCCCGAGCAGGACTCCTGGGCATCCTCCTCCTGGGTTCCCTGTCGGCCTTTGCCGAGCCCCCCCGGACCTACCGGATCACGGCCCGGAAGCTTTCCAGGGAGGCCCTTGCGACACCCCCCCAGGAACTGCGGAGCCTGAAGGTTGGAGAGAAGTCGTCCGTGGCGGTCGTGGTCGTTCCGGACACCCGGGAGGGGCTGCCCGCGGGCGGGGCCCTCGACCCGCACTTCAGGTATGACCCGGCCGTGGCGCGGTTCCTCCTACCCACGGACCGGATCCAGTGCGGGGACCCGGGGATCGCGAAGTTCGCGGCCGCCCTGCCCGGGACCCGGACCCTCGAGGTCATCCGGGCGGGCCTGGGGCTCGTGTCGCGGTCGGTCACCTACGACCCGGCCCTGGCCAAGGCCATCTCGGAAGGGACGGCATCCCCCAAGGACGCGCTCGCGGTGCTGAGGGAGGGCACCGGGACCTGCAGCGAATACGCGAGCCTCTTCGTGGCCCTGATGCGGAGCCGGGGGATCCCGGCGCGGTACGTCGTGGGGCTCCTCTACGCGCCGGAGAACGACGAGGACTTCTTCCACGCCTGGGCCGAGTGCTACCTTCCGGGCCACGGCTGGCTTGGGGTGGACCCGCAGGCCGGAAGCCTGGGACTCGCTCCCGACCACATCAGGTTGTTTTCCGGGATGGACTATCCGGACTGCGGCGCCGGGCCGCTGCCGCAACTGTGGCCCCTGAAGGCGGTCCGGATTCAGTCCCGGCTTCCGTAGTACGTCCACGACCACAAGCGGATCGACGTCCCCTCCACCGGCCCCCGCTGGTAGAGCCTCACCCAGCCCGCGGGCTGCGCGCTCCATTTCACCATCAGGGCCTGGTTGTCGGCGCTCTCCCCCAGGCCGGAGGCGTCCACCAGGTAGGTGGGGTAGCCGGGCTCGGGGAAGGCCACCTGGATCCAGTCGCCGCGGCGCTCCAGGGGGGAGACCACGACGTCACGCACCTTGCGGGGGGTGCGCTGGACGTCCAGGTCCTCCTGGCTGTGGGGGGGCGTGTTGCGGCCGGGGGCGAACTCCCGGGGGGCGGAGGTGCGCCACAGGGCCTCGCCCACCATGCGCCCATCGGGGAAGCCCGTGGCGGCGTAGGGGGCGTCGTCCCGTGGCTCGGTGCGCACGGGCTGCAGGGCCAGGCTGAGCATGAGCCGGTTGTGCAGGGTCCAGCCCTCATGGCTGGTGCGTTCCTTCACCGACATGCGGGAGTCGGCGAGGATGGCCTCCAGGTGGCCCTCCAGGGTCGTCACCCGCGCCTTGCTCGCGGCCAGGTCCACCCAGCCCCAGCCCAGGGGGCCGCCCCACACCAGGGCGCGGCCTTTGTCCACGGCGAAGACGGCGGGGTGTTCGCTGGGCTCGCCGGAGACAAGCGGCCCGGATAGGCTGAGGCACTCCACGGCCATGACCTTCTCGGCCCGGGGTCCCCGGAACCGGTCCAGCACCTCCAGGCCGGGAATGGCGCTCCCGCCCTGGCGGGCCTTGACCCAGTAGACGGTGAAGTCCTGCTGGCCCTTGGCGGGGCCTTCCAGGACGCCCAGGGCGCCCTCCTCGGGGGGCTGGCGGTCCAGGTTGAGCCATGCCGTGACGGGGGGCGCGGCCTTCCTGCGGCGGCAGCCGGTGCCGACGCCCAGCGCCACGACCAGCCCAAGCATCAGTGCGACTCGGAGTTTCATGGTCCTGCCCCCGTTGTCCCGTGTGAACGTGGCACCAGGATAGCGGAAATGACGGGCTACTTGCCTTCGGCCTTGGCCCAGGAATCCTTGAGGCTCACCGTGCGGTTGAAGACCGGGCTCCCTTCCCGCCCGTCCGGGTCGGCCACGAAGTAGCCCAGCCGCTCGAACTGGAAGGCCTGGCCGGGCTTCGCGGCGGCCAGGGAGGTCTCCACCCGGGCGGAGGCCAGGGTCTCCTTGCTTTCGGGGTTCAGGAAGTGGCGCCAGTCCTCGCCCTCGGGCACGTCCATGGGGTCCTTGGCCGTGAAGAGCCGGTCGTAGAGCCGCACCTCGCAGGCCAGGGCATGGGCCGCCGAAACCCAGTGGAGGGTGCCCTTGACCTTGCGGCCGTCGGGGGCGTCCCCGCCGAGGGAGGCGGGATCCCAGGTGCAGCGGAGCTCGGTGACCTCGCCGGCGGGATCCTGCACCACGCCGGTGCAGCGCACGAGGCAGGCGTTCTTCAGGCGCACCTCGGCCCCCGGGGCCAGGCGGAACCACTTCTTCGGGGCCTCGATCTGGAAGTCCTCCCGCTCCACGAAGAGTTCCCGGGAGAAGGGGACCTTGCGGCTGCCCAGGGCCTGGTTCTCGGGGTGGTTGGGTACCTCCAGCCAGTGCACCTCGCCCTCGGCCATGTTCTCGATGACCAGCTTCAGGGGCCGCAGGACGGCCATTGCGCGAGGGGCGGTGCCGGCCAGGTCCTCGCGCACGCAGTGCTCCAGGAGGCCCACGTCGGCCACCATGTCCCGCTTGGCCACGCCCACCTTGTCGGCGAAGGCCCGGATGCTGGCGGCGGTGTAGCCCCGCCGGCGCAGGCCCGTGATGGTGGGCATGCGGGGGTCGTCCCAGCCGTCGACGATGCCTTCCCTCACCAGTTCCAGGAGGCGGCGCTTGCTCATGACGGTGTAGGTGAGGTTGAGCCGGGCGAACTCGATCTG
>DBMS01000179.1:23702-33326 GCA_002297665.1 Holophagaceae bacterium UBA692 | reverse complement strand
TCCAGGGTGCAGATGGAGTGGGTGATGCGCTCGATGGCGTCGGAGATGCCGTGGGCGTAGTCGTACATGGGGTAGATGAGCCAGGCGTCGCCGGTGCGGTGGTGGTGGGCGCGCTTGATGCGGTACATGAGCGGATCCCGCATGTTCATGTTGGGGCTCTGCATGTCGATCTTCGCGCGCAGTACCTTGGCGCCGTCGGCGAACTCCCCGGCGCGCATGCGCCGGAAGAGGTCCAGGTTCTCCTCGGGGCTCCGGTCGCGGTAGGGGCTGTTGCGCCCGGGCTTGAAGAAGTTGCCCCGGTAGTCCTTGATCTCCTCCTCGTTCAGGTCGCACACGTAGGCCTTGCCCTGGCCGATGAGGTACTCCGCGTAGTCATAGAGGAAGGGGAAGTAGTCCGAGGCGTAGTGCTCCCCGGCCCAGTCGAAGCCCAGCCAGCGCACGTCGTCGCGGATGGAGTCCACGTACTCCACGTCCTCCTTGACGGGGTTGGTGTCGTCGAAGCGCAGGTTCGTGGCGCCGCCGTACTTGCGGGCCAGGCCGAAGTTGATGCAGATGGACTTGGCGTGGCCGATGTGCAGGTAGCCGTTGGGCTCGGGGGGGAAGCGGGTGCAGATGCGGCCCCCGTGCTTTCCGGACGCGCCGTCGGCCTCCATGATCTCCTCGATGAAGTTGAGGCTGCGGGTCTCGGGGGCGGGGGTCTCGGAGGTCATGTCAGATCCATTTCTCCAGGCGGGCGCAAACGGCCTCTCGGCCCAGGAGGGCCATGGTGTCGAAGATGGGGGGGCTCACCAGCTTGCCGGTGAAGGCCAGGCGCAGGGCCTGGGCCAGGTCCTTGAGCTTGAGGCCGTGGCGGGCGAGGATGGCCTCCACGTCGGCCTTCAGGGCGTCGTGGGCGTAGTCCGTCAGGGCCGCGACCTCCCGCAGGGCGGGGCGCACCGCGGGCGTCATGAACTTGGCCACGTCCGCCTCGGCGGGCGCCTCGGGGCCGGTGAAGAGGAAGGCCAGGGTGTTGGCCATCTCCACCAGGGTCGCCCGGTTCTTGTTGCAGCCGATGGCCAGGGCCTTCCAGTCGTCGGACGTGGCGTCCCAGGCGGCCTCCAGGCCCCGCATCCGCCACTGCCAGCGCAGGTGCGGCGCGATCTCGGTCCAGTCCAGGCGCTGGATGAATTTCTGGTTGATCCACTTGAGCTTGTCGATGTCGAAGACGGCGGCGGCCTTCTGGATCTCTCCCAGGTCGAAGGTCTCCATGAGCTGGCGGTCCGTGAGCAGCTCCTCCTCGACGCTCTCGGCGGCCTTGCCGTCCACCTTGGGGGTCCACCCCAGCTTGGCCAGGCACAGGCGCACCGCCACGGGCAGGTAGCCCTCGTCCCGGAACTCGGTGATGCTGGCGGCGCCGTGGCGCTTGCTGAGCTTCTGCTTGTCCTTGCCCAGGATCATGGGCACGTGGGCGAAGGCGGGCAGGTCGTAGCCCAGGGCCCGGTACAGGACGATCTGCTTGGGGGTGTTGGCCACGTGGTCGTCGCCGCGCACCACGTGGGTGACGCCCATGTCCACGTCGTCCACCACCACGCAGAAGTTGTAGGTGGGGGTCCCGTCCTGGCGGGCGATGATCCAGTCGTCCAGGCTCGAGGCGGGGACGGCGATGCGGCCCTTGACCAGGTCCTCCAGCACGATCTCGCCCTCGTCGGGCATGCGCAGGCGGATGGCGCAGGGGGTGGAAGGGTCCAGGTGCTTGTCCCGGCAGCGGCCGTCGTACATGAAGGGCCGGCCCTCGGCGTCGGCCTGCTTGCGGCGGGCGTCCAGGTCCTCCCGGCTGCACTCGCAGCGGTAGGCGAGGCCCTTGTCCAGCAGCTCGGCGATCTTGGCCCGGTAGAGGTCCATGCGCAGCATCTGGCGGTAGGGGCCGTGGGGGCCGCGGAAGGCGTTGGGGTCGCCCGGGACGGGACCCTCGTCCCAGTCCAGGCCCACCCAGTCCATGCCCTCCTCGATGATCCGGATGTTGTCGTCGGTGCTGCGGGTGAGGTCGGTGTCCTCCACCCTTAGAATGAATGTTCCATTATGCCTGCGGGCGTAGAGCCAGCAGAACAGGGCGGTGCGGACCCCCCCGATGTGGAGCATGCCGGTGGGACTGGGAGCGAAACGGGTTACGACGGGTTTTTGCATCTAGACCTCGGGCCTGAACCTTATAGTTTGCCCGATGCCGCCCGATCTCCCAAATCCTACTTGAGGTACAGCTTCAGGCGGATCTCCACGGGCCCCGCGCTGCTGAAGAGGCTGCGGTCCAGGACGACGGGCACTTCCACGACGCTGGTGCTGGGGTGGGACCCCGGCTCCCCGGCGGGCACGCCCCCGGCCTCGGTCACGGGCAGTTCGTCGATCTCTTCGAGCAGCTCGCCCGCGCCCAGTTCCTCCACCTCCAGGGGCAGCCGCTCCTTGGCGGCCTCGGCGCGGGCGCTGGGCCGGGCGGGGAACATGTCGTGCTGGGGCTCCGCGGGAGCGCCGCCGCCGTACTTCTCCGTGAGGTGCTTGAGAACCAGCCGGGCGACCCCTGACAGGGTCTCCCGGACCCCCTGCCCCCGGGTGGCGCAGGCCTCGAAGGTGGGCACCCCGAACCGGTTGATTTCCCGGTCCAGCACGTCGGTGGGCAGGGCGTTGGGGGTGTCCCGCTTGTTGAACTGGATGACGTGGGGGAGCTTCTCCAGCTCCGACCCCTGCTCCCGCAGGTTGTCGATGAGGTTCTGGAAGCTCTCCTTGTNNCAGGACCGGCACCGGCAGGATCTGCTTGAGGTCGCGCTTGTTCCACTGGAACACCAGGGGAATGTCCCGGAGGTCCAGGCCCAGTTCCCGCAGGTTCTCCCGGAGGTTTTCCAGGCTCTCCCGGTTGGCGTCGNNAGGTTCTGGAAGCTCTCCTTGTTGCCCTCCAGGGCCTGGGCCTGGGAATCGGCGACGAACACCACCGCGTCGGCCCCCCGGAGCACAAGCTTGCGGGTGGCGTCGTAGAACACCTGGCCCGGCACGGTGTACAGCTGGATCCGGGTCTTCATGCCCCGGACCGTGCCCAGCTCGATGGGCAGGAAGTCGAAGAACAGGGTCCGGTCGGTCTCCGTGTTCAGGGACACCATCTCGCCCCGGGACTTCTTGGCGGTGTGGTCGTAGATGGCGCTGAGGTTGGTCGTCTTCCCGCACAGCCCCGGGCCGTAATAGACAATCTTGGCCGTCATCTGCCGAGTGGCGTGGTTGAAGAAAACCATGGTGGGAAGTCCCGAACGCAGACCAAAGTGTAGCGGTAAGCCCACCACCGCTCCAGCCATTAATGCCCGGATGGCCGGGCGTGCGGGGCACGCGTCAGCAGCTGCGCATGACTCCCACCAGGACGCCCTGGATGGTCACCCGGTCGGGGGCGAAGCATTTGGGGGACAGGTCCGGGTTGTGCGGGATCAGCCAGACCCCCTGGCCATCCCGGCGGAATTCCTTCAGGGTCGCCTCCTCGCCGTCGATGAGGGCCACCACGCGGTCGCCGTTCCGGTAGTCCCCGCGGCGCTGGAGCACCACCAGGTCCCCGTCCAGGATGGAGTCCTCCACCATGGAGTCTCCGCGCACCCGCAGGACGAACAGCTCCTGCCGGTCCCGGTGGATGCAGTTGGGGACCTCCAGGGGGATGGCCCGGGATTCGGGAAGGAGCGGCTGGCCGGCGGCCACGTCGCCGCAGAACGGCACGGACCGGGCCCGCTTCCCGTCCTCGTGGCCCCAGTCGCCGGTGGCGGTCTCCCGCGGGGCCGCCGCCGGCTCCTGGGCCAGGACGATGTTGTTGCCCTTCCCGTGGCTGCGGTCCAGGAAGCCCTTGTCCATCAGGTGCTGGACATGTTTATGAATGGTGCTTACAGCGCTGGAACCGACACCCTCGGCAATTTCCTTGAGGGTGGGGCTCCGCTCTTCGGTTTCGAGAAACTTCCGAATGAACTGGAGCACCGCAAGTTGGCGTTTTGTAAGGTCCATTGGCTTCATAACCCATAAGATAGACGAAACGTCCACACCCGTCAATCCCTTTTTTTTCGCCTCGATGTTCAAAAAAATTTCCATGCCCCCTTCAATCTAATCCGACCAATCTGGTAGTATTTGCCAAGGCGCCTCCCTGAAAATACCCAGGCGGGCGCCATCGTTCGGGCGTCACACTACCGAATCCCTTGGGGAGGTCGAACCATGCTCACGCAACCCGCCACCATGGAAGCCGTCGACGGGGGAACCCTCGTCAACGATTTTTCGATCGAGGTGGCCACCGTCAATGGTTCAGGCTCCCAGACCGCGAACATCGTGCTCATGCGCACGATCTTCCAGATGGGCGTCCCGGTTTCCGGGAAGAACCTGTTCCCTTCGAACATCTCCGGCCTGCCCACCTGGTTCCAGATCCGGGCCAACCACAAGGGCTACAAGGCCCGCAAGGCCGGCATCGACCTGATGATCTGCATGAATCCCGAGACGGCCAAGGACGACGTGGCCAAGGTGCGCCCCGGCACGCTGCTCATCTACGACGAGCCCCTCAAGCTGGACGCCCTGCGGAACGACCTCGCCTTCTGCGCCGTGCCATTCCAGAAGCTGGTGGCCGCGGCCTGCCCGGAGCCCAAGCTGCACAAGCTGGTGAAGAACATGATCTACGTGGGCGTCGCCGCGCAGATGCTGGGCCTGGACATGGACGAGGTCAAGGCCGCCATCGCCAAGCAGCTGGACGGCAAGCAGAAGGCCATCGACCTGAACCAGGGCGCCGTTCAGGCCGGCCATGACTGGGCCGCCGCCGAGGCGCCGCGCCAGACCCGCCTGAAGATCGTGCGCGACGACAAGACCAAGGGGCAGATCATCATCGACGGCAACACGGCCTGCGCCCTGGGCGCCATGTTCGCGGGCGTCACGGTGGTGGCCTGGTACCCCATCACGCCCAGCTCGTCGGCCGTCGAGAGCCTCATCGACTACGCCAAGGTCTATCGCAAGGACCCGGCCACCGGCAAGCTCAACGTCGCCATCGTCCAGATGGAGGACGAGATCGCCTCCGCCGGCGTGGTGGTGGGCGCGGGCTGGGCCGGGGCGCGGGCCATGACGGCCACCTCGGGCCCGGGCATCTCCCTCATGAGCGAATTCATCGGCCTGGGCTACTTCGCGGAATGCCCCGGAGTCTTCCTGGACGTCACGCGCATGGGCCCCTCCACGGGCCTGCCCACGCGCACCAGCCAGGGCGACGTGGAACTCTGCGCCAAGTGCAGCCACGGCGACACCCTCCACATCTGCCTCTACCCCGGCACCATGGAGGAGTGCTTCCAGTTCACCTACCAGGCCTTCGACCTGGCCGAGCGCTACCAGACGCCGGTCTTCGTGGTTTCCGACCTGGACCTGGGCATGCAGAACTGGGCCTCCCAGCCCTTCGCCTACCCGGAGGGCGCCTTCGACCGGGGCAAGGTCCTGGACGAGGCGCAGCTCAAGGACATCCAGGACTGGGGCCGCTACAAGGACGTGGACGGCGACGGCGTCTGCCTGCGCACCCTCCCCGGCACCCCCGGCGGCAAGGGGGCCTACTTCGCCCGCGGCACCGGCCACAACCCCTACGCCCTCTACTCCGAGAAGCCCGACGAGTTCCTGGCCACGGTGGACCGCCTCAAGAAGAAGTTCCTGACGGCCCGGGCCTCCGTGCCGGAGCCGCTGCTTACCGGCCCCGGCGTCCAGCGCGGCATCCTCGCCTACGGGTCCAGCGACCCCGCCGTGGCCGAGGCGCGGGACCTGCTCACGGAGCTGCACGCCAAGGACACCGACTACCTGCGGGTGCGGGCCCTGCCCTTCACCGACGCGGTGGAGGCCTTCATCGCCTCCCACGACGTCGTCTACGTCGTGGAGCAGAACCGGGACGGCCAGATGACGAACCTGCTGCGGGAGTTCTTCCCCCAGCACGCCACGCGGATGAAGAAGGTCCTCCACTACGACTCGACCGCCATCACCGCCCAGACCATCGTCGACCAGATCAACGCCTTCGAGAACTGAGGGACCCACCCATGACCACCGCCACCGTCCCCACCAACAAGATCGGCCTCACCAAGCAGGACTACGTGGGCGCCAAGTCGACGCTGTGTCCCGGCTGCGGCCACGACGCCATCACCTCGCAGATCATCCAGGCCGCCTGGGAGATGAACCTCGAGCCCCACCGGGTCGCCAAGCTCAGCGGCATCGGCTGCTCCAGCAAGACCCCCACCTACTTCATGAGCCAGGCCTGGGGCTTCAACTCCGTCCACGGCCGCGCCGCCGCGGTGTGCACCGGCGCCGCCCTGGCCAACCGCAGCCTCATCAACATCCTCGCCAGCGGCGACGGCGATTCCATGTCCATCGGCATGGGCCAGCTGGTGCACATGATCCGGCGCAACGTGCCGGTCGTGTACATCCTGGAGGACAACGGCGTCTACGGCCTCACCAAGGGCCAGTTCAGCGCCACCGCGGACGTGGGTTCCACCCTCAAGCACGGCGACGTGAACGAGATCACCCCCATCGATCCCTGCACCCTGGCCATGGAGCTGGGCTGCGGCTTCGTGGCCCGCAGCTTCAGCGGGAACCCCAAGCAGCTGGGCACCATCCTCAAGGCCGCCCTGGCCTTCGAGGGCACCGCCCTCATCGACGTCATCAGCCCCTGCGTGACCTTCAACAACCACGACAGCTCCACCAAGTCCTACAAGAACGCCAAGGACCACGAGATGCCCCTCCAGGAGCTGGGCTTCGTGCCCTACTACGACGCCGAGGAGGTGGAGATCGAGCCCGGCGCCGCCATGGAGGTGGGCCTTCCCGACGGATCCCGCCTCACCTTCCGGACCATCGGCAAGGGCTTCGACCCCACGGACCGCTACGCCGCCATGAAGGCCGTGCACGAGGCCCACGACCGGGGCGAGTTCCTCACCGGGATCCTGCACATCGCCACCGGCAAGCCCATCCTCCACGACTTCACCCACACCGTGGACGACGTGCTGGCCACCCTCCCCCAGGCCAGCGTCAAGCCCGGGCCCGAGGTGCTGGCCGAGTGCATGCGGGAACTGATGTAATCAGACCTGGAGGAACACGAGGAGGGACCGGGCGGTCCCCCCTCGTTCATGTCAACGCCGCTTCGGCGCCGCGCTGATGGTGAGGGTGGACCTGCCCGTGACGCCGATGTGGATCCCGGCCCGGGCGAGCTCCGGGTCGTCCACCATCCGGAACCCGTTGTAGTACACCGACGGCACGGAGGGCGGACGCACGTCCGTGGCCGTCATGCCCATGAATTCGCCCAGCTGCTGGGCGTTGGTGGTGCTGTGGGAGCCCAGCGCGAACGCCTGGGTCAAGGAAGGCGCCAGGTCCAGGCGGAACAGCCGCAGCCGTTCCTCCAGCGTGTCCCCCCACACCTCCACCCGCGCCGCGCCAGCCACGCGGGGCTGCCGGAACCCCTTCACGCCCGCCGCCCGCTGCCCCCTGGGCGCCGGCACCTCCAGGAACCAGGGCGTGAGCCGGATCTCCTGGTACCTCCGGGGCCCCTCCGCCGGCGCCTGGAAAATCCCGCCGGCAACCATCAGTGCGATCAGGAACTTGACGGATGATTTGCCCATGCCCCAAGTGTCCGTTCGAGCCCGGCCGAGGGCAAGGCCAACCTTCCCCTTTTCAAGAACTCCCTGCCCCCGCCGGCGCCCCCATTGACGAACCGCCCGCCCCCGGTAGAATGGAACCTCCTGGGGCTGTAGCTCAGCTGGGAGAGCGCCTCGTTCGCAATGAGGAGGTCGACAGTTCGATCCTGTTCAGCTCCACCAATAACACGAACAAAACGGGCCACTTGCAAAAGTGGCCCGTTCCTTTCGCGCCGTGCTAGAGCGGCCATCCCCGCTGGGTCCCAAGTTCCGCCAGCCGCCGCCGGATCTCGTCCCGGCCGGCCCGGAAGCGATCCCGCATCTGGTCCGGGGACAGGGTCGGGTCGTCGCTCGCCGGATCTGGGATCGGCCAATGCAGCCGCTCGGCCTTGCCCAGGAACAGGGGGCAGACTTCCTCGGCACAGAGGGTGATGACCAGGTCCACCGAAGCCGGGTCGATGGTTTCCACCGATTTGGAGGCGTGGGCGCCGGCGTCGATGCCCACCTCCGCCAGGGCTTCCACCGCATAGGGGTTCACCCGGCTGGGGCGGCTCCCTGCGCTCTGGATCCGGAACCCCGGGAAGAGTTGCCGCGCCAAGCCCTCCGCCATCTGGGAGCGGGCGCTGTTGGCGACGCAGAGGAACAGGAGGCTGGGGGTCATCGGGTCTCCTCGGGTTTGGGGGGCTTGAGCTTGCAGAGGCACGCCCCCTGGAGCAGGGCATCGGGATCCATGTTCACGGGCAGGCCCGCATCCTCCCAGGCGAGCATCCCGCCATTGAGGGCCACCACCTGCTGGAAGCCCTGCTCCGCCAGGGTCGCCGCGGCCTGCCGGACGTATACCCCGGAGGCATCCGCCAGGACAAGCAGGCGGTCCTTGGGCAACTGTCCGGTGCGCTGGGCGAGCACGCGATGGGGGATCGGGATGCATTCCGGAACCGGGAAGGCCTTCATCCCGATCAGCTCCTCGATCCGAAGGTCCACCAGCACCGCGCCCCCCCGAAGGGCTTCCAGGGCCTCCCGGGGCGCCAGGAACCAAAGGCCGTGGACGAGCATGCCGGACTCAGGGACCATGGCCGCCTCCCCAGGTTCACTTGCAGCAGCCAGCCTCGGTCAGCTGCACCGTGCTCCGGGGCCACCAGCGCCGTTGCAGCCAAAGGGCCACGTTCACCAGGCCGATGAGGGCCGGCACTTCCACCAGGGGGCCGATCACCGCGGCGAAGGCCGCGCCGTGGTGGATGCCGAAGGTGGCCACGGCCACCGCGATGGCCAGCTCGAAGTTGTTGCTGGCCGCCGTGAAGCTGAGGGTCGCTCCCTGCGGATAGGTGGCGCCGGCCTTCCTGGAAAGCCAGAAGCTCACCAGGAACATCGCGACGAAGTAGATGAGCAGCGGGATGGCGATGCGCACCACGTCCAGGGGCAACTTGACGATGGCCTCGCCCTTGAGGCTGAACATCACGACGATGGTGAACAGCAGGGCCACCAGGGTCAGCGGGCTGATCCTGGGCACGAACGCCCGATGGTACCAGTCCAGCCCCTTGGTCTTCCCCAGGAGGTACCGGGTCAGGAACCCGGCGATGAACGGAATGCCCAGGTAGATGAACACCGATTGGGCGATCTCCCCGATGGTGATGTCCACCACCGCGCCCTGGAGGCCCAGCTTGGCCGGCAGCACCGTCGCGAAGAACCAGGCGTACACGCTGAAGAACAGCACCTGGAAGATGGAGTTGAACGCCACCAGCCCCGCGCAGTATTCCGTATCACCCTTGGCGAGGTCGTTCCACACGATCACCATGGCGATGCAGCGGGCCAGCCCGATCAGGATGAGCCCGAGCATGTACTCCGGCCGGTCCCGCAGGAACAGCACGGCCAGGCCGAACATGAGCAGGGGCCCGATGACCCAGTTCTGCAGGAGCGACAGCCCCAGCACCCGCGGGTTGCGGAACACCAGGTGCAGTTCCTCGTACTTCACCTTGGCCAGGGGCGGATACATCATCAGGATCAGGCCCGC
>DBMS01000179.1:0-23681 GCA_002297665.1 Holophagaceae bacterium UBA692 | reverse complement strand
CATAGCCCATGAGCACGCCCAGGCCCATGGCGAGGAAGATCCACAGGGTCAGGAATCGGTCCAGGAAGGACAGGCGGCGGGTTCCGGTCATGGCATCCTCGTTCAGGCGGGTTTCTCGGTATCCCCCGCGGGGATACGCGAGACATTTTGACTTTTGCGGGCGGAAAGGATCAGGCTGGCGATGAAGTCCGCGGGCTGGGTGCCTTCCGGCAGCAGCCCGAGCAGATGGCCGGTCATGGGATCGTCGCCCGGCAGCATCGCCTCCACGGCGCCGTCCTTGGGCCGCAGCTGGATCTCCTCGAGGCCGGCCTCGCGCATCATGCGTTCGACATCCTCTTTCAGGGATGCCCCGGCGATGCAGCCCACCAGGGCCTCAACGCTCGTGCGGAGCGCCTCCGGCAGCGGCCGCAGCAGCACCATGTCGGAAATGGAAACCCGGCCCCCGGGCCGGAGCACCCGGGAGATCTCCTTCCATACCCTCGGCTGATCCGGGCTGAGGTTCAGCACGCAGTTGGACAGCACCACGTCCACCGAGGCGTCCGGCAACGGCAGGGTCTCGATCTGCCCGTGGTGGAAGGTGACGTTGTCCAGGCCTGTCCGGCGGCGGAAGTCCGCGGCATGGCTCCGGGCCCGGGCCACCATCTCCCGGGTCATGTCCACGCCGTGCACGTGGCCGGCGGCGCCCACGCGCTGGGCCGCAAGGAACACGTCCATGCCCGCGCCCGAACCCAGGTCCAGGACGGTTTCCCCGGGCTGCAGTTCCGCCATGGCGGTGGGATTGCCGCAGGACAGGCCCAGGTTGGCTCCGGAGGGAAGCAAGGCCAGGTCGGCGTCGGAATAACCGACGCCCCGCGCCACCTCGGAAGGCCTGGCGCCCCCGCAGCAGGAGGACAGCGGGCCGCAGCAGCTGCCGGAGGTGGCCGCGATCGCCCCGTACGCCTTGCGCACGGATTCATGGGTGGGATGATCGGACAGGGACATGGTTCCTCCCCTTCAGGGGCAATGGACATCGCGGCAGCCGAGGCCGCAGCAGTCCTCCCACAGGTAATTCGTGAGGGCCCTCAGGGCGTCGAAGCGGGCGGCGTAGCGGATGGTGGTGCCCTGGCGGGCGGCCTGCAGCAGCCCGGCCTGGGTGAGTTCGGAAAGATGGTGGCTGAGGGTCGATCCGGGGATCTCCAGGCGCTCCTGGATCTCCCCGGCGGGCGTGCCTTCCACGGGCCCCTGGACCACCATCCGCACGATGGAAAGGCGGGCGGTGTGCCCCAGGGCCTTGAGGCGCTGGACATGGACGTCGAGGGTGGGGTCGGTCCTGGTCATTGGGATTTTCCAGGCTTCGGGAACATGCAGGATGCTTCCCCATCGGGCTGCCCAACGGAGTGGGGAAAGGGACGGGGCTCCGCCGGTCGCCTATAAATCTAAACTTCTAGAAATATAGTTCAAGAGGAAATTTCAACGTCCCTTGATTCCGTACCGCCAGCCGGGCCTTCCAGGCCGCCTCCGGGGTCGTCATGGCCTGGGCCCGCGAAGCCCGGAGGAACGCCGGGGCCAGATCCTGCGGAGCAACCGGAACGTGGACCCACCGGCCCCCCTTGCGCTCACGGAGGTGGTCCGGCCGGCGCAGGGAGAGGGAGGAGGGGACCCGCACCCATCAGCGCGGAGGTGTTTCCCCGGGCTTGGGCGCCGGGAGATACAGGATCCTCTGCGGCTGGGTGGGCGCATAGGCGTTGCGCTGCGGGATTTCGGCCCGCTGGAAGGGCCGGTACTGTTTGATCGCGCCCACGCGGCCGATGCGGATGGTGTCCCGGAGGATGCCGGTTCCGTCGTTCATGTCGCTGAAGAGGTTCCGGCCGTAGCCGACCCCGGCGGAACCATTGAGATTGGATGAGAAATACCTGAGGCCGGTGATGGTCTTCCGGGCGTCGCGGATCCAGTCGACGAATACGACGGAATGACCGCCGTCCGGCCTGGTGCTGTAGCTGAGGAAGTCGCCGGGGCGCGCCTCCTCCAGGTCGGTGACGGCGCGGCCCAGGCCGTAGCTGACGATGCCGCGCTGCTCGGAATCGCCCGGCCCTTCGATGAACCAGATCTGCAACAGGTTGAACAGATCGTGGAACGTCATGCCGTTGAAATCGTCCGGATCCAGGCCCTTCTGGACGTTGCGCAGCTTCATCGCCCGCACGAAGACTTCGAAGGTGAAGCCGCAGCAGTAACTTACCCGGGATCCGTCCGGGTAGGCCTTGGCCACGACCATGCCCTTGAACCACTGGTCCTGGGTCACGCCGTTGTAGATGTCGTATTCCCGGGGATCCCAGCCGCAGTGATAGGGGTAGGAACCGTCGGTGGGATAGGCGGAGATGACCTTCATCACGTAGGGACCGAGGGAGCCTTCGGCATCGTCCACCACCTTATCCTCCAGGGCATAGGCCTTGGCCAGGGCCTTGTCCACGGGGGAGAACCCGCGCTCGTCCACGGGATAGGGACGCGGGGTATAGGTGTAGCGGCGGGCGGCGGGACGCTGGCCGATCGGCTGGGGTTGCCGGCAGCCGAGGAAACCGAGAACGCCGAAGGTGGCGAGTATGATGGACCACCGGCCGGCGCGGGGAAGGTGCGGGATCGAGGTTGATCGGGCGTCCATCCGGTCACTTTACCAGCGGCGGAAGGTTGGGAAACCCAAAACGCCTAAGGCCGAGGAAAGACATGAACAGCGCGACCCACACGATTGCCCTCGAAGGCCGGACCTACACCTGGAACGGCAAAGGCTGGGTTGACGCCAGGACGTTTACGAAGCCGCCGCAGGTCGTGATCCTGGAACTGAACAAGCTGCTCGCGGGTCAGCTTCGCCACGAGGATGAAGCCATTGAGGATTCCTCCCAACTCCTTGAGCGAGCGCGCATGGCCCGGGATTCGGGGCAATGGGCTCGCGCCCAGGCCCTGGTAACCCGGGTGCTGGCGACCCGGCCCGGCGACCCGGGATCCCTTGCGATCCTGTGTTCGGCGCTCCGGGCCCAAGGCACGCCTGAACTCGCCCTCGAAATGACCGAACCCTTCAAAGGGTCGAGCTACCCTCCCTTGCTCACGTCCAGGGCGGCGGCCCTGTGCGATCTCGGACAATGGGAAGAAGCCAAGCAGGTGATTGGCCGGGTGCTGGCCCAACCCGGGGAACACGCCGAAGCGTGGGCCGTTGTTCATCGCGTGAAATCCGCTTGTCCCAAGCTGTATGGGTGATCAAGGAGGACGCACTGGCCGGAAGGCGATTATCGGAACCGATCCCATCATCGGCATGGAGGATTGTCGCCTGAAAGCACCTGACCGTGGACCTGCGGGGAGTGGTGGATTCCCGCCCGGGACCCCCGGGGGTAAAGTGAACGGGTCACGGGAAAACCCGTCCTGGGAGGAGCCCATGCAGCCCATCACCCCTGGCCTCCGGGTCGTGTGAACCATGGCCCGGTTTCCCATCTACCAGATCGACGCCTTCGCGGACCGGGCCTTCGCCGGCAATCCCGCGGCCGTGGTGCAGCTCCCGCGCTGGCTTGACGACGACGTCCTCCAGGCCATCGCGGCGGAGAACAACCTGCCGGAGACGGCCTTCCTGGTGCCGGAAGGGGACGGCTTTGCCATCCGGTGGTTCATGCCGGTGGGGGAGATCGACCTGTGCGGCCATGCCACGCTGGCCAGTGGGTTCGTCGTGCTCAACGAGCTTCGGCCCGGGTCCGGCCGGGTCCAGTTCCACTCCCGGAGCGGGCCCGTGTCCGTGACCCGGTCGGGGGACCTCTACACCCTGGACTTCCCCGTGCGGCCGCCGGCGCCCGTCCCCTGCCCCTCGGGGCTTGCGGAGGCCCTGGGCGCGCCGGTGCGGGAAACCTGGCTCACCCGGGACCTCTTCGCGCTCCTGGACGACGAGGCGGCGGTCCGGGACCTGCGGCCCGACCTGGGGGCCCTGGAGAAGCTGGAGCCCACGTCCTTCGTGGTCACCGCCCCGGGCACCTCCTGCGATTTCGTCTCCCGCTGCTTCTGCCCCCGCGAGGGGATTCCGGAGGATCCGGTCACCGGCAGCACCCACTGCGTCCTGGTGCCCTATTGGGCCCGGCGGCTGGGACGGAACCGGCTCCACGCGCGCCAGCTCTCGGGCCGGGGCGGCGACCTCTTCTGCGAACTGCTGGGGCCGCGGGTGGCCATCGCGGGCCGGGCGGTGAAGGTGATCGAAGGGGTGCTGATGGTCAAGACGCCCCAGGAAGAACGTGAATAATTTTTGACATTGATTCTCAAAAAGAAACTTTTTTTACGCTTTTCCGGGCAGGAGTGGCTTCCGTCACAGGGTGCGCGGCGCGCTATCCCTAAGATGAAACGTGGGGTGCACCACGATCATGGCGGCATCCGGCATCAGCGGAGGAAGCGTGGCCATGGACATCGGTTGCAAGTACGGCTCTCATCGGGTCCTGGAACCCAAGGGCGTCCTGCCCCAGCCCGCCCTGCGCCTGGACAATGACATGTCCAGGGTCTACGACAATGAAATACTCGTGGACGTCATCGCGCTGAACATCGATTCGGCCAGCTTCACCCAGATCGAGGCCGAGGCCGGCGGCGACGAGGGCCGGATCCGGGCGAAGATCCTGGAGATCGTGTCCCAGCGCGGCAAGATGCAGAATCCCGTCACCGGGTCCGGGGGCATGTTCATCGGCACCGTGGCCCGGGTGGGCGCGGCGCTCCAGGACCGCGGCCTGAAGCCGGGCGACAGGATCGCCTCCCTCGTCTCCCTTTCGCTGACCCCCCTGCGCATCGACGCGATCCTCAAGATCCACCAGGAGATCGACCGGGTCGAGATCAAGGGCCAGGCCATCCTCTTCGAATCGGGCCTCTACGCCAAGCTGCCCGCGGACATGGACGAGGGCCTGGCCCTGGCCGCCCTGGACGTGGCCGGCGCGCCCGCCCAGGCCGCCAAGTTGGTCAAGCCCGGGGATTCCGTGCTCATCCTGGGCGCCGGCGGGAAGTCGGGCATGCTCGTCGCCTACGAATCCATGAAGCGGGCCGGCCCCACGGGCCGGGTGGTGGGCAACGTCTACCTCCCGCAGGACAAGGCGACCCTGGAATCCCTGGACCTCTGCCACGAGATCGTCGTGGCCGACGCCACCCGGCCGGTGGACTTCCTCCAGGCCGCCCTGGCGGCCAACGGCGGCCGGGAGTACGACGTGGTCTTCAACTGCGTGAACGTCGCCAACACCGAGCTCTCCACGATCCTGCCCACGCGCGACCTGGGCGTCGTGTACTTCTTCAGCATGGCCACCAACTTCGCCAAGGCGGCCCTGGGCGCCGAAGGCGTGGGCAAGGACGTGACCATGATCGTGGGCAACGGGTACACCCGCGGCCACGCCGAGATCACCCTCGCCGAACTCCGCGAGAATCCCAAGCTCCGCAAGCTTTTCGAACAGCACTACGCATAGGAAGGAGCCGCCATGGCCGTTTCGCAGCCAAAACTGAACCTCGAAAAGTCCCTCCGCATGTACGAGGAGTCCAAGAAGCTCTCGCCGGGCGGCATGATGGGCATCCGGCGCCCCTACAACTTCATCGTGGGCGAATACCCCATCTTCCTGGAGCGCGGGTACAAGGGCCACATCGTCGACGTGGACGGCAACGACTACATCGACATGCTGTGCGCCTACGGCCCCATCATCCTGGGCTACGACGAGGAGGAGATCAACGCCGCCGCCATCGCCCAGATGAAGAAGGGCTTCTGCTTCTCCCTCGTGCAGCCCATCCAGAACGAGCTGGAGCGCCGCCTCATCGACCTCATCCCCAGCGCCGAGATGGTCATCCTGGTGAAGACCGGTTCGGACGCCACCAGCGTCGCCGTGCGGGTCGCGCGGGGCTACACGGACCGCAACGTCATCCTCCGCTGCGGCTACCACGGCTGGCACGACTGGGCCGTGGAGAGCCACGGCGGCGTCCCCGCGTGCATCCAGGACCTCACCGTGGAATTCCCCTACGGCGACCTGGACGCGCTGGAAGCCGCCCTCAAGGCCCACCAGGGCGACGTGGCCGGCATCATCATCACCCCCGTGGGCCACCCCCTGGCCCTGCCCGTCCAGGCCCCCCCCGAAGGGTACCTGGAGGGGGTCCGCCGCCTGGCGGACAAATACAAGGCCGTGCTCATCTTCGACGAGATCCGCACCGGCTTCCGCGCCGCCATGGGCGGGGCCCAGCAGCGCTACGGCGTCACCCCGGACCTGTCCACCTTCGGCAAGGCGCTGGGCAACGGGTACCCCATCAGCGCGGTGGTGGGCAAGACGGAATTCATGCAGGTCTGCGAGAGCAAGGTCTTCATTTCCAGCACCTTCTTCCCAAACTCCCTGGAAATGGCCGCGGCCATGAAGTGCCTGGACATCCTGGAGCGCGACAAGGTCATCGACGACATCTGGACCCGGGGCGCCAAGTTCCTCAAGGACCTGGAAGCCATCGCCGCGGCCTCCAAGGTCCCCGTGCAGGTATCCGGCATCCCGCCCATGCCCTACCTCACCTTCGACAAGGTGGACGGCTCCTACAAGGAGCGCCGGCACATGTTCTACACCGAGACCATCCGCCGCGGGCTGTTCATCCAGCCCTTCCACCACTGGTACATCTCCGGACGCCACACCGACGCCGACCTGGCCAAGGCGCTTTCCGCCATTACCGAGTCCCTCGAACTGGTCGCCCGGGCCTACCCCGTCGCCTGAACCGCACCGGCCGCAGCCCCCTCCTTCGGAGTCCCCCATGGATAGCAAGGTCGTCATCACCTGCGCCGTCACGGGAGCGGAAACCACCCGCGCCCAGAACCCCGCCCTGCCCCTGACCCCCGCCGAGATCGCCGACGCGGCCTACGACGCCTGGCGCGCCGGCGCGGCGGTGCTGCACCTGCACGTGCGGGACGCCCAGGGCAACCCCACCCAGGACCTGGCGGTGTTCAAGGACACCATCGACCGGGTCCGGGCCAAGTGCGACATCGTCATCGAGACCACCACCGGGGGCGCGGTGGGCATGACGCCCGAGGAGCGCCTGCAGCCGGTCACCCTCGACCCCGACATGGCCAGCCTGGACTGCGGGACGGTGAACTTCGGCAACGAGTACATCGTCAACTCGCTGCCCATGATGCGCGAGTTCGCCAGCCTCATGAAGGCCCGCGGCGTGCGCCCCACCCTCGAGTGCTTCGACCTCTCCCACGTCTACGCCTCCCACGTCCTCATCAAGGAGGGCCTCGTGGAGCCGCCCTTCCACTACGGCTTCGTCCTCAACGTCCCCGGCGGCGTCAACTACGCCCCGGACGTCCTGGACTTCTTCGTGAAGAAGATCCCCGCCGGGGCCCACTGGACCGCCATGGGCATCGGCAGGGCGAACCTGGCCGCCATCTACGGCGCCATCGCCATGGGCGGCTTCGTGCGCGTGGGGTTCGAGGACAACGTGTACTACGCCAAGGGCGTCCTGGCCAAATCCAACGCCGAACTGGTGGACCGCGCCGCGCGCATCGTCCGGGAATCCGGCAACGCCGTCGCCACCCCCGATGACGTCCGGGCGCTGCTCAAGCTGCGGAAGAACGGCTGAAAACCCACGTAAGGAATTACCGACAGGAGTCTAGGCATGGAATACCTGCCCGTTGATTGGAAAGCCACGGATCTGTTCAAGGACGTGCCGGAGGCCGACTGGAACGACTGGCGCTGGCAGATGCGCAACGGCATCTCGACCATCGAGGACCTCGAGAAGGTCGTGAAGCTCACGGACGAGGAACGGGAGCACCTGCGCAAGGCCCTGGCCAAGTTCACCATGGCCATCACGCCCTACTACGCCGCGCTCATGGACCCCGACAACCCCTCCGATCCCGTGCGCATGCAGTCCGTGCCGCGCATCGCCGAACTGCACGTGGACGCCTCCGACCTGGACGACCCGCTCCACGAGGACGTGGACTCGCCGGTTCCCGGGCTCACCCACCGCTACCCGGACCGCGTGCTGCTGCTGGTCACCAACATCTGCTCCATGAACTGCCGCCACTGCACCCGGCGCCGCCTGGTGGGGTTCGAGGACGTGGACATGCCCGAGGAGAACGTCGTCAAGGCGATCGAGTACATCTCCCAGCACAAGGAGATCCGGGACGTGCTCATCTCCGGCGGCGATCCCATGGTCCTGGGCGACGACCGGCTCGAGTCCATCATTTCCCGCATCCGCGCCATCCCGCACGTGGAGATCATCCGCATCGGGACCCGGGTGCCCGTGGTCATGCCCATGCGCATCACCGACGCCCTGGTGGGGATGCTCAAGAAGTACCACCCCATCTACGTGAACACCCACTTCAACCACCCCAAGGAGATCACCCGCGAGGCGCGGGAGGCCCTGGCCAAGCTGGCCGACGCGGGCATCCCCCTGGGCAACCAGTCCGTCCTGCTCAAGGGGATCAACGACAGCGCCCCGCTCATGAAGGCCCTGCTCCACAAGCTCCTGACCGTCCGGGTGAAGCCCTACTACATCTACCAGTGCGACCTCTCCTCGGGCATCTCCCACTTCCGCACCACGGTGGCCAAGGGCATCGAGATCCTGGAGAGCCTCCGGGGCCACACCACCGGCATGGCCGTGCCCACCTTCGTGGTGGACGCCCCCGGCGGAGGCGGCAAGATCCCCGTCATGCCCAACTACGTCGTGTGCATGGGCGAGAACCGGGTGATTCTGCGAAACTACGAAGGCGTCATCACCACCTACACCGAACCGGCCAGGACCGTTCCCACGATCCCGACGTCGGAACGGGCCAAGACCTTCCATGCGAAGTACCGGGCCAAGGGTGGGGTCGCGGGCCTGCTTGCGGGCGACGGCCTCTGCCTCGAACCGGCCAACCTCGCCCGGAAAAAGCGGAAATTCTGAGGGAAGCACCTACGGGAGGATGGATGCCGGGGATCGGCGATGTGGCAGGGGCGGTCACGGCCGTGACCGGCTTCGAGAAGGGATCGGGGAAGACCACCTTCCTGAATGCCGCCCTTCCAGCCGCTCGTTCAGTTGGCCCCGCGGCGGTCTTCTCCATCGGTGTCGACGGGGCCCTCAAGGCCCGGGACGCCGGCGGACCCGTGGGCGAGATCCGCGTGGAGGCCGGGGACGTGGTCATGACCACCGAAGCCTTCGCCCGGGCCTCCCAGGCCCGGTTCGAGATCCTGGAGGCCGTGCCCGGGCGCACCTCCCTGGGCCCCCTCCTGCTGGGCCGCGCCGTGCGCCCGGGCTCGGTCACCCTGGTGGGCTCCGAGCACGTGAGCACCCTGGCCCGCATGATCGACCGGGTCCGGTCCGAAGGGTGGGCCGCCTCGGTCCTGGTGGACGGGGCCGTGAACCGCATCACCCAGGTGGGCGCCCTGGGCGCCGCGCAGTTCGTGTACGCCTTCCGGGCCGATCCCTCCAACCTGCGCCGGGTCGCCGCCCGGGTGCGGGCCCTGGCGGCCCTGGCCGCCCTTCCCGTGGAGACGGCGCCCCGCCCCGGGGCCCTGGCGATCCCGGGCCCGGTGACCGCCGAGCTGCTCAAGACCCTGGGCCCGGAGGACCAGGCCCTGTCCGTCCAGGATTTCACCATGTTCTTCCTGGACCCGCCGGAGCTCCTGGCGCTCCTGGGCCGCCGGGCCTGCGCCCTGCGCCGCGGGTTCAAGCTCCTGGGGTTCGTTCCGGCCCTGCGCGGGCTCACCCGCGCGGACCTGGCCCAGGCGGTGGGGGAGGCGGCGGCGCCCTTCCTGCTGCCCAACCCCTGCGAGGCCGCCCCATGACCAGCGGCTTCCTGGAATACGCGGAGTTCAAGGGCTTCTGGGAGCACTTCGCCCCCGAGACGCCCTTCGGGCGCGACGAGAAGCAGCGCCTCGCCCTGGTCACGGACGCCGGCCAGCTGGAGGCCCTGTGGGACCAGACGGACCTCGCCCTGGGCCTCCTGGACGCCCTGGCGCGGGACCCGGTGCGCCTGGACCGCATCTCCCACCACCTCAAGCGCCTGCCCCGGTTCCCCCGGGAGCCGCGGCCCCGCTATACCGAAGTCGAACTGTTCCAGTTCAAGAAGTTCCTCCACAACTACCGGGCGCTCATGGGGCTGCTTCCGGCCGAAACCCTGGCCGCCTTCGGCTTCACCTTCGGGTCCGAGGCCTTCGGGAACCTCCTGGACCGGGGCCGGCAGAGCGCCGAGGCCTTCTACGTGGCCGACGACTACAGCCCCGGGCTGCGGGCGGCCCGGGACGGCCTGAGGGAGGCCAACGCCGGCCTGGCCGAGGCCCGGGAGGCCCGGGCCCGGGAGATCCGCGACGCCTTCGGCCTGGATTTCCAGAACCGGGAGTTCCTGCTGGCCCCCCGCGCCGGCCTGGGCGAAGGCGCCCGGGACCTGCTGATCCTGGAACCGTACGACGAGACGCACTGGGTGGCGCGTCCCCTGCCCGCCCCCCGGGAGCGGGTCCTGGCCGAACGGCGGGAGGCCCTGCTGGCCGAGGAGCGCCTCCAGGAGGACCGGGTGCTGGAGGACCTGTCCCAGGCGGCCCGGGGCGAACTGGAGGCCTTCAAGGCCTACCAGGAGGCCGTCCGGACTTTCGACCTGGCCCTGGCCCGGGCCCGGCTGGCCCGGCGCTGGAAGCTGACCCGGCCCCGCCTGGGCGAGGGCCCCGTGGAGGTTTCGGCCGGGCGGTTCGTGCCCTGCGAGCAGGCCTGCGCCGCCGCGGGCCTGCCCTACGTGCCCCTGGACGCCGCCTTCGACGCCAGCGTCACCGTGATCTTCGGGTCGAACATGGGCGGCAAGACCATGGCCCTCAAGACCCTCGCCTTCCTGCAGCTGTGCGCGCAGACCGGGCTCTTCGCGCCGGCGGCGCGCTTTTCCACCCGGATCTTCCGGCACTTCCACTACGTGGGCGAAGGACGCATCGGCCAGGAGGCCTCGGGCCTCTCGGGCTTCGGCCGGGAGATCCGCCAGTTCAACCAGGTCTGGGCCGACGGCGGCCAGGGCCCCACCCTCGCGCTGTTCGACGAATTCGCCCGCACCACCCAGTCGCAGGAGGCCGAGGCGCTCCTGTCGGCGGCCATGGAGGCCCTGGCCGCCAACGGCCGCGTGCTGGCCCTGTTCGCCACCCACTTCCGGGGCGTGCGCCGCTGGCCCGGGGCCCGCTACCTGCGCATGAAGGGCCTGGACCGGGCCGGCCTGGAGCGCGACCTGGGAAGGCCCGGGGAGGCCGGCGACGGCCCTCGGGCCGTCATCGCCCACATGGATTTCCACCTGGTCCCGGACGACGGAGAACGGACCCACTCGGACGCCATCACCGTGGCGTCCCTGCTGGGCCTGGACCCGGGCATCGCGGGCCGGGCGCGGGAATTCTTCACCCTCACGAACTAGAGCAACGGGAGAACGCATGGAGACAAAGCTGGGGCTGTCCGAGGAGAGAATCCAGAAGGCCAGGGAACTGGCCGCCCGCATCGTCGAGCCGGTCATGGCCTTCGTCGCCGAACACACGTCGGTCACCGTGGAGCGGGCCACCCTTCGCCTGGCGGGGGCCGACGGCGCCGACGCCGACGGCGTGCCCGTGCCCAACCTCGTGGTGGACCAGTGCAAGGGCCTCCTGGAGAACGGCGCCCTGATCTACTACGTCAACGCCCTGGTCCGCACCGGCGAGACCGTCCAGGGCCTCAACCGGCTCATCGCCGGCGGCCTGAACGTGGCGTCCCTCCCCCTGGGGGACCGCGCCGCGCTGGAGGCCAAGGCCCGCACCCTGGTGGAGGCCTTCGCCGCCCGGGTGAAGGCCAACCGGGGCCACCGGGACGCCAAGCTGGAAGCCTACAAGGGCCGGAACCACTCCCCCCTGCTCTACGTCATCGTGGCCACGGGCAACATCTACGAGGACCGCAAGCAGGCCGTGGCCGCCGCGGAGCAGGGCGCCGACGTCATCGCGGTCATCCGCACCACCGCCCAGAGCCTCCTGGACTACGTCCCCTACGGCCCCACCACCGAGGGCTTCGGCGGAACCTACGCGACGCAGGAGAACTTCCGCATCATGCGGGAGGCGCTGGACGAGGTCGTGGACCGCCAGGGCCGCTACATCCTGCTCACCAACTACTGCTCGGGCCTGTGCATGCCCGAGATCGCGGCCATGGGCGCCCTGGAACGGCTGGACATGATGCTCAACGATTCGATGTACGGGATCCTGTTCCGCGACATCAACATGTACCGCACCTTCGTGGACCAGAAGTTCAGCCGCATGATCAACGCCTACGCCGGGATCATCATCAACACCGGGGAGGACAACTACCTCACCACCAGCGACGCCGTCGAGAAGGCCTACACCGTCCTGGCCAGCCAGTTCCTCAACGAGCGGTTCGCCTACGCCGCGGGCCTCCCGGCCCGGCTCATGGGGCTGGGCCACGCCTTCGAGATGGACCCCACCCTCAAGAACGGCTTCCTGCTGGAGCTGGCCCAGGCCCAGATGGCCCGGGAGATCTTCCCCGAGGCGCCGCTGAAGTACATGCCCCCCACCAAGTTCATGACCGGCGACATCTTCAAGGGCCTGGCCATGAACTCCATGTTCAATTTCGTCTCCAAGCTCACGGGCCAGGGCATCCACCTGCTGGGCATGCTCACCGAGGCCATCCACACGCCGTTCATGATGGACCGCTTCCTGGCCCTGGACAACGCCAAGCACGTCATGAACACCATGGAGGGCCTGGCGGACGAGATCGAATTCAAGCGGGACGGCGTCATCGCCACCCGCGCCCGGAAGGTGCTGGAGGAGACGGTGGAATTCCTGGAGAGCATCGACCGCATCGGACTCATGCCGGCCATCGCCCAGGGCCACTTCGCCGACATCAAGCGCCCCGCCGACCTGGGCAAGGGGCTGGACGGCCTCCAGAAGAAGGGCCCGGACTACTTCAATCCCTTCGAAGCCTACCTCAAGAACGAACTCAACCTCGCGGACTGACGGAGATGCCCATGATCATTCGACCCTACGGCGACACCCTGGACGACGGGTCCGTGCAGCTCTCCTTCACCCTGCCCGTCCCCGATGGGCCCAAGGGGCGGGAAGCCGCGCGGCAGTTCACGGAAAAGCTCGGCTTCAGCCACGTGGACATCGTCCATTCCACGCCGCTGTCGGACGGCTTCTCGATGTACGTGGCCTACGGCAAGACGGCCACCGGCATCGACTACGACACCATCCACGTGGAGGACGCCACGGGGGAGAAGGTCTACACCATGGAGGAGGCCGACGCGGCGGTGCGGGAGCACTTCGGACGCAAGCTCGTGGTGGTGGGGGCCTGCACCGGCTTCGACGCGCACACGGTGGGCATCGACGCCATCATGAACATGAAGGGCTACAACCACCATTTCGGCCTGGAGCGCTACGCCGGGCTGGAGACCTACAACCTGGGCGCCCAGGTCCCCAACGACAAGCTCATCGACTACGCCCTCAAGGTGAACGCCGACGCGATCCTCGTCTCCCAGATCGTCACCCAGAAGGACGTCCACATCCAGAACCTCACCGAGCTCATCGAGCTGCTCCAGGCGCGCAACCTGCGGGAGCGGTTCGTCGTGTGCGCGGGGGGCACCCGCATCGGCAACAAGCTGGCCGTGGAGCTGGGCTTCGACGCCGGGTTCGGCAAGGGCAGCTACGCCGAGCACGTGGCCACCTTCATCATCGACAAGCTGATCGAGCGTAAGCAAACCCATTGAGGAGGCCCATTCCATGCTAGCGAAACCCATCATCAGCGCCGCGGAGGCCGCGGGAAGGATCAAGTCCGGGGACGTACTCATGTCCGGGGGCTTCATGGGCTGCGGCGCGCCCGACACCATCATCCGCGCGCTCAAGGCCGCGGGGACCAAGGGGCTCACCCTCATCAGCACCGACACCGCCTTCCACGACTTCAAGACCGGCCGCATCAACGGCATCGCCCCCCTCGTCCAGGACCGGGCCTTCGTAAGGATCATCGC
The DNA here is from genome assembly GCA_002297665.1 of Holophagaceae bacterium UBA692. Classification (GTDB taxonomy): domain Bacteria; phylum Acidobacteriota; class Holophagae; order Holophagales; family Holophagaceae; genus Mesoterricola. The sequence goes on along the minus strand of DBMS01000179.1, from coordinate 9,748 downwards.
CAGCCACATCGGGCTCAACCACGAGACCCAGCGCCAGATGAACGCCCAGGAAACGGAAGTGGAGCTGGTGCCCCAGGGCACCCTGGCCGAACGCATCCGCTGCGGCGGCGCCGGCATCGGCGGCTTCCTCACCCCCACGGGCCTGGGCACGGAAGTGGAGGAGGGCAAGCAGGTGATCACCGTGGACGACCGCAGCTACCTGCTGGAGCGGCCCCTCAAGGCCGACGTGGCCATCATCAAGGCCAAGAAGGCGGACAAGGCCGGCAACCTGATCTACGCCGGCACCGCGCGGAACTTCAACCCCCTGATGGCCACCGCCGCCGAACTCGTCATCGCCGAGGTGGAAGAGATCGTGGAGATCGGCGAGATCGATCCCAACCAGGTGCACACCCCATCGATTTTCGTGGACTGCCTGGTACGCTCCGAAACCCAGGAAAGCTGAGGGACACCATGGACTACACTCCCAACAAGGAAAACATCGCCAAGCGCATCGCCCGGATCTTCAAGAACGGCGACGTGGTGAACCTGGGCATCGGCCTTCCCACCCTGGTGGTGGACCACCTGCCCGAAGGCGTCACCCTCATCCTCCAGTCGGAGAACGGCCTCATGGGCCTGGGGCCCGCCCCGGAAAAGGGCCAGGAGGACCCGGACATGGTCAACGCCGGCGGGGCCCCCCTCTCGGTGGTGCCAGGCGGGTGCTTCTTCGATTCCGCCACCAGCTTCGGCATCATCCGCGGCGGCCACGTGGACTACACGGTGCTGGGCGTGCTGGAGGTGGACCAGCAGGGCAACCTCGCCAACTACAAGGTGCCCGGCAAGATGGTCCCCGGAATGGGCGGGGCCATGGACCTCACCATCGGCGCCCGGGTGGTCATCGCCGCCACCCTCCACTTCGAGCCCTCCGGCGCCTCGCGCCTGAAGCGCCACTGCAAGCTGCCCCTGACCGCCGCCGGGGAAGTGAACTACGTCGTCACCGACGTGGGCATGTTCGAGATCGTGGGCGGCCGCTTCCACCTCCTGGAATGCTTCGCGCCCTACACCCCGGAATGGATCCTCGAAAAGACCGACGCGGAAATCCACGTCAGCACCTCCTGCAAGACCGTGAGCCTCTGAACCCAACCTTCCCGGAGATTCCCATGAGCAAAGTCAGCATCGTCGGCGCCTACAACACGAAATTCGGTTCCCTGGTCAAGCGCAACCGCGATACCGGCGAGGTCACCGACCTCCAGTCGGCCTACGAGCTCCTGCTGGAGGCGGGCCGGGGCGCCCTGGCCGACGCCGGCATTCCCGCCAGCGAGGTGGACGGCGTCTGGGTGGGTTCCTGCGCCCCCGGGCTGTTCGCCAACCAGGAGCACCTGGCGGCCTACGCCACGGAAATCGACCCCGAGGGCCTCCGTTTCAAGTCCATGACCCGCTGCGAGGACGCCTGCGCCTCCGGTTCCGTGGCGCTCTACGACGCGCTCTACGCCGTGGAGTCCGGCCGGGCCAAGGTGGCCCTGGTGGTGGGCGTGGAGAAGATGAACCTGCTGGACACCAAGGGCGTCACCCACGCCCTGGCCACCTGCTCCTACTGGCCCGAGGAGGGCGGGCTCGGCATGACCTTCCCCGCCCTTTTCGCGGAGTACGCCAAGGGCTACCAGGCCCGCTACGGCTTCCCCGAGGGCGACCTCAGGCGCATGCTGGCCACCGTGGCCGCCCTGGGCTACCGCAACGGCGTGGACAACCCCCTGGCCCACTTCGGCAAGGGCGGCCCCTCGGACAAGCTGGGCCTCTTCACCGCCGAAGCCATCCTCGCCCTGCCTCCCGAAAAGAACCCCGTCATCGCCGACCCCCTTTCCCTCCACGACTGCTCCCTGGTCACCGACGGCGCCGCCGCCCTGGTGATCATGGCCACCTCCGACCCCAGGACCGCCGGCAAGAAGGTCGTTGAGATCGCCGGCATCGGCCACGCCAACGAGCGGTTCGCCATTTCGGCCCGCCCGAACATGCACGAGCTCATGGCCGGCAAGGAAGCGGCCCGCCGCGCCTACGCCGAGGCCGGCATCACCGCCGCCGACCTGGACCTGGCCGAAGTGCACGACTGCTTCACCATCAACCAGCTCCTGACCACCGAGGCCCTGGGCCTCTCCCGGGACGGCCGCGCCGGCTACGACTATCTGGAAGGCCGCTTCACCCGGGACGACGCCCAGTGCGCCGTGAACCTCTCCGGCGGCCTCAAGGCCAAGGGCCACCCCGTGGGCGCCACCGGCGTCTCCATGCACGCCCTCCTGTACAAGCAGCTCGCCGGCGACCCCATCGGCGCCACCCTCTCCCGCAAGACGCCCACCACCGGGGTTTCCTTCAACGTGGGTGGATCGTCGGTAACCAACTGCGTCACCGTGCTGCGCCGGGTGAAGTAAGGGAGGCCGGCCGGCCCAACCCTAGCAAGGGCTCCCCCTCAGTCATGCCGAAGGGATTGGGCGAGGCCCTTCTCCCATTCAACAAGAATCCGCCCGCCGATCTCGTTGAACGGCGGGCGGTGGTGGCTGTACGTCCGGACCGCCCTCATGGTGTCGCGAATTGCCGCTTTGAGGCCGAAAATACCATTTCCCGCCAGTTGAGGGTATGCGTTCGGATCCCGGAGCCTGACGATATGGGTTGCTCCACGGTAGCTTCGGGAAAGGTGCAGGCCCGCGCCTTTCCCGGGCCGTGAAGGCCTTCTCATCGCGCAAGAGCATTTTAGGCAGGACGCCGCTGATGCCAGAAAGGGCCGCGAACCTTTCCAACAGGTCATGGAACGGGTCCCCATCGCGGCAGCACGGGAGAATCTCGTCCACAGATTTGGAAAGGGGCCTCATTCGTATGGTTTTCCACCTGATCCGTGAAGTGGTTCCCTCCGATCTGGGACCGGCCGAGGCTCAGCCCTGACGGACCGCCCCCGCTTCAAGCCGGCCGGTTCTCAGCCTGCAGACCAGCACCGGGGCCAGGTCGGGCATGTTCTGCCATTCGAAATGCCGCTCGCTCAGCGTCTGGAAACCAGGCTCCTCGAGCCCGTCCAGGTGGAAGCCGCAACGGAATGCGGTGGACAGGAGCGTCTCCAGCGAGCGATGGAAATAGAACCCAGGTTCCGGCTGTCCCCGAATCCCCTCGGCCCGGAATGCCTTGGAGGCGCGGTAATGGTTCACCTTCAGCCCGGCGGTCCGGTGGCTGCGCCCGTCGACCAGGCGTTCCTCGGCATACATTTCCGTGCCCGGTGCGAAGAAGCACGGGTGCAGGACGGAGAAGACAAAGAAGCCCCCTGGCTTCAGGAGCGCCGGTAGCGTCTCGAACAATGGATCGATCCGGGCGATGTCCATGAGCGCCATGGTGGCCACGGCACCGTGGAAGCGATCTGCGCCCAGGGACAAAAGATGCTCTTTGTCCGTGACATCCAGCAAACGGTATTCGACCGGCGCTTCCGGTGGGGTCCGCATCCGGGCCCGATCCAGGAAGGGCTCACAGAAGTCGACCCCGATCACCTGGGCACCTTCGGCCGCCATCAGCCGGGCCACGCGCCCTGCTCCGCAGGCGATGTCAAGAAACAGGTCGCCGGGCCCGGGCTCCGCCAGGCGCAGGGTTGCGGGCTCGACCAACTCGCACTGGAAAGCATTTCCACCGCCGATGCGGTCGTCCCACCATTCCGCGTTACGCTCCCAACTGGCGCGAACATCCCCCGACACGGTTTCCATCGCCCCCCCTGACCTTGCCTCATCCGGAGTTGGATGATGCTTGCAGGCATCCGGTTCCCTTGTGGGGCCCCAGGGAGAGTCCCGAATTTTTCCGGTCCAGGTCGGGTTTGGTCGCGTGTGACCGGCCCCCTACCCCCTTGGACGGATTGAATCGTTGAAATCCTCTTGCTGCCGGCCGGCCCCGATTCCCTGACCTTCGCGCTACGCCGCCGGGGTCCGGGGAGCTATCCTCAAGGCACAGCGTGAAAGCCCCCATGCGCCCTCCCGACGTCCCATGACCGGTTCCGATCCCTCCCTCCCGAGGCGGGCCCTCGATGGCCTGCGGACGCCCGTGGCGGTCACGGACGGGGACGGCGTCCTGGTCTTCGTGAACCGCGCCTGGCAGGGGATCGCCGGGGAACTGGGGGCCGGGCTCGGATCGGGGTTCCAGGACCGCGATGCCCGGCAGGGCATCCGGGAGGTGATCGAAGGCAGGCGGCCCGGCTTCACCTGGGGGGTCGCCGGAGGCGGTCGCTTCTCCCGGCTGACCGCAACCCCCCTGGAAGGCCGCGGGGGCTGCCTGGTCCAGCCGGAGGACGACGCGACGGACGACGAGGATCTCTTCCGCCGGGCCTTCGCTTCGAATCCCGATCCGTCGACCCTTTCCTCCTACCCCGACGGGAGGATCGTCGAGGCAAACCCCGCCTGGTGCGCCCTCACCGGCGTCAGCCGGGAGCGGGCCCTGGGACGCACTCCGGCCGATCTCGGCCTGTGGACGGATCCCCTGGACCGGTCGGCCATCCTCAAGGAGGTGGCGCAGACGGGGGCCTTCCCGGGACGGCAGGTGGAAATGCGCCTGCCCTCGGGCGAGATCCGCCAGATGCTCCTGGCCGCCTCGGCCCTGGACACGCCCCAGGGGTTGCGCATCCTCCTCACCGGGCGGGACGTGACCGAGCGGCACCGGGCCCTGATCGCCCTGCGGGAGAACGAGGCGCGCTTCCTGGCCCTGTTCGAGCTGTCGCCCGACGGCATCAGCGTCTCCCGCATCCGCGACCGGACCTTCCTGCAGGTGAACGCCGCCTGGGAGGCGATGTTCGGCTACACCCGGCAGGAGGCCCTGGGGCGCACCGTGGAGGACCTGGGCCTCTTCGTGGACCCGCCGGATGCCGGCGACCTGCCCTGGGACCTGCCGGAGGCGGGCGCGGCTCCGGCCCGGACCTTCACCCTGGCGAGGAAGGACGGCGCCCGCCTGGAGGCGGAGGTCAAGGGCATGGTTCTGGACATCCAGGGCGAGCCCTGCCTTCTGGCCAGCCTCCGGGACGTCACCCGCGAGGCGGCCCTGAAGCGGACGCTGCTGGCCACGGAGGAGCGCTTCCGGGTGATCACCGGGGGGTTGAAGGACTACATCCTCATCCTGGACCCGGGGGGGTGCATCACCTACATCAATCGAACACCCGAAGGCATCCAGCCCTCGGAGGCCCTGGGACGCCCCTTCCCCGTGGGCCTGGCGCCGGAAACCCAGGCCGCGGGGGCGGCCGCCCTGCGGACCTGCTTGGAGACCCGCCAGGGCGTGAGCTATGGGGCCCAGGGCCTGCGCCTGGACGGAACCAGGGGCTGGTTCGACGTCCGGCTCGAGCCCTTCCCGGCCGAGGGCGAGGTGCAGTGCGTGGTGGTCCTGGCCCTGGACCGTTCCGACGCCCGTCAGGCGGAGGAAGCGGAACGCAGGGCCCAGAAGGCCGAGAGCCTGGTCCTCATGGCCGGCAGCATCGCCCACGACTTCAACAACCTTTTCGCGGCCATCCAGGCCAGCCTGGAGATCCTCGAGATCCAGGTGCGCGACCAGGAAGGCCCGGTCCTGACCGTGGCCACCGCCCGGGAAGTGCTCCGGCGGGCCATCGCCCTTTCGTGGAAGATGAACGAATTCTCCGGGCACGCCGTGACCCGCCGGGTGCCCACGGACCTCGTGGAGCTGGTCTCCGCCTGGGCCGGCGCCCAGGAACCGCCCCAGGGCCGGCGGCTGGCCCTGGACCTGGGGGCCGTGCCCCCCATCCTGGCGGACCCGGACCGCCTGCGGATCATTCTCGACGCCCTGCTGGAAAACGCCTGGGAGGCCATGGACGAGGACGGCCGCGGGGGGACGGTGGCCCTGCGCACCTTCGTGGATTCCGGGGAGGAGACCCTCCCGGGACCCTGGGCGGCGCCCCGGCCCCCGGGCGCGGCGACGGTGTGCCTGGAGGTGGCCAACGACGGCCCCTGCCCGGACCCGGAGGTCCTGGCCCGGATGTTCGATCCCTTCTTCACGACCCGGTTCGTGGGGCGGGGCCTCGGGCTGGCCTCGGTCCTGGGGCTGCTGAAGACCCACGGCGCGGGCATCCAGGTGGTCCCCGGCCAGGGCCTGGCCTTCCGGATGCATTTCCCGCTCCGGACCCCCTGAGGGGCGGCGTATCCTGGGGGAAACCTTCGAAAGGGAACCCCCATGAGCTTCGATGGAACCTGGGACCTGACCGTCAACTCCCCCATGGGCGCCAAGGCGTTCCGCATCGCCGTCACCACCGGGGACGGAACCGTCGCCGGCACCGTGTCCGCCGACGGCCAGTCCACGCCCCTGGTGGACGCCCGCCTGGAGGAGGGGCACCTCCGCGGCTCCCTTCGGCTGCCCCGTCCCATGAACATCATGCTGGACCTGGACCTGACCTGCGACGGCGATTCCCTTTCGGGCCAGGCCAAGGCCGGGCACATGGTCCTGCCGGGGATCACCGGCGTCCGGGTTTCTTCGTGACCTAGATCCGCCTTCTCCGTGGGAAAATGGGGGCATCCAAAGGACCTCCGCCATGACCCAAGCCACCGAAGCCCCCGTCATCCGCGCCCCCCATGGCGCCCACCTGCACTGCAAGGGCTGGGTGCAGGAGGCGGCGCTGCGCATGCTCATGAACAACCTGGACCCCGACGTGGCCGAGCGCCCCGAGGACCTGGTGGTCTATGGCGGCCTGGGCAAGGCCGCGCGGAACTGGGACAGCTTCAACGCGCTGGTCAAGGAGCTCAAGCACCTGGGCGACGAGGAGACGCTGCTGGTGCAGTCCGGCAAGCCCGTGGGGGTGGTGCGCACCCACGCGGACGCCCCGCGGGTGCTCATCGCCAATTCCAACCTGGTGCCCCGGTGGGCCACCTGGGAGCACTTCCGGGAACTGGACCGCAAGGGGCTGATGATGTACGGCCAGATGACCGCGGGCAGCTGGATCTACATCGGGAGCCAGGGCATCGTCCAGGGAACCTACGAGACCTTCGCCGAGGCGGCGCGCCAGCACTTCGACGGGACCCTGGCGGGCACCTGGACCCTCACGGCCGGCCTGGGCGGCATGGGCGGGGCCCAGCCCCTGTCGGTGACCATGAACGGCGGCGTGGCCCTGTGCGTGGAAGTGGACCGCACCCGCATCGACAAGCGGCTCCAGACCCGCTACCTGGACGAGTGGACCGATGACCTGGACGACGCCCTGGCCCGGGTTGAGCGCTACGTGCGCGAGCGCAAGGCCGTGTCCATCGGCCTCCTGGGCAACGCCGCCGAGGTGCTGCCCGAGCTGGTGCGCCGGGGCGCGCGTCCCCACCTGGTCACGGACCAGACCTCGGCCCACGACGAATACAACGGCTACATCCCCGCCGGCCTCTCCCTGGAGCAGGCCGCGGCCATGCGCAAGGCGGAGCCCGAAGCCTACGTGAAGCTGGCCCTGGCCTCCATGCGCGCCCACGTGGAGGCCATGCTGGCCTTCCAGGCGGCGGGGTCGGTCACCTTCGACTACGGCAACAACATCCGCGCCCAGGCCCAGCGGGCCGGCTGCGAGAACGCCTTCGCGTTCCCCGGGTTCGTGCCGGCCTTCATCCGGCCCCTGTTCTGCAAGGGCATCGGCCCCTTCCGCTGGGCGGCGCTCTCGGGCGACCCCGAGGACATCGCCGTCACCGACCAGGCCATGATGGACCTCTTCCCTGAAAACGAAGGCATGATCCGCTGGATCAAGGCGGCGCGGGAAAAGATCGCCTTCCAGGGCCTGCCCGCGCGCATCTGCTGGATCGGCGCCGGCGAGCGCCACCTGGCCGGGCTGAAGTTCAACGAGCTGGTGCGCGAGGGCAAGCTCAAGGCCCCCATCGTCATCGGCCGCGACCACCTGGACTCGGGCAGCGTGGCCTCCCCCAACCGCGAGACCGAGGGCATGAAGGACGGGTCCGACGCCGTCTCGGACTGGCCGCTGCTCAACGCCATGACGGCCTGCTCCGGCGGCGCGTCCTGGGTGAGCTTCCACCACGGCGGCGGGGTGGGCATGGGCTTCTCCCAGCACTCCGGGGTGGTCATCGTGGCCGACGGCACGGAGCGCGCGGACCGGTGCATCCGGCGGGTGCTGTGGAACGACCCCGCCATGGGCGTCTTCCGCCACGCCGACGCCGGGTACGAGGCCGCCCGGGAACACGCGTCCCGGATCGGCCTGCACGTTCCCATGGGCTGACGCCGCCTATTTCGTCAGGACGAAGTGGTCCAGCACAGCGCCGTCCATGCCGATCTGCTTGAAGTCCACCCGGCCCGGAGCGATGTCCAGCTGCGAGAAGCAGGGCGTCCGCCACCTCAGGTGGACGGGGTAGGGCTTGGGCGGCGCCTGGCCCGCGTAGCCGGGGTGGCCGGGGGGGTAGGGATAGTCCTTGGGATTGGCCCCCCCCGCCCCGGTCACGATGTGGATGACGCCGTCGGCCTTCGTGGCGGCGCCCTGGCCCTGGAAAGCCGTGTCCTCCACGAGGTTCGCGAGGTCGCCGAAGTGGGCCTTGTCGGAGGTGCCCGCGGGCTTGGGGGTGAAGCGCAGGGGCCGGCTGCGCTGGTAGCTGTGCAGGTGGCCGGTGAAGACCATGGCCACGCGGTGCTTTTCCAGGATCGGCCAGATCTGGCGCATCCAGGTCTCGCCGTACTTCCAGCCCACCTCGTGGCCCAGGTTGAAGGCCGGGTGGTGGAAGACCACGAAGCGCCAGTCCGCGCCGCGGGCGGCGGCGAGGTCCTTGTCCAGCCAGTCCTTGAGCTGGGCGACGAGGGCGTCGGCCTCGGGCGTGCGGTTGCTCCACGTGTGATTCGGCAGCGTGCGGTGGCTGTACGCCCATTGCGAATACAGGTTCGAATCCAGGATGGTCCAGTGGGCGCCGCCCGAATCGAAGGAGAAGTTCGCCATGGCCGGGAAGCGGTCCTGGGCCGCGGCCAGGAACCCGGAAAACGCGTTCCGGGGGCTGAGCACCGGGGTCATCATCTTGTGGGCGTTGGCGGGGTCGTGGTTGACGGCGAACGCGGGCCCGTTCAGGGGCTGGCTGAAATAGTAGTAGTACGCCAGGCCGTTGGGCTGGGGCGTGAAGGAGAGGCGGCCGCTCCGGTATTCGAAGACCCGGTCGGTGTCGTTGTTCCCCAGGCAGGCCGCCATCACCGTCCTGCGAAGGACCGATCCGCCCGCGGAGCTGCCGCGGTCGGCGTTGATGGCCGGGAAGAAGAGATCCCGGTACTGGCCGGCGTGGCCCTCCATGTTGACGATGTCCCCGGGAATCACCAGGAGGTCCGGACGGGCCGCGCCCATCTGGCTCGCCAGGCGCCGGAAGTCATGCTGGCTCGCGGGGCTGGTGGTCACCAGGTCCCCCACCACCGCCACCCGCTGGGACTGGCCCTTGGCCTTGAGCGCCATGCCCCTGTCCTGGAAGACCACCTGGCCGTCCCGGGTGACCTGGTAGGCGAACCGGGCGCCCGGCGCCAGGTTCGCGAGGGTGGCCGCGTACACCCGGTGCTGCGGCTCGGAGGGCACGTTGACCTTCACGAAGGTCACCGCCCCCGCGGGCTTCCAGTGCCCCCCCCGGTACACGTTCACGGCCCAGGTCGCGTTCGTCTCCGGGGTTTGCCAGAGAAGGGCCAGCTGGGTGGGGGACGGGGCCGGCCCCAACTGCAGGTAGGGGGACACCAGGAAGGCCCCGGGCACGCTCATCGCCGGCGGCAGGGCGCCCCTGGGCGTCGGGGGCAGGGGCGCCGGAGGGGCCGGGGGCTGGGGCGTCGGAGC
>DBMS01000266.1:2257-3064 GCA_002297665.1 Holophagaceae bacterium UBA692 | reverse complement strand
AGCGCCGCCCTGGCGCTCCTGTTTGGGTTGTGGAGGCCCCTGGCGGGCGAGGTGTGGCTCCTGCGCCATCCCCTCGCCCGGCTGGCGGTCCGTGCCGCCTTCGGCGCCGGGGCTGCCGTCGTATTGGCGAGCACGTTCATGATCAGCCACGGGGACCTTTTCGGGCTGCGCCAGGTGTGGGCCCGGTTCCGGGGGGTCCCCCACCGGGAGGCGCCCTTCCGCCTCACGGCCTTCTATGCCCGGGTCCGCCATCCCTTGATGCTNNGGCTTCCTGGTGATGTTCTGGGCCACGCCCCACATGACCGTGGGCCACCTGGTCTTCTCCGCGGCCATGACCGGCTACATCCTCGTGGGCACGGCCCTGGAGGAACGGGACCTGGTGCGGAGCCTGGGGTCCCGGTACCTGGCCTACCGCCGGGACGTGCCCCGCTTCTTTCCGGTGCCCTGGCGCAGGGCGGGGCGGCGCTGAAGCCGGTCAGCGGAGGAACAAAAAGGCAGCCAGGCAGAGCGCCCAGCTCGCCAGCCCCGCCACCTGCGCCCGGGGACCCTTGAGGGCCTTGACGTGGTGAAGGTGCAGGGCCACGCCCAGGGTGAGCCACGAGGCCAGGAGCCAGGGCGCGGGGGCGTCCCGGCGCAGGGCGGGGGGGACCAGCGCGGTTCCAGAGGCCAGGAAGAGGATGCGCGTCCCCTGGAGGGTGAGCCGCTCCCAGGCGGGGGGCGCCGCCTTGTCCTTCCGGGATTTCAGGAGGGGCTTGATCCAGAACATCCACGGGATGCCCACGGCCAGGAAGGCCAGGCCCGGAACCG
>DBMS01000266.1:1916-2176 GCA_002297665.1 Holophagaceae bacterium UBA692 | reverse complement strand
GCGGAAAGGGCGATGGCCGCCACCAGGACCCGGAAGGGCATCCCGTCCCGGATGCCCGCGGCGCAAAGGGCCGCGAGAAGGGCCAACTGCACCGCCGCGCTGGTCACCGAGGTGAGGACGGCCACGGGGTCATCCTCCTAGAAAAACGCCAGGAGGCCGGCCATGTAGAAGCACACCTCGACCCAGGGTTCGAAGCGGGGCTTGCCGGCCGAGAACCGCTCCTGGAAGAGCCACAGATGGAGGGCCGGGTAGGCCAGGCA
>DBMS01000266.1:1258-1743 GCA_002297665.1 Holophagaceae bacterium UBA692 | reverse complement strand
GGCCACCAGGAGGATGCCGGCCCAGACCCGGGGGCCCCAGGCCATTCCGTGGTGCCAGAGGGGCAGCGCCAGGGCGACCACCGCCAGGGCGGAGGGCACGAGGATGTCCTTGGACCCGGGGATGGACTGGATGCTCACCGTCATGTCGCCCAGCTGGACCTTGCGCTTGTAGACCATGCCGAAGATCGAGGCCGCGGCCACCACCAGGAGGGAGCCCAGGCCCAGGGTGGCCGCCAGCACCAGGGCCGCCACCAGGGCGGCCAGGGCGGTGCCGACCATGAGGGTGCGGTTCCGTTCCAGGATGCGGGCCCGGGCGGGCCCCTTGGAGCCCAGGCCCAGGGGGTTGAGGTAGGGGGCGANNACATGGTCAGCACGTAGAAGCCAGTGATGGCGGCGTACTTCCACGAGGGGGGCAGCCCGGTCCAGGCGTGGACGCCCAGCGTCAGGACCGCCGCGCCCACGGCCAGCTTCACGGGGGTGCCGAA
>DBMS01000266.1:1028-1230 GCA_002297665.1 Holophagaceae bacterium UBA692 | reverse complement strand
GTCCACCACCTCCTCCACCAGCCAGGTGGGGGTGGAAGCCCCGGCCATGACCCCCACGGTGCCCACGCCCTCGAAGCGGGCCAGGTCCAGTTCCGCGGCCGTCTCCACGTACTGCACGGGCTTGCCGTAGTGCACGGCCAGCTCCGCCAGGTGCTTGGTGTTCGAGGAGGCCCTGCCGCCCACCACCACCACGTAGTCCACG
>DBMS01000266.1:179-938 GCA_002297665.1 Holophagaceae bacterium UBA692 | reverse complement strand
GTGAAGGTGGTCTGGGCCACCACGAGGACCTTCTCCAGCACCTCGTCGGGGAGGGCCCTGGCCTCGTCCATGTTGGCCACGATGGCGCTGCCGCTGTCGGCGAAGCTCTGGTGGGCCACGCTCTCGGCGTGCCCGTGGGTGCCGAGGATGACGGTGAANNCCTTGGGGCTCCACTTCTTGATCCGGCTGTGCACCTTGGCCACCTCGGGGCAGGTGGCGTTGACGATGTCGAGTTCGCCCTGCTGCTGGCGTTCCTTGAGGCCCCGCAGGGACTGGATGGGGATGCCGTGGGCGCGGATCACCACCGTGCCGGGGGCCACGGTCTCCGGGGCCGACGCCACCGACACCCCCCGGCGGCCGATGAGCTCCAGGGCCTGGGGGTTGTGGATGAGGGGGCCGAGGGTCTGGACGGGGCCGGCGTGGGTGCGGGTGGAGGCCTCCAGGACCGCGTCCATGGCCCTGCGAACGCCCCAGCAGAACCCCGCCGTCTTGGCCACGATCACCTTCATCTGCCCCGCTCCAATCCAGACCAATCCGGTCAGGGTTCAAGTCTACCGTTCCCCAGGCCCGCCGGGCAGGTGTTATTTCCTGGCTTTTGTTCGGGTTTTCCAATTAACCTGAAGTCAGGGTTCCTGATGCCCAAGGATATTTGTACATGACCGCTGCCCCCCTGCTTCCCGTCTCCCTGACCTGCAACACGGATCTGAGGTTCATCGATCTGATCCAGGTGGTGGGGTCGGAACTGCTCAAGCACATGAA
>DBMS01000266.1:0-157 GCA_002297665.1 Holophagaceae bacterium UBA692 | reverse complement strand
TCGGCAACGCCATGCGCCACGGGAACAAGCTGGACAAGCGCAAGAACATCGAGGTCACCTTCACCCCCCTGGCCAGCAAGCTGGAGATCCGCATCCACGACACCGGCAAGGGCGTGGACCTGGCGGCCCTGCCCAACCCCAACCTGCCCGAGAACCT
>DBMS01000181.1:506-14795 GCA_002297665.1 Holophagaceae bacterium UBA692 | reverse complement strand
GCTTCCTTTTCCCGGGGGCCTCAGTGGCGGCTGCCCGCCACTTCCCGGCGCTGCTGCATGTCGAGGATCTGCAGGTCCCGGATGGTCACGTGGGTCATGGACGCGTCCATGTGGGCCTTGACCTCGTTCCACGCCTTGTGGAGGGGGCAGGGGTTGTCCTCGTTGTCGCAGCGGGCGAACCCCATCACGCAGCCGGACATGGTCTCGATGCCCTCCAGGGCGGCCACCACCTCGCCGACCGTGATGTGGTGGGCGGGACGCGCCAGGCGGAAGCCTCCCCGCGGGCCCCGCACGGAATGCAGGATGCCTTCCTGGGCCAGGGACTGGAGGATCTTGGCCAGGTAGGGGCCGGGAAGGTCCAAGAGCGAGGCCAGGTCCTTCGCGAGACTGTACGTTCCATCCTCCGGCATCGCTGCCAGAGCCCTGAGTGCATAACCGCTAGCCGTCGAGAAGAGCATGGCGTATCCTTGTTCAATTAAGGATAGGCTTGTCTTCTTAAAAAACAAATGGATTAATGAACGTTACACATTCCATTTCCGGGTGAGCGTCGTGCCGTCCACCTGGAGAACCCCCTGGTCCTGCAACGCTCTGAGGCTCCGGGAGAGGGTTTCGGGAGTCATTCCCAATTGAGCGGCCAAGGTCTTTTTTGTGACGGGGAGCACCAATGACCCCCCGGCGGGAACGTTTTCGCGGATCCAGGTGCGCAGGCGGTCCGCGCTGTCCGAGCCCGTGAGCTGCTCCACCTTGCGCGTGAGCTTGCGCAGCCACACGCTCTGGGCGTGGATGATGGCCAGCGCCAGGTCCGGATCCTCGCGCATGGCCGCCAGGAACGGGGCCTTGGGGACGTGGTACACCCGGGAGGGCTTGACGGCCGTGGCGGTGGCGGGGAAGAGCTCGCCCCCGAACATCGCGGCCTCGCCGAAGCTGTTCACCGGCGTGACCACCGCCAGGGTGGGGTGCGCGCCGGGGGTGTCGCTGCTGCGGGTGAGCTGGATGGCGCCCTCCACCAGGACGTAGAAGCCCGTGCACGGCTCGTTCTCCAGGAAGAGCATGGTTTCGGGGTCCAGGATCCGGGTGGTCACGAGGCGTCCAACACGCTCGCGCTGGGCGGGTTGCAGGGAGCGGAAGAGGGGGGCCGTGTACCAGGGCGGGATCATGGAACCAGGATAGACAGTGGGATCAATTCAGTCTCGTTTCTCTTTTATTCCAGGCGGCGGCCACCAGGGCCAGGGCCAGCAGGCCGAGGATGGCGGGGGCCAGCCGGGGGCTTCGCGCGGGCGTCAAGACGGGGCGCCAGGCGAGGTGGAGGCTGCGGGAGGCTTCGGTCATGGGCTGGCCCCACAGTTCCCAGGAGCCGTCCTCCCGGAAGATGCCGGACTTGCCGGTGAGGGTGGCCCGCAGGAGCGGCACGCCCGCCTCCACCGCCCGCAGCCGGATCTGGACGGCATGGAGGTCGGTGGCGACGCTGCGGTCGAACCAGCCGTCGTTGGTGAGGTTGGCGAGGAGCTGGCCCCCCGCCGCGGCCAGGCCATCGGCCACGCGCTGCTCCAGCAGGGCCTCGCTGCAGATGAGGGGATGGACGGTAAGGGGCCCCTGGGGCGTGGGGAAGCGAAAGCTGGACCCGGGGCCCAGGGTGCCGGCCTCGGCGGAATAGAAGCCCAGGTGGCGGTCCAGGAAGTCCCGCACCGGGCGGGGACCGGGCATGCGCTCGCCGAAGGGCATGGGCAGCACCTTGGCCTGGATGAAGCTGGGCTGGCCCGCGGCCTCGCCGCGCACCAGGTTGAACCGCCCGCCCTCGGTGCCGAAGAGCCAGGCCACGCCGCGGTTGCGGGCCTCCAGGGGGAGGCGGCCTCCGGGGGCCAGGTCGTTGCGGCCCAGCACCGAGCTTTCGGGCCAGAGGACCAGGGTGGCGTAGGCGGGGCGGGGCAGGCCGGACCGCTTCAACTCGGCGTCCGTGCGCCGCCACATGTCCGCTTCCATTCCAGCCATGCGCTCCCCGGGTGGGTAGTTGGGCTGGATCATCACCACGTCCAGGGCCAGCCGGGGGCCCCGGGGAAGGAGGTGCCAGGCGGCGTCCAGGCCGCCCAGGAGGAGCAGCAGGAGGGCGGGAGCCGCCAGGACCCGGCGGGGACCGGCGCCCCGGGCGGCCTGGAAGCCCGTCCAGGCCCCCAGGCCCCACAGGAGGGCCACCAGGCCCTGGGCGCCGTGCCGTGGATGGAAGGAAGGCGCAGGTCTGCCACAGGGCCATGCCCAGGCCCGCGGCCAGGGCCCCGGCCAGGGGGCGGCGCCGCCAGGCCCAGCGGGCCAGGGCGGCCACGGCCAGGATCCCCAGCGCCTCGTAGGCGAAGAAGAGGGCGGCCACCCCGAGGGCCGCGGCCATGGGCATGGGGGCCTTGGAGTGCATGACCTCGGGCACCCAGTGGAACCCGCCCACGGTGCCCGCCAGGAGGCCCAGGTACACCCAGGCCAGGCGCCGGCCGCGGCCGATGGCCGCGAACACGAGCGCGGGCAGGAGGAAGGCGGCGCAGGCCTCCAGGTAGCCCCGGCCCGACGCCATGGGGAAGCGGTTGGCCGCCAGGTAGGCCAGGGCGATGAGGAGCGCGTCCTTCATCGCCCGGGGCCCGCCCTGCGGGCCGTCTCGAAGCAGGCGATGCCCGCGGCCACCGCGGCGTTGAGGCTTTCCACCCCGCGGATGGGGATGGCCACCCGGGTGATCCCCGCGGGCAGGCTGGCGCCCTCGAACCCGTGGCCTTCGTTGCCCACCAGGATGCGCACCCGGCCCGCCAGGGGCGCCCGCTCCAGGGGCAGGGCCCCGGGGGCGCCGTCCAGGGCGAGCCATGCGCCTTCGTCCAGGTCCAGGGTCCCGCACCTTCGCATGGGCAGGAGGAAGGCGGCGCCCATGCCGCCCCGCAGGGCCCGGGGGGCGAAGGGGTCGGCGCAGCCGGGGCCGAGGAGGGCCGCCTGGAAGCCGAAGGCCGCGGCGCTGCGGAGGATGGCGCCCAGGTTGCCGGGGTCCTGGATGCCCCAGGGCACGATGACCCGGTCGGGCAGGGGACCTTCCGGGGCGGGTTCCAGGGCGGCCAGGAGGGCGTGGTCGGGGGGGCTGCCGGCCTCCGCCAGGTCCCGCATGAGCGGCTCGCCCAGGACGATGGTCTCCACCCCCAGGGCGCGCTCCAGGGGGTGGGGCCGGGCGCCCTCCAGGCGGAGCCAGGTGACGGGCCGCAGGCGGCCGGCTTCGGGGCCCGCCGCCCAGGCCTCGATGAGTTTGGCGCCCAGCAGCAGGGTGTGGGTGCGGTGGGCCCCTCCGGCCGAGGGCAGGGTCCGGAGCGCCTTGAACCTGGGGTTGGCCCGGCTTGTGATCAGGTTCTCTTTTTCCATGTCTTACAGCCTAGCCGGAAGGAATCCATAGGACACTTCAAAGGAACAAGGCAGAATCTAACCATCGTCCAATTTGTCGCGCCGGGAACCGGCGGCCTGTCGCAAGCCTCAGTGGAGGGGGAACCAATGCAACCCTATGTCTCATCCGAGCAGAACTTGAGGGAATTCTCCCTCCGGGCGGTGCTCATCGGCCTGGTCCTGGCCATCGTCCTGGGCGCGGCCAACGCCTACCTGGGGCTGAAAGCGGGCATGACCATCGCCGCGACCTACCCGGCGGCGGTCATCTCCATGGCCCTGATCAAGCTCATGAAGGGCACCATCCTCGAGGAGAACATGGGCCGGACCGTCGGCAGCATCGGGGAATCCGTGGCCGCGGGCGCCATCTTCACCATCCCGGCCTTCGTGATCTCCGGCATCTGGCCGAAGTTCTTCTCGCTGACCAACTACTTCACCTCCAGCGCCATCATGTTCGTGGGCGGCACGCTGGGCATCATGTTCGTGGCCCTGCTCCGGCGCGTGATGGTCGAGGACGCCGAGCTGCCCTACCCCGAGAGCGTGGCCGCCGCCGAGATCCACAAGGCCGGCGCGAAGGGCGGTGGGGGCACGAAGATCCTGTTCACCGCCATGGGCGTGGGCGCGGTCATCCAGGCCCTGGTGCAGGTGCAGCTGTTCGCCAGCACCTGGCAGTGGTTCGTGTACTTCAAGGAGAACGCCTTCACCCTCATCGGCAAGGGCAAGGCGGCCCTGGCCAAGGGCGGCCTCTACCTCACGGCCCCCGGCATCAGCCCGGCCTACATGGGCGTGGGCTACATCATCGGGCCCAAGCTGGGCGCCCTCAACTTCGCGGGCGGCGTCATGGCCTGGGGCCTCATGGTCCCCCTGATCATCTACTTCATCGCCCCCTACTCCATGCCCGCGGACGCGACGATGTCGGACTGGTACGCGCTGTCGGCGGCCGTGTGGAAGTTCATCGTGCGGCCCATCGCCATCGGCGGCATGCTCATGGGCGCCAGCTTCACCCTCTTCAAGATGCGCAAGAGCCTCACCACGGGCCTGGCGCGCTCGGTTTCCGACGTCAAGAAGGCCGCCGCGGGTGGCCACACCGTCGACCGGGTCAACCAGGACCTGCCCTTCTCCTGGGTGATGGGCGGCATCCTCTTCGCCGCCGTGGCCACCTTCCTGATCACTTGGCAGATCTTCAACGTCGGCTTCATGGTCTCGATCGTCGCCGCCCTGGTGATGATCATCGTGGGCTTCTTCTTCTCGGCCATCAGCGGCTACCTGGTGGGCATCATGGGATCGAGCAACAACCCCATCTCCGGCTTGACGCTGTCGGCCCTGGTGGTCACCGCGCTGGTGATGGTGGCTCTCGGGGTCAAGGGCAACGCCGGCGTCGCCGCGGTGCTGGGCGTGGCCGCCATCGCCTGCGTGGCCACGGCCGTGGCCGGCGAGATGCTGCAGGACCTCAAGGTCGGCTATATCCTGGGCGGGACCCCCTGGCGCATGGAGGTGGGCGACATCCTGGGCGTGGGCCTGGCCGCCGCCGTCCTCTTCCTCCCCCTGATGATCCTCCACGAGGGCGACATCAAGAAGGCCGCCGAGGCCCAGATCGTCCAGCTGGAGGCCAACCACGTCTCCTCCGTGACCCACCTCGACAAGACCTACAGCATCGCCGAGCTCCGCCAGCTCCCCGCCGACCAGAAGAAGGTCGTCATGCAGCTGGACGCCGGCTTCGGCAGCCCCAACATCCCCGCGCCCCAGGCCGGCCTGATGGCCATGCTCAGCCGGGGCATCGTGGAGGGCAAGATGGCGTGGCCGCTGATCATCGTGGGCATGCTCATGGGCCTCGCCTTCATCCTCATGCAGGTGCGCAGTCCCATGCTGGTCAGCGTCGGCATGTATCTGCCCCTGGGCACCACCTTCGCCATCTTCCTGGGCGGGTGCGTGAAGGGCGTCGTGGACATGGTGGCCGAGAGGAAGGGCCTCAACGCCGCCCAGAAGGTGCGCGTGGAGAACTCCGGCGTGCTGGTGGCCGCGGGCCTCATCGCGGGCGAGGCCCTGGTGGGCCTGCTCTTCGCCGGCCTGACGTTCTTCGAGGTGAAGTACATCATCTTCGCCAACCCCCCGGCCGTCACCTTCCTGGTGAGCCTGGCCATCCTGGCCGGCATCGCCGTGTACCTGGTGAAGCTGCCCATGAACAACGCCGGCGCCGCCGACGAGCCCGCGCCTCCCAGCGCGAACTTCTAGACTTTCCCTTTCCCTTCCGCGGGTCCCGGCTTCCGGGGCCCGCGGCCGTTTGGGGCGCGGGCCCCGGGAGGACCCCATGGGGGCCATGACCGAAGCCGAGATGATGGCCAGGGTTCCGGAACGGGCCGTGGGGTCCGAGACGACCGGGGAGGGCCGGGTGGTCCTCCTGCGGCCCAAGTTCCTCAGCCCGCGAATGGGCTGGTTCCAGAAGCTCCTGCCCCGGCCCTTCTTCCGGGTGAGGCTGGACGCCACGGGTTCCTTCATCTGGGAGGCCCTGGACGGAAAGCGCACGGTGCGGGAGGTGTGCGCAGCGGTGCGGGAGCGCTTCGGGGCCGGAGCCGAGCCGGTGGAGGAACGGACCGTCGCCCTCGTGGTCCAGATGGTCTCGGGCGGCTTCGTCAGGTTGCTATAGTGTCCTCATGAACCTCGGCAGCCTCAAGGTCCGCTCCATCCTGACGATCCTCGCCATCTACCTGGCGGTGGGGTCCGTATCCGTCCTCGCCTTCCTCTGGGCCGCCCGGGGCATTTCCGGGGCCTTCGGCCAGCGCTTCGCGGAAAAGAACGCCCAGCTGGAAAAGGAACGCCTCATGGGCCCCGTGCGCCGCGAGGTGGCCCTGGCCCGCAAGCTCGCGGACTCGGCAACCATGCGCGCCTTCTGCAGGGCCGAGGCGGACCCCGGAGCCCGGGCCGCGGGGCTGGCCGAGCTGGAGGGCTTCCGCAGGTCCTTCGCCGACCGCAGCTGCTTTTTCGTGGTGGCCCAAAGCCGCCACTACTACTATGGCGACGCCGCCGCCCCGGCCCGGGTCCCCCGGTACACCCTCGAAGCGGGGGCCGTGAACGACCAGTGGTTCTTCGAGACCCTGGACAAGGTGGACGATTTCGCCCTGCACGTGGATTCCAGCGTGCCCCTGGGGGTGCTCAAGGTGTGGGTGAACGTCGTGGTGAAGGACGGCGCCCGGAAGGTGGGCCTGGCCGGCACCGGCGTGGACCTCTCGGCCTTCCTGAAAGACCTCGTCCAGGGCGGCGACCGCAGCGCCCTGACGGTGATGGTCGACCCCAAGGGGGTCCTCCAGGCCCATCCCAGCCAGCGCTACATGGACTTCAACGCCCGCATGAAGGACGAGTCCCGCCGCATGACCCTCTACCAGCTGGTGGACACGGAAGCCGGGAGGAACCTCCTGCGGGAGCGCCTGGACCGCCTGGTGAAGGGGGATTCGGCCCTGGAGTCCTTCCAGCTCTCCGTGGAGGGCAAGCGCTACCTCGCCTCGGCGCTCTACATCCGGGAGATCGGCTGGGTGACCCTCACGCTGGTGGATCCCTCGCAGGTGATGGGCATGCGAAGCTTCCTCCCCATCCTGGGACTCCTGGCCCTCAGCCTCCTGGTGACCATCGCCCTGGTGTCCTGGCTCCTGAACCGCATGGTGCTCGAGCCCCTGGCCCGCCTGACCCGGTCCGGCCGGGAGATCGCCGCGGGCAACTACGGAATCACCCTGAAGGTGGACCGGGACGACGAGATCGGCAGGCTCACCCGCACCTTCAACCACATGGCCGCCACCATCCAGGATTACACCTCCAACCTCGAAGGGCTCGTGGAGGAGCGCACCCTGGCGCTGACCCAGTCCAACCGCAAGATCATGGACAGCCTGGCCTACGCCCACCTGATCCAGGAGAGCATGCTGCCCAAGTCCGGGGACCTCTCCCGCCACATCCCGGACCATTTCGTGCTGTTCCGCCCCCGGGACATCGTGGGCGGGGACTTCTACGCCTGCCTTCCCGACGAGCGCGGGTTCCTCCTGGCCGTGGGCGACTGCACCGGCCACGGGGTGCCCGGGGCGTTCATGAGCATGAGCGCGGGCGCCATCCTCAACCAGCTGGTGGCCAAGCTCGGCGCCGCGGACCCCGCCCTGCTCCTGCGGGAAATGAACGGGTCCCTGAAGCGCCTGCTGCACCAGGGCGACGGCCAGTCCGCCGCGCGCGGGGGGACCATGGACAACGGCCTGGACCTGGCGCTCCTGCGGGTGCTGCCGGACCGGATGGTGTTCGCCGGCGCCCGCCTTCCGCTCTGGGTCCTGGGGCCCGGGGAGGAGGAACCCGCCGTGCACGCGGGTGACTCCCACAGCCTGGGGTACCGCCGGTCCCGGGAGGACTACCCCTTCCGGAACCAGGAGCTGCCCCTGGCGCCGGGGACGGTGGCGTACCTCTTCACGGACGGCATCCTCGACCAGCACGGAGGCCGGTTCGGCTTCGGCTTCGGCCGGCGCCGCCTGGGAAGGCTCCTCCAGGACCTGCGGGGCCTGCCCATGGCGGCCCAGGGCGAGGCCCTGGCGGAGGCCCTGGCCGATTACCAGGGGGCCAACCCCCAGCGGGACGACATCACCATCCTGGGGTTCCGCAGCGGCCCCGCCGAGGAGTAGACCATGGGCGACCTGGACCAGATAAGGCGATACCTTGCCTCGGAGGGCATCCTCATGTCCTTCAACGGCCCCTTCCGGCACAGCATCATCGAGGAGCTGGGCAAGGCGGTGCGGCGGCACCTGGAGGCCGAGGCCGTCCGCAAGTCGGCCATGGCCGACGTGTTCACCGTGTTCATCGAGGCCGCGCAGAACGTGGCCGCCTATGCCGCCCAGGGGCACTGGACCGGCCCCGAGCGCGCCCAGGCCGAGACCGGCGTCCTCGTCATCGGGCGCCGCGGCGACCGCTACCTGGTGCGGTGCGGCAACTACGTCCGGAGCCAGGACACCCCCGGGCTCCTGGCGAGGCTGGACGCCCTCGCGGGCATGGCCCCCGCGGACCTCAAGGCGCTCTACAAGGAGCGCCTGCATGCGGAAGTCCCCCCGGGCGCCCTGGGCGCGGGCCTGGGCCTCATCCGCATGGCCCGCACCGCCTCGGCGCCCCTGTCCTATTCGGTGGCGGCCGAGGATGCCGGCCTGGAATTCTTTTCGCTCACGGTGACCGTATGACCCTCGAAACCCTGACGTTCGCCGCCACCGCCTCCAGCCCCCGGGTCCGGAGCGATGCGGAGGCCGGGCTCCTCGAACTCGCCGGGGAATCCTACCCCGAGAACTCGTTCGAGTTCTTCCAGCCGATCCTCGCCTGGGTGGAGGACTTCCTGGCCCGCGACGACCGGCCCCTGGGCGTCGAGCTCCGCCTGACCTACCTGAACACCAGCAGCATCAAATGCATGATGGACCTCCTCGACGCCATGGAGGAGGCCCACCTTTCGGGCCGCGCCGTGTCGGTCACCTGGTTCTACGACCCCGAGAACGACCGGGCCCTGGACCTCGCGGAGGAGTTCCGGGAGGACCTCAGCCTGCCGTTCCGCATCGTCCCCATGCCTTCGGAAGGATGATCGCCATGGCCACCACGGAAGGGAACCCCCGATTCCGCCTCACCCGGGCCGGCGATCTGCCGGCGCGGACGCTCCCCTACCGGGACCCCGAAGCCGCCGGCCTTCGCAGCCGCCTCGAAGAACTGCGGGCGGACCCGGCCAACCGGGACAATCCGCTCCTGCCGGAACTGGAGCGCCTGGGCGACGCCCACCTGCGCCTGCTGCGGCGCCTGGTGAAGATCACCCGCATCTCGGACGGCTTCCAGGGCCAGCTCAAGGCCCTGAACGAGGTGCTCCAGCAGGCCTCCCGCACCGACTCCCTCACGGGCATCCCCAACCGGCGGGCCATGATGGAGGACCTGCGGGCCGAACTGGTCCGCACGGTGCGCGAAGGGGGCGCCCTGGCCGTGCTCATGGCCGACGTGGACCGCTTCAAGGCGGTGAACGACACCTACGGCCACGAAACCGGCGACCGCGTCCTGGTGACCCTGGCCCACGCCCTGCGCGACGCCCTGCGGGGCTACGACGTCTGCGCGCGGTGGGGCGGCGAGGAGTTCCTGGTGCTGCTTCCCGGCACCTGCCGCCCCGGCGCCCTGGAGGTGGCCGAGAAGCTGCGCAAGGCCGCCTCGGCGATCACGGTGCCCGCCGCCGGCGCCCACGTCGCCGTGGGCCTCAGCGTGGGCCTGGCCGTGCTGGAGAAGGGGGAGTCCATGGATTCCCTCATCCGCAGGGCCGACGGCGCGATGTACCTCGCCAAGCGCCAGGGCGGGAACCGGGTGGAAGGCTAGAACCGGGTGGAAAGCTAGAACCGGTAGGTCAGGCCCGCCGTGACCGTGCCGTAGCTGTGGCCTTCCGTGGTGGCGGAGTGGTACCGGGCCAGCACCCCCCAGTTCTCGTTCACGTCAACGCCGAAGCCCGCGTTCCAGGCCAGCTTCACGCCGGTCTCGAAGAGCTCGTCGCCTTGGCGCTTCTGGAGGTTCATCGCGCCGGCGCCCGCCACGAGGTAGAAGCCCTGGAAGTCCGGGCGGGGCTTGAAGACGTAGTTGAGGGAAAGGGACTGGCTCTGGGCCTGGCTCCAGGTCTCGTCGGGCCCGCGGCGGTCCCGGGAACGGGAGTGGAAGTTGCCGTCCAGGGCGAGGCGGATGGCGTGGCCAGGCCGCTGTTCCCAGTCGGCAAAGGCGCCCAGGGAGTAGCCCGCGTTCTGCGTCACGTCGCGGGTGGGGCCCGTGGGCCAGGCGGCGCCGGCCGTGAAGCCCAGGCGGGGCGCCTCGGCGGCCAGGAAGGCGGCGGCCCCGCAGAGGAGGCCCAGGCGCGCCAAGCGGAAGGTGAAGGTGGTCATGGTCACTCCGGAAAGGGGCGGAGAAGGGATGATCCCTTTATTGCTCCGGGATCCGCATGGGATCCTTCCGCTCATGTGACGCAAATGCCCACTTGGTTACAAGGCCGCTTCAGCCTCCGGAGAGAGGTTCGTGGTGTCGGGATAAATTAAATATTTATTCGATGCCGAGCCGGCCCTGGGTCATGCGGATGATGGCCGGCACGTGCAGGTCCTCGGTGAGGCTGGCCATCTCGCCGCTGGGCGTGGGCGCCTGGGGGAGCAGCCGGGTGGGAGTCAGGACCGGCGCATCCTGGGGGTTCTGGGGCACCTCGCCGTAGACGCGGCCGGAGTCGCCGTTG
Source organism: Holophagaceae bacterium UBA692 (assembly GCA_002297665.1). Taxonomy (GTDB): domain Bacteria; phylum Acidobacteriota; class Holophagae; order Holophagales; family Holophagaceae; genus Mesoterricola. The sequence goes on along the minus strand of DBMS01000181.1, from coordinate 4,165 downwards.
GCGGTGCGGGGCAGCTCGGCGAAGGCGCGCACCTCCTGGGGGGCCTCCTCCACGTCCACGTCCAGGTCCTGGCTGGTCTCCACGAAGCCCGAGGCCAGCACGGTGACCAGCGCGCGGTCCTCCAGCTCGGGGGCCTCCACCTGGCAGAGCTTGATGTCGGCCAGGCCGTGGTAGTGGCGGCTGAGGAAGCCCATGGCCGTCTCCACCGCGGAGAGTTCCACGCGGTCCCAGTCGGCCATGACGGAGACGATGACCTGGGAGGCCGATCCCCGGGTGTCGCGCTCCAGCAGGGGGCAGTCCAGGGCGCGCTGCAGGGCGTCGAGCAGCGCCTCCTCGCCCCGGCCGATGCCGGTGCCGATGAGGGCCTCGCGCCCGTTGCGCAGCACCGCCTCCACGTCGGCGAAGTCGCCGTTGAGGGTGCCCGGGCGCAGGATGAGGTCGGTGATGCCGCGCACGCCCTGGATGAGCACGCCGTCGGCGACCCGGTAGGCCTCCTTGATCTTCACGCCCTTGTCGCAAAGGGTGAGCAGCTTCTCGTTGGAGACCACGATGACCGTGTCGGCGGTGTTGCGCAGGTTCTCCAGGCCCTGGCTCGCCTTGTCCGACTTGTTCACGCCTTCCCAGCGGAAGGGCGTGAGCACCACGGCCACCGTCAGCGCGCCGAATTCGCGCGCGCAGCTGGCCACGATGGGCGCCGCGCCGGTGCCCGTGCCGCCGCCCATGCCGCCCGTGATGAACACCATGTCCGCGCCCTGGAGCTGGGCGAGGATCTCGTCACGGCTCTCCTCGGCGGCCACGGCGCCGCGCTCGGCGTTGCCGCCGGCGCCCAGGCCGCGCATGCTCAGGGGGCCCAGGGGGATCTTCACGTGGGCCTTGCTCTGGGCGAGGCTCTGCTGGTCGGTGTTCATGGCGATGAACTGCACGCCGCCGACCCCGCTCTGGATCATGCGGTCGATGGCGTTGCATCCCGCGCCGCCCACGCCCACCACCTTGATGTTGGCGCCGGGCAGGTGGACCGGGTTGGGGAGGAAGGGGATTCCGCTCATGGGGTCGCCAATCAGATCCATCGCTTGATCCTCTCGAATAGGCCACTGCCCCCGCGGGGACGTCCGGTGGATTCGTTCATGCTTCGGTGCAGGGCCTTCACGGCGCCCAGGGCATTGGTGTAGAGCGGGTTGGCGATGGCGTGGGAAAGCCCCTGCACGCCGATCACGCGGCCCAGGACGACCCGCGGGCGTCCCAGGATGTTCTGCGCGAGGATGGGCATTCCCGGCAGCAGCGATCCGCCGCCCACCAGGTGCACGCCCCCGTGGATCTCGTGGATGAGCCCCGAGCGCCCGATCTCGGCCAGCACCATGTTCAGGAGCTCGATGGCCCGGGCGTGGAGCACGTCGGCCAGCTCCCGCCGCGACACCTGCCGCCCCTCCTCCTCGAGCTCGATGTGCTCCTCGGCGGGGACCGTGGTGGGCAGGGCCGTGCCGTAGATGCGCTTGATGCGCTCGGCCATGCCGATGCCGCCCAGGTGCTTGGTGATCTCCAGGTCCTTGGTGAAGTGCATGCCGCCGATGGGGATCACCGCGGAATGGAAGAGCGTGCCGCGCAGGAAGACGCCCATGTGGGTGAGCTGCTCGCCGATGTCCACGATGACCGCCCCGTTCTCCGCGTCCTCGCGGCTCAGAACCGCCTCGCTGGAGGCCAGGGGGGAATACATCAGCGCGGCGTCCTGGAGTCCCGAGAGGTGCAGGGCGCGGTTGATGTTCTCCAGCACGGAGCCCGGCGCCACGATGATGCGCACCTCGGCCTCCAGGGTGTCGCCGATCATGTTCACGGGGTTCTTGATGTCGCGCTGGCCCTTGATGTGGAACATCTGGGGGATGCGATGCAGGACCGTCTCCTCCTTGGCGAGCTTGCAGCCGTTGGTGGCCTGCTCCATGACGCGGTCCCGGTCGCTGGGCGTGATGACCCGGTCGCCGGACGCGATGGTGATGGAGTCCCGCAGGTTCTCGCCCTTGAACTGGATGCCGTCGACGGTGACGCGGATGCCGTCGAGCCGCGTCTGGCCCGAGGTGCGCATGGCCTCCTCCACGGCCCGCGTGATGGCCGTGACCGTGAGGTTGATGTCGGTGATCTCGCCCTGGCGGATGCCCCCCTCGGGGTTCGCCTGGCTCGCGCCGGTGACGCTCAGGAGCCCGTTCTCCTCCTGAACTGCAACAACTGCGACAACTTTGCTGGCTCCGAGATCCAGTCCTAGCAGAACGGCAGGTTGCACCATGAGTATTCCTGTTTCCTTGGTCCCAAGCATAACCGCACGGGAACTGGATTTACAGGGTTGAAAAATTCAGCGGGGCTGGGGAACGGCCTTGGGCGGGTTGGAATCGGCGGGTTCGCCCACGGCGATCTCGTCGTCCCACCTCAGATCGATGTACCGCAGGGACGCCGCATCCGGCCGCTTGGACAACTCGTTCAGGAACAGCATCTGGAAATTGGGAATGTTTTTCGTGGGTTCCAGGCGCGAAAGATAGATGGGCGCGTCCAGGCCCTCCAGGAAGGCCACCGGGCCGCGGTCGCTCCAGCGCAGTTCCGTGAGCCGGTCGTAAAATTCCTTCTGTTTGTTGCGCAAACTCGTCGCGGTGCGGATCAGCTGCACCATCGGCCCGTCCTGCTGGCTTTTGGGATCCGCAACGACGGGAATGGGTGATAAATCAACTTGGTTGAGCCGATCCAGCACAATTCCGTCGTCGGACACCAGGAAGACGCCTTCCGGGCGGACGAGCCAGAGGATGGGCTTGCGCTCCTCCAGCACGAGGCTGAGGCGGTCCGGGGGGTCCCGGCGGATGAGGAGCCCCTTCACCCAGCGCTTGGATTCCAGGGATTCGCGCAGCCCCTCCGCGTCGAACCAGAAAAGCGGCTTGCCCAGGCACACCTTGTCGGCGATGGCCTGGGCCTGCGCCAGGCGCTCCCCGCGGCACCCGGAGATGGTGACCTGCTCGATGGTGAGCTTCTGCAGGCCCAGGTACCGGTGCCCCAGCTCCAGGGCCGCGTAGCCCGCCCCGGCCACCAGCAGCCCCACGAGCCCCACCCGGGCCCAGGGCATCCAGGGTCGCTTCGGGCGGGTGCGGGGAATCATGGCCATGGGAGTCAGGTTTACCAGATCTCGACTTCAGGTTCGAGTTCAATGCCGAAGGCGTCCCGGACTTTCTCCCGCACCGCGGCCATGAGCTCCCGGAAGTCCCCGGCGGTGGCCCCTCCCAGGTTCACCAGGAAGTTGCCGTGCTCCGGGCTCACCTCCGCGTCGCCCACCCGGAAGCCCTTGAGCCCGGCCTGGTCGATGAGCCGGCCCGCGCTCTGCCCCGGGCGGGTTCTTGAACACGCACCCGGCGTTGCGCTTGCTGCAGGGGCTGGCTGGTGCCGCGCCGGGCCCGGCATTCCTCCACCCGGGCGCGGATGGCCGCGGGGTCCCCCTCGGCCAGGCGCACCACGAGGCCCAGGGCCATGCGGCCCCCCTCCAGGAAGCTCCACCGGTAGCGGAACTCGCCCGGCTCGGGGGCCTTTTCCACCAGGTCCCCTTCGGGCGTGAGGAAGCGGAACCGGGCCAGGACGTCCACCGTCTCCCGGCCGTAGGCCCCCGCGTTCATGTGGAGGGCGCCCCCCACCGAGCC
>DBMS01000181.1:0-422 GCA_002297665.1 Holophagaceae bacterium UBA692 | reverse complement strand
GCGGGGAACTTCAGGCGCACCACCGGGGTCTCCACGTCGCCCAGGACCACCAGGTTGCTGCCCCCGCCCAGGATCCGCCAGGGAAGGCCCTCCCGGGCGCAGGCGCGCACGAAGGCCTGGGCCTGCGCCTCGTCCACGGGCTCGAACAGCCACCTGCAGACCCCGCCCACGCCCAGGGTCGTGAGCCTGGAAAAGGGCACGTCCCGCTTGTGGGGGATCGCCAGGAGGTCGTCGGGCCAGGGTCGCATCGGGTCAATTATGCCTGAGCCGCACGCCCTCCAGCTCCAGAAGCCGCGCCTTGGCCTCCAGGCTCCCGAAGAGGGAGAACCCCCCCGGGCCGTCCGAGGCCAGCACCCGGTGGCAGGGAACCAGGATGGGAAGGGGATTGCGGGCCACGGCCTGGCCCACGGCCAGGGCCGCCC
>DBMS01000024.1:22567-23067 GCA_002297665.1 Holophagaceae bacterium UBA692 | reverse complement strand
GAACCATTCACCCCCGCGTTGACTCAGGTGCGACCGGCTTTGCCCGGTCCCGACTGAGTACCAGCCGCTGGATTCCCCCATCCTTCAATGGGCAGGCCCAGAAGTTGAGAAGCAGCCCCACCTCCTTGCCGGAGAGGCGCAGATAGGTGAGGAGCTGGGCCTGATGGATGGGGGTCAGCCGCTCCACAGCCTTGGCTTCCACGATCACCGTGTCATCGATCAAGAGATCGATCAGGTAGGAGTCGGGAATCAGAAGCCCCTCGAAGGCGATGTCCAGGTGGACTTCCAGCAGGACCCGGTGCCCCTTCTGGCGCAGGGCATGGGCCAGACAGACCTTGTATGGTTTTTCGTAAAGGCCAACCCCAAGGCAGTTCTGGACGTGCATGGCGGATTCGAGGATGGAACGGGTCAGGTCGCTATGGGGGCGGTCGTCGGGAGGGCTTTGGGACATGAGGGAGCTCCTGCCGGTGGGATTCCGGGAAGTCGGCGGGTGTTCCCGC
>DBMS01000024.1:0-22443 GCA_002297665.1 Holophagaceae bacterium UBA692 | reverse complement strand
AACTCGGCGTCTCGGCGCACTCAGCGTACGGGTTCTTTACCTACCCCTACCGGCACAAAGGAACGGGACATGATGGTTTCGATGATTCGATCTACCTACACAAGGCTCCGGCTGCATTTAACGATTGAATTGGCAGGGGATAATGGGGATGGGCGAGGATAAAAAGGATGATTCACGTACCCCTACGTACGGCTTCGAACGTATCGTTTCATGTGTGGGTGAAGGGTGTTGTGCACGGCCGGGTCCGCGCCGGCGGCTTCAAAGGCTGAACCCGGGCAGCGGCCAGGGTCAGGCGCGGTCCGCCAGGGAGAGCACCAGCACCGCGGCGATGACCAGGGCGCCCCCGGCGAGCTGCAGCGCCTGGAGCCGCTCGCCCAGGAGCAGGGCGCCCATCACGGCGGTGGCCACGGGTTCGACGGTGCAGGCGATGGAGGCCTGGGTGGCGCTGATGCGGGAGAGGCCCTCCATGACCAGCACCGTGGGCAGGACGGTGCCCAGCACCGCCAGGCCGGCCACGCTCGCCCAGGCTCCGGGGGCCATCCCGGGGTGGATGCCGCCGAGGAAGGGCGCCAGGGCGAAGAAGACGAGGGCCGCGAAGGTGCTGATCCAGAGGGTGGCCACGAGGGCGGGCACGCCCCGCTGCATGCGGGCGCCCAGGAACATGTAGACCGCGTAGCCCAGGGAGCTGGCCAGGCCCAGGGCGACCCCCGCGGGGTCCAGGCGCTGGGCGGGAAAGCCGATGGCGAGCGTGATCCCGGCCAGGGCCAGCGCCAGGGCCAGGACGCCCCCCCGGCCCGGGCGCTCCCCCCGGAAGACCCAGGAAAGGACCATGACGTGCGCCGGGTACAGGTAGAGGAGCAGGGCGGTCAGGGCCACGGGGATCCTGCGGCTGGAAACGAAGAAGAGGCCCGCCTCCACCACGAACAGGGCGCCCATGAGCGCAAGGCCCGCGAGCCGGGCCCGGGGGAGCCGCACGCGGTGGCGCAGGGGCACCAGGGCCCAGAGGAGGAGCGCCGCCAGGAGGAAGCGAAGCGCCAGGGCGGTGGGCACGCCCACGCCCCGGGCCGCGGCCAGCCGGTTGAAGATGCCGATGGAGGCGAAGCTGCACCCGGCCAGGACGACCAGGAGGATGCCGCCGGTGCGCTTGTTTGCTTGGCCCGTCACCGGCGGCGCATGACCAGGAGCGCCTCGACGGCGGGGATATCGGCCGGCACGTCCACCCCCAGGCTCAGGTGCGGCGTGCGGGCCACGCCGATGGCCATGCCCGCGGCCAGGGCCCGCAGCTGTTCGAGCATCTCGAGCTTTTCCAGGGGGTGGGCGGGAAGGGCGGTGAAGGCGCGCAGGGCCTCGGGCCGGTACGCGTAGATGCCCAGGTGGCGCAGGTAGACCTCCAGGTGCTGCGGGCTCAGCCAGGGGCGGAAGTCGGCCAGGAAGAGGGTGCTGTTGCGGAGGTAGGGGATGGGGCTGCGGCTGAAGTACAGAGCGCGGCTGGCATCGTCCAGCACCACCTTGACGTTGTTGGGGTTGAAGAGCTCCTCGGCGCTGGTGAAGGGACATGCGGCCGTGGCCATGGGGAGGCCCGGGTTGCGCTCCAGGAGGCTCACGACCCCGGCGATGGTGGCGGGGTGCATCGCGGGCTCGTCGCCCTGGATGTTGAGCACCGCGTCGAAGGGCTCTCCCAGCGCGGCATAGGCGGCGGCTACCCGGTCCGTGCCCGAGGGAAGGTCCGGGTCGGTCATGACCACCCGGCCCCCGAATCCCTCCACGGCCGAGGCGATGCGCGCGTCGTCGGTGGCCACCACCACCTCGTCCACCCCCGGCGCGTCCCGGGCCGCTTCCCAGACCCACTGGATCATGGGCCGCCCGGAAATGGGCGCCAGGGGCTTGCCCGGGAACCGGGAAGCCTGGAACCGGGACGGAAGGACGGCGAGGGTGCGCATGGGATGGCCTTTCGTTGACGGTTTGATCATAGCAAGGCCGAGGCCCCATGGGCCTCCCGGGGGAAGGGCCCCGGGCCCATGAACTCCTGCGTGGAAATATGACCGCCGATCACGCACAATCAAGGGTTTGGCTTTCAGGATTCAACACCGGAGGTTCCATTGACACGAAGGTTCGCCATCCCCGTGGGCATCACCGCGACGGGTCAGCACTACCCGGACCGCATCGTCACGAACGATGAGCTTTCCCGGATGGTCGACACCAGCGACGAATGGATCATGTCCCGCACGGGAATCCGGCACCGGCGCTGGGTGGAACCCGGCACCGGCTCCTCCGACCTGGGCGTGGGCGCCCTGCGCATGGCCCTGGAACGCCGCGGCATGGGCGCCGACGAACTGGACGCCATCATCTGCTGCACCGTGACGCCCGACATGTTCTTCCCGTGCACCGCGGCCCTCATCCAGGACAAGATCGGAGCCTCCAACTGCTTCGGGTTCGACATGAACGCGGCCTGCTCCAGCTTCCTGTTCGGCATGACCACCGGGGCGAGCCTGATCGCCGGCGGCACCGTGAAGAAGGTCGCGGTGGTGGGCTGCGACGTGATGACCTCCATCATGGACCCCACGGACCGCAACACCGCCGTCCTCTTCGGGGACGGCGCCGGCGCGGTGATCCTGGAGCAGGTGGAGGAGGGCTACGGCATCCTGGACTACGAGCACAAGATCGCCGGCTTCGGGGCCCCCTTCCTCTGCATGAAGGCCGGCGGGTCCAAGCGCCCCGCCACCGCCGAGACGGTGGCCAACCGGGAGCATTTCATCTACCAGAACGGCAAGGAAGTCTACAAGAACGCGGTGCGCGAGATGGCGGAGGTGAGCCGCCTCATGCTGGACCGCAACCGGATCAACCCCGCGGATCTGGCCCTGTTCGTGCCCCACCAGGCCAACCTCCGGATCATGGACGCCGCCGCCAAGCGCCTGGAACTGCCCTACGAGCGCATGGCCAACAACATCGCCGAGTATGCCAACACCACCTCGGCCACCCTGCCCACCGCGCTGCACCAGTCCCTGGAGGCCGGGAAGGTCAGGAAGGGCGACCTGATCGTCTTCGCCGCCTTCGGCGCCGGGTTCACCTGGGGCGGGTCCCTCATGCGCTGGGCCGTGTGAGGATCATCGCCGGCACCCTCAAGGGCCGCCGCCTCGCGGCCCCGGAGGGGTCCAGGGCGGTTCGACCGACCGCCGACCGGGCCCGGGAGGCCCTCTTTTCCATCCTGCAGAAGTGGCCCTCCGGCCCCTTCCTGGACCTCTTCGCCGGCACCGGCGCGGTGGGCCTGGAGGCCCTTTCCCGGGGCTACGGCCCCGTGACCCTGGTGGAGAAGGCCCCCGAGGCCCTGGCGTGCCTGCGCGCCAATGCCAGGAGGACCGAGGTCCGGATCCTGGCCCAGGACGCGCGGCGGCTGGCCGGGGACGCCTTCCGGGACCTGGCGGTGGCCTTCGCCGACCCGCCCTACGAGACCTCCCTGGACGCCTGGGCCCAGCTGGGCCCCCGGTTCGCGGGGTGGCTGGGCCGGGACGGCATCCTGGTCTTCGAGGCCGCGGCCGGCACCGCCCTCCCCCCGGTGGCGGGCCTGGAGGCGCTGGAGACCCGCCGGTACGGGGCCGCCGAGTTCCATATCTTGCGCCCCGCGCGGTGAGGCCGGGTTAAACTTCTGCATGCCGCGGCTTTCCATCAAGACCAAGCTGAGCGCCGTCATCAGCATCCTGGTGCTGGCCTTCGGGCTGTTCAACCTGGTCTTCTTCCCCCTGACCGTGAAGCGGCAGTTCCAGGCCCAGGCGCGGTCCAGCATGCACCAGGTGGCCGAGACCGCCAGCTATGCCCTGGCCACGGCCATGGGGGAGCGGGACCACCGGGAGGTGGCCCGGATCCTGGAGGGCGTCAAGAACATCCCTTCTTTCAGTTTTTCGGTGGTCTTCGACGAGACGGGGAAGGTGGTGGACGAGTCCCCCGCCGCCCCCGGCTGGGCCGGCGCCTACGGGCACACCGACGGCAGGACCCTCACCTTCCTGCGCGCCTCCGACGGGATCCTGGTGGCCACGGCGCCCATCTTCTTCCGCAACCCCGGAGGCGACCACGTGGGGACCCTGGTGCTGGGCTTCACCACCGACGAGATCCGGCAGGCGCTGCTCGTGAACACCCGGCAGGCCCTGTGGGTGGGCGGCGCCGCGGTGGCCCTGGCCCTCCTCCTGGGCTTCTACCTGGCCAGGCTCTACATCCGTCCCCTGGTGACGCTCACCGAGGCGGTGCAGCAGGTGGCCAGCGGCAACCTCCAGGGCATGGCGGTGGGAGCGACCTCCCAGGACGAACTGGGCGTCCTGGCCCGCAGCTTCGAGGTGATGACCAACAAGCTGCGGGTCTCCCGGGACGAGATCGAGCTTCAGAACAAGCTGCTGGAGTCCCGGGTCCACGAGCGCACCGGGCAGCTGCTGGAGACCATCTGGGAGCTGGAGGAGATCCGGGCCAACCTGGAAAAGCTCGTCCAGGAGCGCACCCGGGGCCTCGAGCAGTCCCAGGCCGAACTCAAGGCCTGGGCCGGCACCCTCGAGGAGAAGGTGCAGGAGAAGACCCAGGAGCTCACGGAGGTCAACGACAGCCTGCTCATGAGCCTCCAGCGGCTGCAGGAGCTCGACCGCACCAAGAGTGAATTCCTGGCCAACATGAGCCACGAGCTGCGCACGCCGCTGAACGCCGTCATCGGATTCTCCGGCCTGCTCATGCAGGAGCGGGAGGGGAGGGTGCCCTCCGACGTGAAGATGGACCTGTCCATCATCCACCAGAACGGCCGCACCCTCCTGGGCATGATCGACTCCATCCTGGACCTCTCCAAGATCGAGGCGGGGCGGTTCGAGCTGGACCTGGTGCCCATGGACCCCGCGCCCGCCGTGGAGGAGGTGGCCGCCATGGCCGCGGGCCTCATCGCCAACCGCCCCATCCGCTTCACCCATGAGGTCCAGGGGGGGCCGTGCCGCATCCTCGGGGATCCGGCGCGCTTCAGGCAGGTGGTCACGAACCTGGTGGGCAACGCCATCAAGTTCACCGAACAGGGCTCGGTGACGGTGCGCATGGGGCGCGCCGGGGACCGCCTGCGCATCGCCGTCCGGGACACCGGGATCGGCATGAGCGAGGACGAGATGCAAAGGCTCTTCAAGCCGTTCCAGCAGGTCGACGGCAGCATCACGCGCCGCTTCGGCGGCACGGGACTGGGGCTGGCCATCTCCCAGCGCCTGGCGATGGCCATGGACGGAAGGATCACCGTTGAAAGCGAGAAGGGCAGGGGGAGCACCTTCACGGTGGATCTCCCCCTCTTGCCGGAGGCCCAGCCATGACCGCTCCGAAGATCCTCTGCATCGAGGACAATTTCGTGAACTGGAGGCTCGTGCAGCGCCTCCTGTCCCAGGCCGGCTACGACATGCACTGGGCCGAGGAGGGCATCACGGGCTACGAGATGGCGCTCCAGCTCAAGCCGGACCTGGTGCTCCTGGACATCAACCTTCCGGGCCTTTCGGGCTTCGAGGTGGCCACCAAGTTCAAGCACGACCCCGAGCTCAAGGCCACGCCCCTGGTGGCCCTGACCGCCAAGACCCAGAAGGCCGAGCGCGACACCGCCCTGGTGGCGGGCTGCGACGGCTTCATCCCCAAGCCCCTGGACCCCTTCACCTTCGTGGACCAGGTGGGGGCCTTCCTCCAGGGCCGCCGGGAGGAGCTGGAAAAGGCCCTGGAGGCTCCCGCCCTCCGGCAGTTCAACGTCCAGATGCTCGAGCACCTGGAGCTCCAGCTCAAGGAGGCCCGCGAGGCCAACCGCAAGCTCACCGAGGCCCAGGCCGCCCTGGAGCAGCGCAGCGCCAGCCTGGCCCGGCTCCTGGCCCTGAGCCGGGAGATCCTCACCGAGCACGACCCCAGGACGCTCCTCACGCGCATCCTCTCGGAGGTCCGGCTGGAGGTGGGCGCCACCGGGCTCGCCGCCTACCGCATCCACGGCAGCGGAAGCTACTACGACGGCCTGCGCTGGAACGGGGTCTCCTTCGACGCCATGCCGGTCCTGCCCCTGGGCCACAGCTTCGTGACCCGGGCCTGGGCCATGGGCGCCCAGGGCGTCCTGCACGGGGAGGCCCTCCGGAGCAGCCGCCTCTGGGAGGAGGGGCTGGACCTGGGCCTCTGGCCGCCCATGGGCAACGTGGCCGTGGTGGTCCTTCGCACCCACCAGGAGGGCCAGGAGATCGCCGGCTTCTGGATCCTCAGCCGCCCCGCGGAGCGGCCCTTCCTGGCCCAGGAACTGGAGATGGCCACCCTCCACGCCAGCATCGCCCTGGTCAGCCTGGAGAACGCCGAGCTCATCGAGGACCTCAACAACAGCACCCGGGCGCTGGCTTCGAGCTACGAGCGCATCGAGGGCGCCTACCAGGACCTCCAGAACGCCCGGGCCGACCTGAACCGCCGGGATCGCCAGGCGCTCCTGGGCGACCTGTTCACCAAGATCGCCCAGCGCCTTGAAGCCCCCGTGCAGAGCCTCCACCAGCAGAGCCAGGTGCTCGATCACATGCCGGCCCCGGACGGCAACGGGCTGCCCGAGGCCCACCCCAGGGCCCTGGCGGAGATCCGCGAGGCGGTCTCGAAGATCGACGGGCTCCTCAAGGCCCTGTTGCGGCGGGTGGGCCGGGAGACTCCCAGCAAGCCGGAATGGCTGGACCTCCACGACCTCATCCAGCAGGAGCTGGAACTGCTCCAGGCCGAAGGCGTCATTCCCCCCGAGGTGGCGGTCTCCCAGGAACTCAAGGCCCGGGTGCCTCTCATCTACGGGGTCTACGGGGACTTCGCCACGACCCTCCTCAACGTGGTGCACCACGCCCTGGGCGGGCCCACCCCCTCGCCGGTTCTGGTCATCCGTTCCACCCGGACGGAAGAGGCCTTCCTCCTCCAGGTCACCGACGAGGGCGGGGCCATCCCGCCCGTGGAGCTGGACACGGCCTTCGAGCCCTTCTCCGGCCTGCACCAGCAGGTGGTGATGGGCGTGCGGAGCCCCGGGGAGGGCCTGGCCGCGTGCAGGCAGCTCATGGCGGCCTACGAGGGCGAGGTGGACCTGGTCAACCTGGGCGACGGCACCTCCCTCACCCTGAAGGTCCCGCTCAGATAAGGAACGGCCCCGGCTCCCCGAGGGGAAGGCCGGGGCCGGGGGTGGAAGCTACTTGAGTTCCTTGAGGAATTCCTTCACTTCGCCGGCCTTCTTGCCTTTGGGGGCGATTTCCATGTACTTCTTGAAGGCCTCCTTGGCGGCCTTGGGATTCTCCAGGCTGAACTCCACCACGCCCAGGAGCCAGTAGCTGTCTTCGAACTTGGGGTTCACGGAAATGGCCTTGGTGACGAAGGCCTTGGCTTCCTTGAACTTGCCGGCGTTGAAGGCGGCCACGCCGTCGTTGTAGGCCAGTTCGGGCCGGGGGCCCATGGCGGCGTCGATGGCGGCCTGGTAGGTCTTGATGCCCTCGGCGTCGTTCTTGGCCTTGGCGATGTCCAGCAGGGCCACCAGCACGCGCTGGTCCTTGGGGGTGCGCTTGAAGGCGCCCACCAGGTAGGGCTCGGCCTTCAGCATCTGGTCCTTCTGGGCGGGATCGGCCTTGCCGGCCTCGTAGAGGGTGATGCCCAGCACCCGCTCCACGGTGGGCATGTTCTTCTCGATGCCGGCGCGGGATTCGCCCTCCTTGAGGGTGGCCAGGGCCTCGGTGAAATCGGCATGGGCCGAGGTGATAAGGGGCAGGGCCTCGGTGAACTTCTGGGCGTTGTAGAGTTCCACGGCGGCGTTGAAGGAGGCGGAGGCGGTCATGGCCTTGCCTTCGCCCGGGGGCAGGTTCGCGAGGTTGGCCTTGAGGGCCTCCTCGGAGGCCTGCTGCGGGGTGAGCATGACGACATTGATGGTCGTGATGTCGGCCAGCTTGACCTTCACGTTCTGCTTGTAGACCTGGTAGCCGGGGGCGGTGACGGAGATGGTGAAGTCCTTGGGCTCGAGGCCCACCTGGAGGTAGCTGCCCTTCTCGTCGGCCTTGATCTCCTTGGTCCAGTTGATGTCGGACCGGCTCATGGTGATGACGGCGCCGGCCACGGGCTTGCCTTCCTTGTTGGTGATCTTGCCGCCGATCCGGCCGGTGCTTTCGGCCGCCAGCGTCAGGCAGACCGCGGGGATCATGATGGCCGTGATGATGTTTCGCATAGTGCCTCCGAATAGCTCCATGGTCCCATTTATGCAAGGGTTTGAGAAGTGGCGCGGCGGTGAACTGTGATACGCTGCCTTCAACCCACGGAGTGACCATGATTGCAACGGTTACACGGTCGTCCATCCCCGCGTTGGAATCCGTGACCGCCAGATTCGTCCATGCAGTGATAAATGCTTCAAAAACGAGGGTTAGGCTTCTGCTTGGGGCGATCCTCCTGGCGCTCGCCGGGATTCTGGGCGCGGCGCAGCCCGATTCCGCGTCCCGCACCCACCAGGACCTGCTGCCGGCCGTGGCCTTGAGCCACTGCGCCGAACGCCTGAAGCCGGCCTTCCGCTCCGGCGATCCCGCCGCCATCCAGGCCGCGGTGCAGGACGTGGAACTGCTGCGCAGGACCTACGGCACCCTGGACGTGGTGCCCCTGGTGGAGGCCATGGCCATCTTCGCCAGGGACCTGGGCGCCCAGGGCGAACCTGCCCTTGGCCTGAAGGTGATCGACACCGTGGAGCGCTGGGCGCCCCGGTACCCGACGCTGCTGGGCACCCGCGTGATCCTCATGCGCCAGCAGGGGCCCCAGGGCTACCTGTGGAGCATCGCAGACGTGCTCGAGCTCACCCGCCTCCGGCTCGCCAACCCGTATCACCGGTGGCTGTGGACCGTCCAGCACATGGCCTGGCTCCGCCTCATGGCCACCCTGCTCCTGTGGGGATTCGCGCTGACCCTCGGCATCCGCTACCGCCGGGTCTTCCGCAACATCTGGGAGGAACCCCTGCGCCGCGGCGCCATGAACCCCCACGTGATGGCCCTGCTGGGAGCCTTCCTGATCACCCTGCCGGTGGTCTTCGGCCTGGATCCCGGCATCGTGGCCATGGTCTGGCTCTGGCTCCTGGCCCCCTTCCTCCTGCCCCTGGAGATCCGGGCGACCCTTTTCATCCTGCTCCTGCAGCTGGTGCATCCGGCGCTCTCCCTCCTGGAGCCCATGGCCGCCGCGAGGCCCAGCCCGAGCATCGTGACCCTCCAGCTGCGTCCGCAGCCGTTCGCGGGGATGGAGCGCGCCCTGTCCGCCCTGCCCCAGGGCGACCGCACCTTCCTGGAGGGCTGGCGCCAGCTGGAGTTCCAGGAGTGGGCCAAGGCCCTCGCAACCTTCGAGTCCCTGCGCAGGAACCACCCCGACCGGGCCGAGGTGCTCAACAACCTGGGCGTGGCCCGTTACCAGCTCGGCGACCTCGCCGGGGCCCAGATCTGCTTCGACGAGGCGGCCCTCCTCGGCCCCGAGCGGGGCGAGATCCTGCTCAACCAGAGCGTGGTGGCCTTCCGCCAGATGGACGGCCCCCTGGGCTTCGCCAAGCAGGAGGACGCCAGGCGGGTCGCGCCGGAAACCTTCAACCGGATCCTCGCCGCCAACCAGGCCCGGAACGACCAGCGCACCTTCCCGCTGCCCCTGCCGGACAACCCCGAACGGGTGGCCGCGCTGGCCCAGGCCCAGGCGGCCCCCGCCGACCACGGCCCCGGCCGCGCCAAGAACATCCTCCTCGCCTTCAATTTCATCCTGCCGCTGGCCGCGGCGGTGGCCTTCTACTTCCGGCTGAAGAAGAGCATCAGCGAAGCGCACCCGTCCCAGTGCACCCGGTGCGGTGATCCCTTCCACACCACCGACAGCCCCGACGCCTTCGTGTGCTCCAAGTGCCACCACCTCTTCGTGCTCAAGGACGGCCTCCACGGGGAGAGCCGGAAGAAGAAGGTGGAGGAGGTCGGGGCCTTCCAGTCCGCCCAGCGCTGGCTCCACCGGTGTCTAATCGTGGTGCTGCCCGGTGCCGACCTGGTGCTCATCGGGGAGACCCAGGAAGGCCTGGTGGAATATTCCTTCTTCTGCTTCGCGCTGGGGATCGTGCTGGCCACGGGCCGCTCCGTGCGCTACTCCGGCGAGGTGCTGCCGGATCCGGCTTCCATCTGGATGCCCCTGGGGCTTATGCTGCTGGCGGTGCTGTTTCTTCGCTCCTGGTTGAAGCTCCTGCCGAGAAGGGGATAGGCGCATGGCTCTGGAAGGCTCCCTCCGCGATTTCGATCTCTTTTCCCTGTTCAACATGATCAAGACCCAGGGCAAGAGCGGAACGCTCGTGCTCTCCCGCGCGCAGGAGTTCGTCAAGATCTTCTTCGACCAGGGAGAGATCGTGGGCTGCGATTCCAACCAGGTGCGCATGGAGGACCGGGTCGGAGCCATGCTGGTGCGCCTGGGCAGGCTTTCGGGCGAAGAGCTCATGGCCATGATCCATCGCCAGCGCCAGACCCTCAAGCGCATGGGGACCCTGCTCCTGGAGTCCGGGCGGGTGTCCCCCCAGGATCTCCAGGACGCGCTGTTCAACCAGGCCATGTCCATCATCTACCGCACCTTCCGGTGGGTGGAGGGGGACTACCGCTTCGACTCCATCCTGCCCCAGGAACTCGACCGGGAGAACTTCCCGGCCATCCCCGTGGACACGGTCCTCATGGAGGCCGCCCGGATCATGGACGAGTGGCCCGAGGTGCAGCGGCGCCTCCCGGACAACGGCCTTCCGCTGCGCAAGACGCCCTACGGCGCGGCGCTGAACCTGGACATCGACAAGGACCTCTCGACGGTGCTGGACGGCGGCTCCATGAACGTGGAGGGCTCGGGCCTCACCCACGAGCAGGAGACGGTCCTGACCTACTTCTCCAGTTCCACAAGCATCCAGAACGTGCTCCAGATCAGCCGCTACGACGAGCTCGACACCTGCAAGCTCATCGCCGAGCTCCTGGAGGCCGGCGTCCTGGAGGTCTCCACCGAAGCCGAGGTGCGCAAGCCCTCGGTGTGGGTGCTGCCCCCCGCCATGATGGGCAGGGAGGCCGCTCCCCCCCAGGGCCCCTCGTGGATCTTCTGGCCCGCCGTGGCGCTCTTCCTGGCCTTCCCCCTGGCCTTCTACGTGCCCCATTCCCGGGCCTCGGCCAACCAGGGCCTCGCCAGCCTCCAGCGCGCCGACGTGCAGGTCTCCTCCGACCCCTCCACCATGACGCGGCAGGTGTGGGCCTTCCGCATGGCCTCTCCGGGCGACGGCGGAAGGAAGCTCGCGGAGTCCATGGGCGTCGTTCTGGACCCCCACCTGGTCATTCCGGATTTCTCCCGGCAGACCAACCCCCTGGTCCCGACGCCCCAGGACCGGGTGGCGGAACCGCAGTAGGCGTCCGGCTCCGGTCTTGACAGGGTATATTAGGTAATCATATTTGTGTCCGGGTCCCAGGTCAGGAGGAACCGGTCATGAACTTCGCCACACGGGTGATGTGCTGCTGCATTCTTTATGCGGGAGCCGTTTGGGCGCAGCGCGCCCCCGTTACGGAGTACGTCGGCCGCATCCGGTCGGTGCACAAACGGTCCGGCCAGGAAACGCTGTTCCAATTCGCCATGGTCGATTCGAATGGCGTGGAGGATCCGAATCGGACCATGACGGTGTCGGTTCTCCAGCAGGAGCTTTCCCGGTGGACGTTCCGAGCGTACGTTCCCAGCTACCCGTCCTGGGTTTCGGTGAATTTCGAGAACGTCGAGAAGGACTTGATGGGGCAGTTCATCAAATACCGGGTCCTTGTCAATGATTACGTAATTACCCGTGAGCTTTATCTGTCGAACACCCTGACCGCCTTGAGGTGAAGGCGCCGGGCCACACGGAACCGGCGCCGCCCGTTCCTCATCGGGCGGCGCCATGGTCAGGCCGGGCCTGGCGTTTCGGTCAGCTGCCGCCTACTCGGGTTCCAAGGGCTCGATGTCCAGGAGCCTGGGCTTGCGGGGCCGGGCGGCCCACGCCACGAGCACGGAAATGAAGTAGAGGGCCTCGAGCACCACCCCGAAGAAGATCGTCGTGACGATGACGTCGCCGGGGGTCAGGAAGGCGCTGATGGTGAAGATGGCGACCGTGGCGTGGCGCCAGAACTTGAGCAGCCAGGTGGCGGTGATCAGGCGGAAGCGGGTCAGGAAGAACACCAGGACCGGCAGTTCGAACATGAGGCCGGTGCCCACGACCGTGTAGATGAACAGGTCCAGGTAGTCCTCCAGGTGGAGGTTGGTGCGCAGCCCGGCCTGCATGGCCTCCTTGAAGAGGATGTCGCCCAGGAAGGCGAAGGCGTTCCAGTAGGCGAAGGCGGCCCCGCCCAGGAAGCAGCCCGTGGTCACCAGCACGAAGGGGATCGCGAAGCGCCGCTCGCGGCTGTAGAGCCCGGGCTTGATGAAGCCCCAGACCTGCCCGAACAGGAAGGGCGCGGCCACGAAGATGGCGGCCCAGATGGAAAGCCGCATGAGCGAGAAGAAGGGCTCGGTGAGGCTCGTGTAGGCGAAGGGGTCGAAGACCGTCGGGACCGCCTGGTGGGCGGCGACGGCCTGGGCGATGGCGTGCTTCTTGTAGGTGGCCATGAAGGGGCGCTGGGCCCAGGCCATGAGCTGGAACCGGAAGAAGTACGTGAGGGCGAAGGCCCCCGCGACGATGAGGATGCTGCGGATGAGCCGCACCCGCAGTTCATGCAGGTGCTCCCAGAAGGACATCTGATTGGGCGGCGTGTCGGGTGTCGTCATGGAGGCGAGGTCGGGCGCCCCGCCCTATTTCTTCTCGGACGTGTTGCTGTTGACGTCGTCCTTGACCGAGTCGGTGATCTCCCGGCTGGCCTTCTTGAACTCCTGGATGCCCTTGCCCAGGGCCTTGCCGAGCTCGGGAAGCTTGGAGGGGCCGAAAAAGATCAGCAGCAGGATGCCGATCAGCAGCATTTCCGTCAAACCGAGATTGCCCATGCTTTCTTCTCCTTGAACGCGTCAGTCGTATCGGGACCCGGGCCGGGACCCGGGGCAGGTTCCAGATTGGCATGAAATCCAGTGCCAGCGGTAAGCTTAAACCGGGTAGCTAGATACCCGGCCGATGGAGTGGTACGTCCAGCCGTCGGCCGCCATGGCTTCCGGCTGGAAGAGATTGCGTCCGTCGAACATCACCTTCGCCTTGAGGAGACCGGCCACCTTTCCCAGGTCCGCCGAGGCGTACTGGGGCCATTCCGTGGCGATCAGCAGGGCGTCGGCGCCGGCGCAGGCCTCCAGGGGGTCCTGCGCGTAGTCCACCCGGTCGCCCAGCTTGGCCTTGACGTTGGGCATGGCCTCGAAGTCGTGCACGACCACCTTGGCGCCCAGGGACGTAAGGCTGTCGATGAGCTCCATGGCCATGGCCTCGCGGATGTCGTCGGTGTGGGCCTTGAAGGCCAGTCCCCAAAGGGCGAATTTACGGCCCGCCAGGGGCGCGGGGCTGCCCGAGGCGCACCCGTAGTGGGCGCGGACCTTCATGGCCAGCACCTGCTTCTGGTGGCGGTTGGCCTCCACCGTGGCTTCCAGGGCGCGCAGGGGATGGGCGTTCTCGCGGCCCACCTTGAGCAGGGCCTGGAGGTCCTTGGGGAAGCAGCTGCCGCCGAAACCGGGGCCGGGATTGAGGAAATGCTTGCCGATGCGGTGGTCGCTGCCGATGCCCTGCCTGACGAAGTCCACGTTGGCGCCCACCTTCTCGCAAAGGCCGGCGATCTCGTTGATGAAGCTGATGCGCAGGGCGAGCATGGCGTTGGCGGCGTACTTCGTGAGCTCGGCGCTGGGCGGGTCCATCCTGAGCCACTGGCCGCCGCTGGCCTCGAGGAACTTGCCGTAGAGCCCCTTCATGACCTCGGCGGCGTGGTCCGTCCTGCAGCCCACCACGACCCGGTCGGGGCGCACGAAATCGTCGATGGCGCATCCCTCCCGCAGGAACTCGGGGTTGGAAACCACCTCGAAGGCGCGGTCGGTGCGGGCGGCGATGGCCGCGTGGACCCGGGCGGCGGTGCCGACCGGAACGGTGCTCTTGTCCACCACCACCAGGGGCCGGGCGTCCGCGGGCCGCGCGGCCATGGCGCTTCCGATGGCGGAGCCCACGGCGAGGACGTACTGCAGGTCCGCGCTTCCGTCTTCGCCCTGGGGGGTGCCCACGCAGATGAAGGCCGCGTCGGCGGTGGCGATCCCATCCTTGAGGTCCATGCTGAATTTGAGGGCCCCGGAGGCCTGGTGCCTGGCCAGAAGCTCGTCCAGGCCCGGCTCGTAAATGGGGGAGACGCCCCGGCGGATCTTCGCGATTTTCGCCTCGTCGGTGTCGATGCCCAGTACGCGGTGCCCGGCCTCGGCGAATCCCGCCGCGGCCACGAGGCCCACATATCCAGTGCCGATGACCAGAACTTCCATCTTATACCTCTCGCTCATGACGGTCCCGCGCGGGTGCGCGCTCCTGCAAGTGTATCCGTTGCACTCCCCGAGGGCGAGCCTTGGTAGAATCACCCGTGAAGGAGTGATCATGATCCACATGGGCCTCATGGCAGGGCAGGGCGTCAACCTCTGGGAAGTGGTGCTCCACGCGGGCACCGTGGCCCGGGTGGTGCTGCTGATCCTCGGGGCTTTCTCCATCGTGAGCTGGGTGATCATCGTGCAGAAGGCGATCCTGCTCAGCCGCAGCAAGGGCGTCACCGAGCAGTTCCGCGCCGTCTTCCGCAAGACGACGAACTGGGGCGAGCTCAAGGGGCGCGCGTCGGACTTCACCATGAGCCCCCTCGTCGGGCTCTTCACCGCCGGCTTCTCGGAGGTCAACTACCAGCTCCGCCCCGCCCCGGGCCCGGCGGGGCAGAAGCCCCAGATCAAGAGCATGGAAGCGGTGGAACGCTGCCTCCAGCGCGCCTCGGTCGTGGAGATGGGGCGCATGGAGAACTACCTGGGCATCCTGGCCACCATCGCCGCCGTGAGCCCCTTCGTGGGCCTGTTCGGGACGGTGTGGGGCATCATCGACGCCTTCCACGGCATCGGCACCGCGGGCAACGCCAGCCTCGCCACGGTGGCCCCGGGCATCTCCGAGGCCCTGGTGGCCACGGCCCTGGGCCTGGTGGCCGCCATCCCGGCCCTGATGGCCTACAACTTCTTCCAGGGCCAGCTCAAGCACTGGCAGACCGAGCTCGATGACTTCGCCCTCGAGTTCATCGGCGTCTCCGAACGAAACTTCACCTGATGGCCTGCGGTCCCCGAACCCCCGTCTTCTGGCAGCGCCAGCCCGGGCTGCCCAGGCCGGTGCTGACCTTCCTGCGCTCCCGCCTGGAGGCGGCCCTGGCGGATCCCGCGGACCGGGCGCTCCTGGCCTGGCCCACCGTCCTGGGAGCCCCCCGGGTGCGGGAGGAATTCCCCGAAGGCCTTCCCGAGGCCGAACTGCTGGCGAGGGCCCGCGCCATGCTCCCCCAGGGCGACCCCGTGCGGGCCTGGGAGGACGCCCTGGCGAGGTTTCCCGACACCGCCGACCGGGGACCCGCCGGCTGGGTCCCCCACCGCATCTGGGATCCCCTTTCCTCGCTGGTGAGCCTGCGCAGCGGGGTGACCCTCCTGGCCCTGCTGGGCCTGCCCGAAGGCGGGAACTACCGCCTGGCCGCAGGCGTCTCCCTCTTCAACGCGGCGCTCTTCCACGAGTGCCACGACGCCCTTGAGCCCCTCTGGCTGGAGGCCGAGGGCCCGCTCAAGAAGGGGCTGCAGGGGCTCATCCTCATGGCGGGCGGGTTCCATCACCACCAGGTCCAGAACGCCCCCGGCATGGCGGGGCTCTTCGAGGACGCCGTGGAGGCCCTCGGCGAAGGGCGCGGGCTGGCCACCCCCTGGGGCGCCGTGGGCTACGGTCCGGCCCTCGACCGGGTCCGGGAACGCCTGGAGGCCCTTGACGACGAATACGGGTTGCGTGCCGAGGACCCCCCCTGGGAACGCCTCTGGAGCCTCGACCGGCCCGAATGGGAGCTGACGTGATCACCTGCGACGTACTCGTTCTCGGCGGCGGCATCGCGGGATGCACGGCGGCGCTGCGCGCCGCGGAACTGGGCGCCGACGTGGTGGTGGTGGCCAAGGACCCCCTTGGCGAATCCAACACCGCCTACGCCCAGGGGGGCATCATCGGCCTGCCCCCGCCCGATGCCCACGACTCGCCGGAGCTCCTGGCCTCGGACGTGGACACCGCCGGCGCCGGGCTCTGCAAGCCCGAGGCGGTCGCCCTCCTGGCGGAGCAGGGCCCCATCCTTTGCCGGGAATTCCTCTGGAAGCAGGTGGGGGTCGACTTCGACCACACCGGAGCCGAGGAGCCCGAGCCCACCGCCGAGGCCGCCCACAGCGCCAGGCGCATCTGGCACGTGAAGGACGCCACGGGTCGCGCCATCCAGGAGGCCCTCACCGCCAAGGTGCGCGCCCACCCGCGGATCCGGATCTTCGAGAGCCACTCCCTGGTGGACCTCCTGACGGTCCCCCACCACAGCCGCGATCCCCGGCGCGTCTACGATCCCATCCATGTCTGGGGCGCCTACGGCCTGGGCCCCGACGGCCAGGTGCGCATGTGCCTGGCCAAGCGCACCATCCTGGCCACGGGCGGGCTGGGCTACCTCTACCTGCACACCAGCAACCCGGCCTCCTCGACCGGGGACGGCCTCGCCGCGGCGTACCGGGCCTCAGCCCGCATCGTGAACTGCGAGTACGTCCAGTTCCATCCCACCACCCTCTACGTCCCCGGCCGGCCCCGGACGCTCCTCACCGAGGCCCTGCGCGGCGAGGGCGCCCACCTGGTGAACGGCAAGGGCGAGCGGTTCATGGGCAAGTACGCCCCCGAACGCCTGGAACTGGCCCCCCGGGACGTGGTGAGCCGGGCCATCTTCCAGGAGATGGCCGCCACGGGAGAGCCCTGCGCGTACCTGGACCTGGAGCCCCTCAAGGGCCGGCTGGACCTGGAGTCGCGGTTCCCCACCGTGCTTGCCGCGTGCCGCAAGGCCGGCCTGGAGCCCCAGACCCAGCCCATCCCCGTCGTGCCCGCGGCCCACTACTTCTGCGGCGGCGTGGCGGTGGACCTGGACGGCCGCGCCAGCCTTCCGGGGCTCTTCGCCGTGGGCGAAGTGTCCTGCACCGGGGTCCACGGGGCCAACCGCCTCGCATCCTCCTCGCTGCTGGAAGGCCTGGTGTGGGGCTACCGCGCCGGCGAGGCCTGCGCGGCGGAAAGCCGCGGCGCGGCGCTGCCGGATCCGGACTCCCTGGAGCCGTGGAAGCCCGTGCCCCCCGGTCCGGAGCCCGATCCGCTCCTGCTCGAGCAGGACTGGACCAGCATCCGCACCACCCTCTGGAACTACGCGGGCATCGTGCGCACCCGGGACCGGCTCCTCCGGGGCCGGGGCGACATGGGCTACCTCTACCACCGCATCGAGGCCTTCTACCGCGCCGCGCCGCTGTCCCGCAGCCTCCTGGAACTTCGCAACGGCATCATCTGCGCCCGGCTCATCTTCAAGGCGGCGCTGCAGAATCCCGAATCCCGGGGCTGCCACTACCGGCTGGACTGAACCGGAGTTCCTTGGTTAACTGGAGGATCAACCCCGGGGGTCCTTGTGCGGATCCCCCCAGCGCACGAGGGCGCCATGGCCGACCCGACCCGGAAACGGTACACCGTCTTTCTCCCCCGCACCGATTTCCCCATGAAGGCCGACCTGCCCCAGCGGGAACCCAAGCGCCTCGAGCGGTGGAAGGCCGAAGGCCTCTACGCCCGGGTCGAGGCCCGCAAGAAGGCCGACAACGCCGCGGGCCTGGGCAGCGGACGCAGGATCCTCCATGACGGACCCCCCTACGCCAACGGGGCCATCCACATCGGTCACGCCCTGAACAAGATCCTGAAGGACATGGTGGTCAAGTCCCTTTGGCTGGACGGGTACGAGTCGCCCTACATCCCGGGCTGGGACTGCCACGGCCTGCCCATCGAGCACGCCGTGGAACGCGACCTGGGCCCCAAGCGCCGCGAGATGAGCCGCAGCGACTTCCTGGCCCGGTGCCGGGCCTACGCCCAGAAGTGGATCGACTCGCAGCGGGCCGGCTTCCAGCGCCTGGGCGTCCTGGGCGCCTGGGAGGATCCCTACGTCACCATGCAGCCCCGCTACGAGGCTGACGTCGTGAGGCTCCTGGCAAGGCTCTTCGAGTGCGGCGCCGTCACGCGCAAGCTCAAGGTCGTGCACTGGAGCTACGGCGCCCGCACCGCCCTGGCCGAGGCCGAGGTGGAGTACGCCGACAAGACCAGCCCCGCGATCACCGTGGCCTTCCCGGTGCCCGAGGCCGAGGCGGCGCGCATGCACCTGCCCACGCCGCTCTTCCTCCCCATCTGGACCACCACCCCCTGGACCCTGCCCAGCAACCTCGCCATCGCCATGCACCCCGACATGGAGTACGCCGTGGTGCAGGCCGGGGACCGGCATTACCTGGTGGCCGTGGCCCTGCAGGAGGACCTCCAGCGGCGCCTGGGCGTGCCCTTCCACGTGAAGGAGATCCGCAAGGGCAAGGCCTTCCAGAGCCTCAAGGCCCGCCATGCCTGGCTGGACCGGGACAGCCCGGTGCTCCTGGCCGACTACGTCACCGCCGACACCGGCACGGGCCTGGTGCACACCGCCCCCGACCACGGCGTGGACGACTTCAACCTCGCGCACCACCTGGGCCTCCTGCAGCTGGTGGGTCCCGACGGGCGCTTCACGGCCGACGTGAACGACCCCGAGCTTGAAGGCAAGAACATCTTCGACACCAACGTCCTGGTGGTGGAGCGCCTGCGGGCCTCCGGGGCCCTGCTCCACGACGAGATGCTCACCCACAGCTACCCGCACTGCTGGCGCACCAAGACGCCCATCTTCTTCCGGGCCACGGAGCAGTGGTTCATCACCATGGACGACGAGCTCAACGGCAAGGGCAGGAGCCTGCGGGAGCTGGGCCTGGGCGGCGTCGACAGCACCCGATGGGTCCCGGCCCAGGGCCGCAACCGCATCCACGCCATGATCGCGGGCCGTCCGGACTGGTGCATCTCCCGGCAGCGCGCCTGGGGCACGCCCCTGACGGTGCTGCGCTGCACCGAGTGCGGCGAGCCCCTGGCCACCGCCGACATCTTCGCCAAGGCCGCCGCCGCCATCGAGGCCGGCGGCGTGGAGGCCTGGGCCGAGCTTCCCCTGGAGCAGCTCAAGCCCGCGGGCGCGGTGTGCGCCAAGTGCGGGGCCGACGCCTTCGCCAAGGAGACCGACATCCTGGACGTGTGGATCGACTCGGGCGTCAGCGCCGCCGTCGTGTGCGACACGCATCCGGAACTGAGCCGCGCGGACTACGGCAGGTTCATCTACCTGGAGGGCTCCGACCAGCACCGCGGGTGGTTCCACTCCTCGCTGCTGTTCAACCTCGCGGCCACCGGGGACAAGCCCTACGACACCGTCGTCACCCACGGCTTCGTGCTGGACGGCAAGGGCCAGAAGATGAGCAAGAGCCTGGGCAACGTGGTCACCCCCGAGGAGATCATGAAGACCCTGGGCGCCGACATCCTCCGGTGGTGGACGGCCTCGGTGGACTACAACGAGGACGTGCGCATCTCCAAGGAGATCCTGGAGCGTTCCGCGGACGCCTACCGGAAGATCCGCAACACCCTGCGCTTCCTCCTGGGCGCCCTGGCCGACTTCGACCCCGCCGCCGACGTGGTGCCCGAGGCCGAATTCTCGCCCCTGGACGCGTGGGTCTGGGGGGCCTTCGGCGACATGGCCGACCAGGTCACCGGGGCCTACCGTAACTTCCAGTTCATGGAGGCCGCCCAGGCCCTGCACTCCTTCTGCCAGCTGGAGCTCTCCGGGCAGTACTTCGAGATCATCAAGGACCGCCTCTACTGCGACGAGCCGGGCTCGGCCCGGCGCCGGAGCTGCCGCACCCTGTGCTGGAAGCTGGCCCAGGGCCTCTCGGCCCTCCTGGCGCCCATCCTCACCTTCACGGCCGACGAGGTGTGGGAGAACATCCCCGGCACCGCGGACTCCGTCTTCGAGCAGCGCTTCCCAGCGGGCGCCCCCCACCCGGCCTCCGCCGAGTGGAACCGCTTCTGGGAGATCCGCCAGGCCGTCCAGGCCGCCATGGAGCCCCACCGGGCCGCCAAGACCATCGGCACCAGCCTGGACGCCCAGGTCACGCTGCTGCTCCCCGACGCCGACCTGGCTCTCCTGGGCCGGCTGGGCGAGGACCCCCAGGACCTGCTGGTGGTCAGCGGCCTCGAGCTGCAGGCCGCCCCGGCCCTGGACGTGGCCGTGGCCGCCCATGGCGGCGTGAAGTGCCCCCGCTGCTGGAACCACAAGGGCGGCGCGGGCCAGGGCGAAGACGCCGACCTGTGTCCCCGGTGCTGGGACGTGGTGCGGAACCAGGCATGATCCGCCGCCTGCCCTGGCTCCTCCTCCCCGCCGCGGCCCTGGCCGTGGACTTCGCCTCCAAGGCCTGGATCCTGGGCCTGCTGGCCCAGCGGGGCACCCACGTGGTCATCCCCGGCTTCTTCAGCCTGACCCTGGGCTACAACCCCGGCGCCATCTTCGGAACCCTGGGCGGGGCGCCGCCCCGGGTGCGCACCGCGGTCTTCATCGTCTCCGGCCTCGCCGCCGTGGCCTACTTCGGCTGGGAGTTCCTTAGGGAGACGACTCCCACGATCCAGCGCGTGGCCCTGGGCCTCATCCTGGGCGGCGCCCTGGGCAACGGCCTGGACCGCCTGCGGCACGGCGCCGTGGTGGACTTCCTGGACTTCGAGTTCTGGGGTTGGCATTACTGGACCTTCAACCTCGCCGACAGCTTCATCGTCTGCGGGGGCATCCTGCTCGGCCTGGCCCTGCTCCTGGGGGCCCTGAAGCACCGCAGGGCGGCCGGGGACCTCGAATAGGCCTGCCGCCGGCATGATGGTGGAGCCCCGCCACTCCCGGCGGGGCTTTTCGTGTAGCATATTGCGAGGTATATCCCCCACCTGGAGACCCCATGCGCCTGCGTTCCTCCGCCCTCACCGCCCTTGCCGTGCTGCTGGCCGCCCCGGCCCTGCGTTCCGACGAGGGCATGTGGACCTTCGACAACGTGCCCGCCGCCCGCATGAAGGCCGCCTACGGGTTCGCCCCGGACGCCGCGTGGCTCAAGCGCCTCCAACTGGCCACGGTGCGCTTTCCCGGGGGCACCGGCGCCTTCGTGAGCGTCGACGGATTGGTGATCACCAACCACCACGTGGGGCGCAGCTCCATCCAGCAGGTGGCCACCGCCGAGAAGGACTTCATCCGGGGCGGCTTCACCGCGGCCGACCGCGCCCATGAACTGAAGGTTCCCGGGCTGGAGCTGATGATGCTCGTCTCAACCCAGGACGTCACGGCCCGGGTGCGGGAGGCCGCCAAGGGCCTGCCCGAGGCCGAGGCCCTCAAGGCCCGGCGCAACGCCATCTCCGCCCTGGTCAAGGCCGAGGAGGCGAAGACCGGCCTCACCTGGCAGGCCGTGAACCTCTACCACGGCGGGGAGCACTGGCTCTACGGCTACCGGAAGTTCACCGACGTGCGCCTGGTGGCGGCCCCCGAGCTGCAGCTGGCCTCCTTCGGCGGGGACCCGGACAACTACACCTTCCCCCGGCACAACCTGGATTTCGCCCTCTTCCGGGTGTACGAGAACGGCGCGCCCTACCACCCCGAGGCCTTCCTGCCCTGGGCGTCCGCGCCCCTGAAGAACGGCGACCTCACGCTGGTCTCGGGCCACCCGGGCACCACGTACCGCCAGGAGACCTTCGCCCAGATGAGCTACGCCCGGGACATTTCCATCCCGGCCCGCATCGCCGCCCAGCTGCGCCGGCGCGCCGCGCTGACGGCCTTCGCCGCCACGGGCGACGAGCCCCGGCGCATCACCGCCGACGCCATCTACGGCATCGACAACGGCGTCAAGCGCATGGAAGGCATGCTGATGGGCCTGCGCAAGCCCGGCAACCTCGAGAAGGTGGAAAAGGCCGAGCTGGAACTCAAGGCCCAGGTGGAGCGGGACCCCGCCCTGAAGGCCTCCGTGGCCCGGAGCTGGGACCGCATCGCCCAGGCCGTGAAGCGCCAGAAGGAGCTGCTGGGCGAGACGTCCCTGCTGGCGGTCCGGGACGTGCTGGGCTCCGACTTCCTCCTCAAGGCCCTCACCCTGGTCCGCATGCCGGCCGAGGCCGCGCTGCCCACGGACAAGCGCCTGGCGGAGTTCACCGACGGGGCCCTGAAGGCCACCCGGGACAAGGTCCTCAACCCCGCGCCCGTGCACCTGGACCTGGAGAAGGTGCGCATCGCCGAAGGCCTGCGCGAGGCCCTGCGGCAGCTGGGGGCGGACCACCCCGCCGTGAAGGCGCTCCTGGCCGGGCGCAGCCCCGAGGACGCGGCCCGGGCC
>DBMS01000292.1:6696-19195 GCA_002297665.1 Holophagaceae bacterium UBA692 | reverse complement strand
CCGGGCCGCCGCGGCCAGGGCCGCCACCTCGCGCATGCGGGGCGCGTCGGCCACGGAGGATCCGCCGAACTTCATGACGATCATCGCGCACCCCCGTAGGATGCGGGAACCGGGTTGGGCAGGTGTGTCACGAGGGCCTCCGTCAGGAAACGGATGAAGACCCTTGACCCCTCCCCGGCCCCTGGCGGACCGGCTTGTCGTCCTAAGGCACTCCGCGGCGAATTGGCGCCGCGACAGCCGCCGGGTATTAGCCCTGACGTCCAGGGAGTGCGTCGATGATCCGCAACCCCTTCGGCGATCCTCCCCTTTCAGCAGAGATCAACGGGTCCATCAACCCTCCCTCGGCCTACTGATGGGGATCGCTCCTCCATCGGTTTTTCAACCGTGGCACATTCCCACCCGGAGTGCAACATACTTGGGGCATGTCCAAGGCACCTTCCACCCCGGCCACTCGTCTGCTAAGGGAACTCAAGATCCCTTATACGGAGCATTTGTACACCTACCAGGACCACGGCGGCACGCAGGTGGCCGCCCAGTCCCTGGGCGTGGACGAACATGCGGTGGTGAAGACGCTGGTCATGGAGGACGAGGCCGCCCGCCCGCTGATCGTGCTCATGCACGGGGACCGGGAAGTGAGCACCAAGGCCCTGGCCCGGCAAATCGGCTGCAAGACCGTGCACATCTGCAAGCCCGAGGTGGCCAACCGGCACTCCGGGTACCTGGTGGGCGGCACCAGCCCCCTGGGCACCCGCAAGGCGATGCCCGTCTACGTGGAGCGGGGCATCCTCGCCCTGGAGCGGATCTACCTCAACGGCGGAAGCCGGGGCTTCCTGGTGGGCCTGGCCCCTGAGGACCTGGCGCGGGCCGTGGGCACCGTGGCGGTGGAGGCGACCCAGGAAGGATGAGCCAGCCGGGGAACCCTGGATGACAACGGGCGACCCTTGGGTCGCCCGTTTTTTGGAAGATTAATTCGTCCGGATCACTCCGCGGGTTCGTCCGGATCCGGGCTCGGCGCCTCGCCCACGTGGTCCAGGGGATGCTCCTCGTGGTGGTGGTGGGGGGTCACCTTGCCGTCCAGGAAGGCCCAGTTGATGGGGTAGACCTCCGGGTCGAAGATGACGAAGTAGAAGTGCCAGACGAGGATGGCCAGGGTGGCCAGGATGGCTTCGTAGTAGTGGACGGTGATGGAGACGTCCACGATCCAGCGGGGCATCCACCGGGTGAAGTACATCTTGAACCAGATGAGGGCGCCGGTGGTGCCCATGAGGAAGGTGCCCCACACCACGGCCCAGTACTCGGCCTTCTCGGCGTAGCCGAAGCGCTTGAACTGGGGCTTGGCCGCGCCGGGCACCACGAGGTACTTCAGGTGCGTGAACACGTCCTTGAGGTCCTTGGTCTCGGGCAGCATGTCCATGACGAACTTCCGGCCGTCCTTGGTGAAGATGGCGTAGAAGAGGTGCACGACCGCGCCGGTGATCATGACCACGGCCGCGATGCGGTGGCCGATGCGGCGCACCACTTCGCTCGAGCCCATGCACCAGCCCAGCCACGAGTTGGGGTACTTGAGGGCGAAGCCGCTCACCACCAGGAAGATGAAGCTGGAGGCCAGCATGGCGTGCTGGATGCGGGCCTGGACGTTCATGCGCACCACCGTGCGGTTGGGGTCGCGCAGGGCGGCAAGCGCCTTCTTGCGAAGGATCAGGATGTTGTGGATGCCCATGCCGCCGATGGTCACGACGATCAGCGAGAGGTAGGTGTAGCGCACCCAGTGGTCAACCTTGCTTCCGATGTCCGAGACCTCCTTCTTGTCCACGTGGATCTTGCCCAGCGAGAACTTCTCGTTGGCGTTGGGGTGGCACTTCTGGCAGGTCTGGACGAGGTTGGCCTTGTTCACCGTGGAGCGCGTGTCCGAGGCGGGCAGCACGAGGTGGTAGCCGTGGCAGCTGGCGCAGTTGGCGGCGTTGGCCGAGCCCATCTTGGCGGCCATGCCGTGGTAGCTCTCGAAGAAGGTGGTCACGCGGTTGTCGGGAAGGTCGAACTTGGCGTTCATGCGGGAGGAGCCGTGGCAGCGGCTGCAGACCATCTGGGAGACCTTCATGGGCGAAGCCGACTTCAGGCCCTCGATGGCGTGGTCCGAGTGGCAGTCCGTGCACACCGGGGCTTCCCGGATGCCGGCGGCCGCGGCCTGGCCGTGCACCGAGGCGTCCATCTCGGCCACCACGTCCGGGTGGCACTGCCCGCAGGTGATGTGCAGGTTCTCCCGCCGCACCGGGGAACTGGGCGCGGTGGCCTTGACGATCTCATGGGTGCCGTGGCACTCGGCGCAGCCCGCCGCGCCGGCGTTGCCGGCCTTCCGGGCCCGGCCGTGGGTGCTGGCCTCGTAAGTCTTCGAGGGCTTCTCGTGGCAGCTGGCGCAGTCCACCGGAGCCAGCTTGACGCCGGGGTGGGTGGCGGCGTCCAGGTCCGCGTGGCAGCTCACGCAGCCGTTGCCCGCGTGGATGGAGGCTTCGAACTTGGCCTTGTCGACGAAGGGGGCCTGCTTGCCCTTGGCGGAGGCGGCGGGCTTGCGCCCGTGGCAGGCGAAGCAGGCCGCGTCCGGCCCCGAAGGCTGGGCTGAGAGGGTCAGGGCGGCGGCCAGGGCCAGCAGCGACGATCGTACGATTCCCAAGTTCATCAAAGGACCTTTCCATCCGAAAATCTGAAATTCCAGTCTAGGGTTTTTTCCATGTAAGAAAAGTCACTTTACCTGGGGTTCTCTTCTTTTTCGATGAAAATGAGTCTCGCATTCATCATCGGGAAATCGCACTGGGATCGGGAATCTGCTACGCTAGTCGTTCGCGCCTCACCATCGGGGCGCACCTTTTTTTATATGGCACCCACCTCCCCAGACACCCGCCCCTCCTTCCGCCATCGCGCGGAAGCGGGCCTGTTCCACCTGGTGGAAGGCATCGTCAGCCGCCTGCCCTGGGAGACCACCCTCGTCCTGGGCCGCGGGCTGGGACGCCTGGCCCACGCCCTGGACCGCCGCCACCGCACGGTGGTGCGGGAGAACCTGCGCAAGGCCGACCTGGGCCTGACCGAGGCCGGGATCCGGGCCGTCTCCCTGGACTGCTTCGAGCACTTCGGCACCCTGGCCCTCACGGCCATCCACCTGCTCCACATGGACGAGGAGGAGCTGGCCCGCCGCGTGAAGGTGGTGGGGGTCGAGAACTACGACGCCGCCCGGGCCGCGGGCAAGGGCTTCATCGTCCTCACCGGCCACTACGGCAACTGGGAGGCCACCGCCCTGGCCCTCAGCGCCCTGGGGCGGACCCTCTCGGTCATCGGGCGGGAGCTGGACAACCCCCTCCTGGAGCCCCGGCTCCGGCAGCTGCGGGGGCGCTTCGGCAACGAGGTGATCCCCAAGGACGGGGCCTTCCGCGGGGCCATCAAGGCGCTGCGGGAAGGCAAGGCCGTGGGCTTCCTCCTGGACCAGGACGCCCTCACCGCGGGCGTGTGGGTGAAGTTCCTGGGCCGCTGGGCCTCCACGTTCCCATCCGCCGGGCTCCTGGCCGTCAAGTACGGGCTCCCCGTCGTCCAGCTCCGGAGCTGGCCCAACCCCGACGGCACCATCACGGTGTCGGTCGAGCCGCCCTTCCAGGTGCCCGTGACCGGGGACATGGACCGGGACGTCTGGACCGCCACGCAGATCATGACCCAGAAGATCGAGGCCGAGATCCGGCGGGAGCCTCGATGGTGGTTCTGGATGCACCGCCGGTTCAAGACCCGGCCCGGCGAGGGCGACCCCCTCCCGGCGCCGTTACCTCCTGATGAATGGCTCCTTAACAGCCGTTGAATCCCTCCCGGGGCTTCCGCCCCCCGACCCTGGACTTCCCCATGCCCAAGCACGTTCTCGCAAAGCTCGAGGTCGAACTGAAGGCCCTCAAGCAGGCCCTGCTCGTCGACATTCCCAAGGAAATCGCCAGCGCCGCCTCCCAGGGCGACCTGTCGGAAAACGCCGAATACGAGCAGGCCCTCGCCAAGAGGGACATGTTCCAGAACAAGGTCGTCGTCCTTGAAAAGCGCATCGCCGAGGTGGCCAGCCTCGACCTGGACCGCCTGCCCAAGGACAAGGTGGCCTACGGCACCCGGGTGACCCTCCTGGACCTTGACTCGGACAAGGAAGTCACCTACAAACTGGTGCTGCCCGAGGAGTTGGGGGACCACCCCGACCACCTGAGCATCAGCTCCCCCATCGGGATGGCCCTGGTGGGCCTCGAGGAAGGGGCGGAAGTGAAGATCAAGATTCCCGCGGGCATCAAGCGTTTCGAGGTCCTGGGACTGGTCACCGTCCACCACCAGTGACGCCCGGCACGCGATTGCCAGGTGCCCGGAGGGCGCGCAGGCCCCACAATGAACGACGCAGTGGAGGGAGATCCCATGACAAAGCCCAAGCGTGACCAGCAGTGCTCCTTCTGCGGCAAGGCCCCCAACGAGGTCGAACAGCTCCTGGCTGGCCCCAACGCCTATATCTGCAACGAATGCGTTGAGGCCGGGCAGCTCCAGCTGCGCATGAGCCGCCAGGGCAAGCCAGCGGGCAAACACGAGCCCCGCCTTTCCCGGCCCAAGGAGATCAAGGCCTTCCTGGACGATTACGTGATCGGGCAGGAGGGCGCCAAGAAGCGCCTGGCCGTGGCGGTGTACAACCACTACAAGCGCATCCTCACCCCCCAGAAGAGCCTGGGCGTTAGCGACGTGGAGCTGTCCAAGAGCAACATCCTCCTGATCGGGCCCACGGGCACCGGCAAGACCCTCCTGGCCCAGACGCTCGCCCGTATGCTCGACGTGCCCCTGGCCATGGCCGACGCCACCACGCTCACCGAGGCCGGCTACGTGGGCGAGGACGTGGAGAACATCCTCACCAAGCTGCTCCAGGTGGCCAACTACGACGTGGAGCGGGCCCAGCGGGGCATCGTCTTCATCGATGAGATCGACAAGGTGGGCCGCAAGAGCGAGAACCCCAGCATCACCCGGGACGTTTCCGGCGAAGGCGTGCAGCAGGCCCTCCTCAAGCTGGTGGAAGGCACCGTGGCCAACGTCCCCCCCCAGGGCGGCCGCAAGCACCCCCACCAGGAGTTCATCCAGCTGGACACCTCGAACATCCTCTTCATCTGCGGCGGCGCCTTCGTGGGCATCGAGGACACCATCAAGCAGCGCGTGCGCGCCAAGGCCGTGGGCTTCGGCGCCAAGGTCACCTCCAAGGGCAGCAAGGACAACCTCCTCCGCCTGGTGGAGCCCGAGGACATCATCAAGTTCGGCCTGATCCCCGAGCTGGTGGGCCGCCTTCCCGTGGTGGCCACCCTCCAGCCCCTGGACCGGGACGCCCTGGTGGCCATCCTCACCCAGCCCAAGAACGCCGTCACCAAGCAGTTCACGCGCCTTTTCGAGATGGACGACATCGAGCTGACCTTCGAGGCCGGCGCCCTGGACACCATCGCCGACCAGGCCCTGCTGCGCAAGCTGGGCGCCCGCGGCCTGCGTTCCATGCTCGAGCAGATCCTGCTGGAGCCCATGTTCGAACTGCCCAGCGAGGAGCGCACCGCCAAGGCCACGCTGCACCTCACGCGGGCCATGGTGGAAAAGGAGCTGGGCATCGCCAGCCTGCCGATTCCCGCGGCGGGCTAGGATTCGGTAGCCGGATCCGAACGATGGCCAACCCGCTGCGCAAGACCATCACCCTCCCCGCCATCCCCATCCGGGACATGGTGCTCTTCCCGGGCGCCCGGGTGCCCTTCATGGTGGGCCGGCGCGCCTCGGTCAAGACCCTCGAGCTGGGCATCAAGGTGGGCGACCACCTGCTCCTGCTCACCCAGCGCGACCCCAGGGAGGAGCAGCCCAAGCAGGAGTCCATCCATGCCGTGGGCACGCTGGCGCTGGTGGAGTCCCTCATTCCGCTGCCGCGGGACTACTACAAGGTGGGCGTCAAGGGCGTCGCCCGGGTGCGCCTGGAGCGGTACCTGGACGACGGCGACGTGGTGCAGGCCGAGGTGGAGCTTCTCCCCGAGCCCGACACCCCGGGCGGGCCGGCCCTCCAGGAGGCCTTCGGCAGGGCGGTGGAGGGCTTCCTGCTGCGCAATCCCGAACTGGCCCGGGTCCTGAACCTGGACCCCGCCGTTCCCCTGGGCCAGGCCATCGACGCGGTGGCCGCCGTGCTGCCCGCGGACGTGCGCGACAAGCAGGGCGTGCTCGACCAGCTGGAGATCGAACCGCGGCTCCACACCCTGCTCAAGCTCCTGGAATCCGACGCCGCCCTTCACCAGGCCGAGGGCAGGGACGAGCCCGGAAACCTGGAGAAGGACCACAAGGCCTTCGTGCTGGGCGAGAAGATGCGGGGAATCCTGCCCGAAGGCCGGAAGGACGAACTGGCCCAGCTCAGGGAGCGGATCCTGAAGGCGGGGATGGGCGAGGAGGCCGAAGGCAAGGCCCTGGAGGAGGTGGACCGCCTGGAGGCCATGCCCCCCCAGAGCGCCGAGGCCACCGTGAGCCGCACCTACGTGGACTGGCTCCTGGCGCTGCCCTGGACGAAGCTCGCCGACGACCGCCTGGACCTGGACGAGGCCGAGCGCATCCTGGACGAGGACCACGCGGGCCTGGAGAAGGTCAAGGGGCGGATCCTGGAGTACCTCGCCGTCATGCGCCGGCTGCGCGACCGCAACGCGGGCGCCCCCCTGCGCGGCCCCATCCTCTGCCTCGTGGGCCCGCCCGGCGTGGGCAAGACGAGCCTGGCGCGGTCCATCGCCCGGGCCCTGAACCGGCCCTTCCTGCGCTTCTCCCTGGGCGGCGTGCGNNGAGATCCGCGGCCACCGCCGCACCTACATCGGCTCCATGCCCGGGCGCATCATCTCCCTCCTCAAGAAGGGCGGGGTGCGCAATCCCCTCATGCTCCTGGACGAGATCGACAAGATGGGCTCCGACTGGCGGGGCGACCCCAGCTCGGCCCTGCTGGAGGTGCTGGACCCCGAGCAGAACGCGACCTTCCAGGACCACTACCTGGACGTGGGCTTCGACCTGGGCCAGGTGCTCTTCCTCACCACCGCCAACGTCCGCGGCCAGATCCCCCTGCCCCTGGACGACCGCCTCGAGGTGATCGAGCTGAGCAGCTACACCCTGGGCGAGAAGAAGGCCATCGCCAGGGCCCACCTGGTCCCCAAGGCGCTGGAGCGCCACGGCATGGGGGACCTGGGCATCACGTTCCGGGACGAGGCCCTGGAGAAGGTCGTCCAGGCCTACACCAAGGAGGCCGGGGTGCGCCAGCTGGAGCGGGAGATCTCCGCCGTGCTGCGCAAGCTGGCCCGCCAGAGCCTCCAGCCCGGCCCCTTCGATCCCGTGGTGACCCCGGACCGCCTTCCCTCGCTCCTGGGCCCCGAGCGGTTCCTCGAGTCCCCCCTGTCGCGCCAGCCCGCCCCGGGCGTGGTCAACGGCCTGGCCTGGACCCCCACCGGCGGCGACCTGCTGACCATCGAGGCCGCGCGCCTTCCGGGCAAGGGCGTCCTCAAGCTCACCGGCAAGCTGGGCGAGGTGATGCAGGAAAGCGCCAACCTCGCCCTGAGCTACGTGCGCATGCGCGCCGACAGCCTGGGCCTCGCGCCCGACTTCCTCGAGAAGACCGACCTGCACGTGCACCTTCCCGAGGGCGCCATCCCCAAGGACGGTCCCAGCGCCGGCATCACGCTGGCCACGGCCCTCGTCTCGGCCCTCACGGACGTTCCCGTCCGCGCCGACCTGGCCATGACCGGCGAGCTCACCCTGAGCGGAAAGGTGCTGCCCATCGGCGGCCTCAAGGAAAAGCTCCTGGCCGCCCACCGCATGGGGTGCCGCGCCGTCGTCATCCCCGCGGACAACGCCCGGCACCTGGAGGAGCTGCCCGCGGAGGTGCGCGAGGGGCTCGACATCCACCTGGTGAGCCGCATGGACGAGGTGATCCCTCTGGCGCTGGTCAGAACTTGACCTTCACGCCGGCGCGGTAGTAGTTGTCGGCCACCACGCCCGCCTCCAGCACCACCGAGACCACCTGGAACCGCCGCCGCCAGGGCCGCGGCAGGACGTAGCTGACGGCGGCGTGGGCCGCGACGTTGAGGATGCACAGCTGCGTGATGGTCTTCGCGCTGGGGTGGCGGGGCAGGAGGGGATTGCGCTCGTAGCGGCCCCCGTCCTCGATCTGGCGGCTCTGGCTGCAGTCCATGGCCACCATTGCCACGTAGGAGAGCTCCCAGGCGGTGTCGGCCTTGGACCAGGGGTCCGCGGCGCGGATGGGCATGGCGAGGCAGAGGGCCGCCAGGCCCCAGGTGAGGCTTTTCAACATGGTTCACGACCCTCCGGCGATCGGGGTGAACCCAAATATGATTAATTAATTCATCGGCGCAAGCCCCGTGCCCGCTCGTTTACAACTGCAACACTCGAGCAACTTTCCCCAACCCGCCCCGGGCAAGCGACAATGACCTTCTATGACTTTCGCGCACCTCCACCTCCACACCGAGTACTCCCTCCTCGACGGCCTCACCCGCATCCCCGATCTGGTCAAGAAGTGCAGGGCCACCGGCATGAACTCGGTGGCGGTGACCGACCACGGCAACATGTTCGGCATGATGAAGCTCTTCGACGCCTGCGAGAAGACCGCGGACAAGGACGGGAACTGGGCCGTCAAGCCCATCCTCGGCTGCGAGGTTTACGTGGCCCCCCGGTCCAGGCACGACCGCAAGCTGGACAACGCCGCCCTGAACGCGGAGGGCCTCGAGGACTGCCTGGATCCCTCGGGCCAGCGGGACGCGGGCTACCACCTGGTGCTCCTGGCCAAGAACCCCGTGGGCTTCCGCAACCTCTCCAACCTGGTCTCCAAGGGCTTCACCGAAGGCTTCTACTACAAGCCCCGGGTGGACAAGGAGCTGCTGCGGGAGAACAGCGAGGGCCTCATCGCCCTCACGGCCTGCCTGGGCGGCGAGGTGCAGGCCCGGCTCCTCTCGGGGAACATCGACGCCGCCGAGCGCGTGGCCCGGGACTACCAGAGCATGTTCGGCGAGGACTTCTACCTGGAGATCCAGGACCAGGGCTTCGAGGCCGAGCGCCTGATCATCCCCAGCCAGTTCGAGCTCTCCCGGCGCACCGGCATCCCCCTGGTGGCCACCAACGACGCCCACTACCTCAACCACGACGACGCGGACCTCCACGACACGCTCCTTTGCATCGGCACCAAGCGGTTCAAGAGCGAAGCCAAGCGCATGCGCTTTTCCACCGACCAGTTCTTCGTGAAGTCGCCCGAGGAGATGGCCGCCGTCTTCCCGGACCACCCCGAGCTGCTCGAGCGCACCCTGGAGATCGCCTCCAAGATCGACCTCTTCCCCATCACCCGCAAGCCAATCACGCCGCAGTTCCCGGTGCCTTCCGGGCACACCCTGGAGAGCTACTTCGTGGAGGTGGCCCGGGAGACCTTCGAGGAGCGGCTCAGGGAGTGCCAGGTCCTCTGGCAGGCGGGGGCCCTCAAGCACTCCGAGGAGAAGTACCGCGCCCGCCTCGAGTTCGAACTGGACACCATCCTGAAGATGGGGTTTCCCGGCTACTTCCTCCTCGTGTGGGACTTCATCCGCAAGGCCCGCGAGATGGGCGTCCCGGTGGGCCCGGGCCGCGGCAGCGCCGCCGGCAGCATCGTGGCGTGGTCCATGCACATCACCGACATCGATCCCATGCAGTACGACCTGCTCTTCGAGCGGTTCCTGAACCCCGAGCGCATCTCCATGCCCGACGTGGACATCGACTTCTGCCGGGACGGGCGCCAGAAGGTCATCGACTACGTCACCGAGGCCTACGGCAAGGACCGCGTCAGCAACATCGTCACCATCAACCAGCTCAAGACCAAGGCGGTCATCAAGGACGTGG
This sequence comes from Holophagaceae bacterium UBA692, assembly GCA_002297665.1. GTDB lineage: Bacteria > Acidobacteriota > Holophagae > Holophagales > Holophagaceae > Mesoterricola. The sequence goes on along the minus strand of DBMS01000292.1, from coordinate 9,286 downwards.
CCCGGGTCTTCGAGAAGGACTTCGCCTTCGCCAACAACCTCACCAAGCTCGTGCCCCAGGAGCCCGGCAAGCCCATCACCGTGGCCATGGCCCTGGAGCAGAGCGACAAGCTGCGCGAGCTCTACGACTCCGAGCCCGAGGTGAAGAACATCCTGGACATCTCCGCGCGCCTGGAAGGCCTCGCCCGGAACACCGGCGTGCACGCCGCCGGCGTGATCATCGCCCCCGACGACCTCACCCGCTTCGCCCCCCTCAGCCGGGACAAGGACGGCAAGGTGATGGTGCAGTACACCATGACCGAGGCCGAGCGCGCCGGTCTCCTGAAGATGGACTTCCTGGGCCTGGAGACCCTCACCCAGATCGCCAAGACCCAGGGCTACATCGCCCAGACCCAGGGCCACCCCCTGGACATGACGCTCATCCGCACCTTCGACGACAAGAAGACCTTCGACCTGTTCAGCCAGGGGGACACCGACGGCATCTTCCAGTTCGAATCCGGCGGCATGAAGTCGCTCCTGGCCAAGCTCCGCCCCGACCGCTTCGACGACCTCATCGCCCTCAACGCGCTGTTCCGCCCGGGCCCCCTGGGCGCGGGCATGGGCGACACCTACGTGAACCGCCGCCACGGCCGCGAGCCCGTGACCTACATGTTCCCGACGCTCGAACCCATCCTCTCCCCCACCTACGGCGTGATCCTGTACCAGGAGCAGGTGATGCAGATCGCCAGCCTCATCGCCGGGTACTCCCTGGGCGAAGCCGACATGCTCCGGCGCGCCATGGGCAAGAAGGACAAGGAGAAGATGGCCAAGGAGAAGACCAAGTTCATCGAGCAGGGCGTGCTGCGCGGCTACGAGCGGGACAAGGTCTCCGAGCTCTTCGACCTGATCGAGTACTTCGCGGGCTACGGTTTCAATAAGTGCGTCCACGGCTCCACGCGCGTGATGCATGCGGACACCGGCGAGATCCGGACGGTCGAGGAGATCTTCAATGAGGACCTGCCCTGGAGGATCCATGCCGTGGACGCTTGCGGGAAGCTGCGGGCGCGGAAGGTCGAGAACGTGATCTCCAACGGGCTCAAGCCGGTCTTCCGGCTGACCACGGCCCAGGGGAAGCAGATCATCGCAACGGGGAACCACCCCTTCCTGACGGTATCGGGATGGGCGAACCTGACAACGCTCAAACCCGGGGACCGCATCGCCGCCCCTCGCGCGCTCAACGTCCCCACCCGGAACTCGTGGCCATCCCACGAGGTCATCGCCCTGGCGGGGCTCCTCTCCGAAGGGAATACCTGCCATCCTACGTGCCTCTATTTCTTCAACAACGATCTCGCGCTCATCGAGGATTTCGCCGCCGCGGCCCAGGCCTTTCCAGCCTCCGTACCTCGCATCGACCACCGTCCCAATGGCCGGATGGAAGTCTGCGTCAGTACCGGCAAGGACACGCGATTCCAGGTTGGCGGGACAGGGAATGGCCATTCCGGGGCCCGCAGCGGGATGTTCGAATGGGCCAAGGCCTTGGGGCTCCTCGGCCTGAAGGCGGATTCCAAGCGCATCCCGTCGGGCGTATTCACGCTCTGGGACGCAGACATCGAACTGTTCCTCGGCCGTCTTTGGTCAGGCGACGGGTGCCTGGGTGATGCGGTCCTGAAGGTCCCCTACTACGCGACCTCCTCCAGGGAACTCGCATGGGGCGTCCAGTCCCTTCTGGCCCGGCTGGGCATTCTGGCCGGGATCCACAAGAAGGCGTTCAATTATCGCGGAGGTAGCCGGACCGGCTACACCGTGCACCTCTTTGGCGAGCGGTCCCTGGAGAAATTCCTGGGCAGGGTGGGACCCCACCTGCTTGGCCGGGCCGATCAGGTGGCCGTCCTCCACGGCCACATCGGGGCCACGGACCGGGACCGAACGAGCCTCGACACCGTGCCCGTGGAAGTGCGGATCCATGTGAGGGAGGCCAAGCAGAGGCTGGGCATCACCTGGGATGAGATGGAATCCCGGAGCGATCTCAGCATGAAGGAGTTCTACGGGAAGGGATCCGTGAACAAGCGCGGGTTCCGGCGATCCACCCTGGCCAGGCTGGGCGAGGTGCTGGGCTCCGAGCCCCTGGCGCGCGAGGCGGCTTCGGATCTTTTCTGGGACCGCATCCTCTCCATCGAACCCATGGGAGAAGCCGAAACCTACGACCTCACCGTGGAGGAGGACCACAATTTCGTGGCCGAAGGCCTGGTGGTGCACAACAGCCACTCCGCCGCCTACGCCCTCGTCGCCTACGAGACGGCCTACCTCAAGGCCAACTTCCGCACCGAGTTCATGGCCGGGCTCCTGTCCACCAAGGCCCAGCGCACCGACGACGTGGTGAAGTACATCCAGAACTGCAAGGAGATGGGCCTGGACGTGCTGGGCCCGGACATCAACGAGAGCCAGCTGGACTTCACCATCACCGGCTCCCGCCAGATCCGCTTCGGGTTCGCGGCGGTCAAGGGCCTCGGCGAGGCCGCCCTGGAGGCCATCCTCGCGGCCCGGGCCGAGGAGGGCGGGTTCAAGGACTTCTTCCACGCCCTCAAGGCCACCGACCTGCAGAAGGCCAACCG
>DBMS01000292.1:0-6678 GCA_002297665.1 Holophagaceae bacterium UBA692 | reverse complement strand
CTGGAGGGGCTGCCCTCGGCCATGGAGAACGCGGGGAAGGGGGGCCAGGACCTGGGCCTGGTCTCGCTCTTCGACGAGGCCGAGATGGCCAGCCTCGCCGACAACTGGGCCGTGCCCGAGGACGTGGAGTACTGGACCCGCAAGGACCGCCTGCGCTACGAACGGGAATCCCTGGGCCTCTACGTGTCGGGCCACCCCCTGGAGGAATTCAAGGACGCCATCAAGGTGCACACCGTGGGCACCATCGCCTCCCTGCGGGAGGCCGCCGCCGCCGGCAAGTACCGGGACCGGGACGAGGTGTCCATCGGGGTCATGGTCAGCAACGTCCAGTTCAAGACGAACCAGAAGGGCGAGCCCTGGGCGATCCTCTACCTGGAGGACCTCACCGACAAGGTGGAGGCCCTCCTCATGGCCGGCAGCTACAACCCCGTGACCCGCAAGCGGGGCCGGCCCTTCGAGCTGTTCCGCCACCTGGCCCTGCCCGACGCCCTCCTGCGCGTCACCGGGGAGCTCAAGATCGAGACCACCGGCGCCAACGGCGAGGAGGACGAGGAGGAGCAGACCTCCATCAAGCTCTTCGTCACGTCCCTGGAGCCCCTGGAGGATTTCCAGGGCAAGGGATTTTCCGGCGCCCTCATCCGCCTGCCCCGGGGGGAGTACCCCAGCCGGCTGTTGCCCCTCCTGCGCCTCTACCACGGCAACCTTCCCCTGCACCTGGAATACCGCGGCCCCCAGGGCATCCTCGCCCGCGTGAGGGCCGGCGGCGACCTCAATGTCCGCTTCGATCCCGACCTTTCGGAAAAGGTCGCCAAGGAAGCCGGATGCGCCCTGAGCTGGACCTACTGAAAAGGAGCCCCGCCATGTTCCGCCACACCCTCCCCCTGCTTGCCGGAGCCGCGATGATCGCAGGACAGCCCATACCCGACTTCTCCCAGACCGAGCGCGCCAAGGTGCCCGAGATCCACAAGTGGCGCGCCTCGGACATGTACAAGAACGACGCCGCCTGGCGCGCCGAGCTGGACGCCGTCAAGGCGCTCATCGCCGCCCTGGACCCCCTGGCCAAGGCCTGGACCGCCTCCCCCAAGGCCATGGGCGACTTCATGGAGCGCCTGGACGACGTGAACCTCCGGGGCGGGCGCCTCTACCGCTACGCCAGCCACCAGGGCGACATGGACCTGGGCGACACGAACTACCAGAAGATGAAGGGCGAGATCCAGACCGTGATGGTGGGCCTGGGCGCGAAGCTCGCGTTCATGGACGCCGACCTCATGGCCCTGGGCCAGGAGAAGGTGGAAGCCTACGTCAAGGCCGATACCCGCCTCGCCTCGCACCGGGTGGGCTTCCTGAAGACCCTGCGCATGAAGGCCCACATCCTCCCCGAAGGCGAGGAACGGGTGGCCGCCACCTCCGGCCTCTTCGCCGACGCGCCCTCGGCCGCCGCCGGCATGCTCAACAACGTGGACATGCCCCACGGCGGCGTGACCCTCTCCACGGGCGAGAAGGTCGTCCTCAACACCGCCAACTACAACAAGCTGCGCGCCTCCAAGGTTCCCGCGGACCGGCGCCTCGTCATGGAGACCCACTTCCGCGAGCAGGCCCAGTACCAGAACACCTTCGCCACCCTCCTGGACGCCAACGTGAAGCGGGACCTCTTCCAGGCCAAGATCCGGAAGTACCCCACCTGCCTGGACGCCGCCCTCTACCCCGAGGCCATCGACACCGCCGTCTACCGGAACCTGGTGGCCACCGTGAAGGCCAACCTGGCGCCCCTCCACCGCCTCATGCGCCTGCGGGCGCGGATGCTGGGCCTGGCCGACATGAGCTACGGCGACGTGTACGCCTCCGCCGTGCAGTCCGTGGACAAGAAGTACACGTTCGAGGAGGCCCGCGACCTGGTGCTCAAGGCCACCGCCCCCCTGGGGCCCGACTACCGCAAGGGCATCGCGCGGGCCTTCACCGACGGCTGGATCGACGTCTACCCGAACAAGGGCAAGCAGTCCGGGGCCTACTCCGACGGCGTCTACGGCGTTCACCCCTTCGTGAAGATGAACTTCGACGGCTCCTTCCACGAGGTGTCCACCCTGGCCCACGAACTGGGCCACGCCATGCACTCCTACCTCTCGGACGCCGCCCAGCCCTTCCCCATGGCCGACTACCCCATCTTCCTCGCGGAGATCGCCAGCACGTTCAACGAGAACCTGCTCATGCACCACCTGCTGGACACCGTGAGCGACGACACCCTCAAGCTCTACCTCCTGGACAGCTACCTGGAGACCATCCGCGGCACCCTCTTCCGCCAGACCCTGTTCGCGGACTTCGAGCTGGCCATGCACGAGCGGGTGGAACAGGGGCAGTCCCTCACCCCCGACTGGCTCGACGCCAAGTACCTGGAGCTCACCCGCCTCTACTACGGCCACGACAAGGGCGTCATGAAGGTGGACGACTACATCAAGTCCGAGTGGAGCTCCATCCCGCACTTCTACTACAACTACTACGTCTTCCAGTACGCCACCGGCATCGTGAGCTCCATGGCCCTGTCCGAGGCAGCCCTGAAGGACCCCGCGGCCCGGGACCGGTACCTGGCCTTCCTTCGGTCGGGCGGCAGCCGCTTCCCCCTGGACACCCTCAAGGCCGCCGGCGTGGACCTCGCCACGCCCCAGCCCGTGGAGGCCGCCCTCAAGGCCTTCGACGCGCTGGTGGGACGCATGGAGACGCTCTACGACCGCACCCGGACCGCCGGGAAGTAGACCGGCCCGTCAACGCACGTCCGGGGGACCCCGCCATTGCTCGTCCTTATCTTCGTCGCCCTCATCATCGGTCTTCAGTACTGCCACCGGCAGCTCATCCATCGGTTGCTGCCCGAGGGCTATGACCGGTGGGTGACCCCCGTGCTGGTCCTGATCCACCTTCCCCTGGCCCTGTACATGGCGATGCGCTTCACCGGCAACGCCACCTGGCTGCCCTGGCTCCGCCCCTTCTCCCGGGCGGGGCTGTACTTCCAGATGTTCAGCGCCTTCAACCTGACCCTGTGGCTGGTGTCCGAAGGGCTCTGGCGCCTGCGGCACCTGTGGCGGCCCCAGCCCGGGCAGCCCCCGGAGGACCCCGGCCGGCGCACCTTCCTCCGGCAGACCACGGTCGCTGGCGTGGGCCTGGCCGCCTTCGGCGTGATGAGGGGGCGCCGCGAGGCCCTGGGCGATCCGGACATCGTCCACCTGCAGCTGTACTTCCACGACCTGCCCCCCGGCATGGACGGCCTGCGCATCGCCCAGATCAGCGACCTCCACGCCGGCCCGCTGGTGAAGGCCCCCCTGGTGGCCCGGTGGCGGACCCTCGTGCAGGCCGAGCGCCCGGAACTCCTCCTCCTCACCGGGGACGTCACCGACAGCGTCCCCGCCGAGGCCGGCATCGTGGAGGAGGCCTTCCGGAACTTCCCCGCCCCCCTGGGCTGCTACGCCATCCTGGGCAACCACGACTACTTCACCGACCCCCGCCCCATCTGGAAGATCCTGGAGCGCACCGGCTTCCAGTGCCTGGAGAACCGCTACGCCTACGTCTACCGCAACGGCTCCCGCATGGCCCTGGTGGGCCTGCAGGACCCCATGGCCCGCCACGGCCACTTCCGGGACATCCGCTACGGCCCCGGCCCGTCCCCGAAGATCGCCACCGAGGGCCTTCCCCCCGACGTCTGGCGCCTGTGTCTCAGCCACCGCCCCAGCGACTGGCCCCTGGCCCGCCAAGCCGGCGCCCGCCTCACCCTCTCCGGCCACACCCACGGCGGCCAGATCAACCTCATCCCCTTCGTGAACAGCGCCCTCCTCCTGGGCCCGTACGCCCAGGGCGTCTACCGCAAGGACGGCGACGTCCTCTACGTGAACCGCGGCCTGGGCGTGGTGGCCCTCCCCGTCCGCATCGGCGCCCCCCCCGAAATCACCCTCATCACCCTCCGCCGCCGCTGAAAACCTCTTCCCTCCCCCCGGATCCTGCGCTAGAATCAAGGTTCGGCATAACCGTGGCTCCATCGTCTAGCGGTTAGGACGGCGCCCTCTCACGGCGTTAACAGGGGTTCGATTCCCCTTGGGGCTACCAGTAAAGGACCTAGAGAAATCTAGGTCCTTCTTGTTTTTAAGCGGCATTGGCGGTTTCGGAAAAGGCCCCATGTTGCACACATGTTGCATGGATGCCCCGGAATCGTGGCGCCCTTCAGTGGCCCACAGTGAACCGAAGGGGGCGGCAAACCTGTCCCCAGCGGCGCGCAGGGATGGGTTGGCGGCGAGCTGGCCGGGGACGCACTCCTTTTCGCCTTCGGGTGTATAGCTAACCTTGGCCTGCATCATGGGCTCCGTCGCGTGGTCAAGGATGGTATGGGCGGCGAGCCCGACAGGGCGTAAAGCTGGAAGTCTAACTTTGCGCCCGAAGGCGCACCTTGTTTCCCCTGGCCGCGTCATCCTTTCCTTCACGCTTTGTGCGAATGGGATGGGTTGGTTGAACCGGTTCCGAGGCTACACCTCGGGTGCAGGCTGCCCCCTGAGGCACCAGGGCATGACACGTGGACTCCCGGGGCTTCTCCGGGTATCTTGCGGCTGGATCAACGAGAGAAGCAGGCTCGGGTTTACACCTTCGGGTGCAAGCCCGATGAAGTAGCGGCTTGAGGGTATTACGAAATCCACGACGCCTACCGGCAACCTCGGGAAGAAGGCCGTGACCATGCGCTCCTCGCGCCTCGAAGCATAGAACCCGATGGCCCCGAAGAATGCCTGAGTTCCTTCCGGGCAGGACAATTGCAGAGGCCCCGGGAGGGGCCTCTGCTCAGTTCTGGGGAAATCCCAGTGGGCCAGTAGTGAAACCTTCTAGGCGGCTTTAACCAAGAAGCAGAACATGCCGCCGTTCTTGCGATAAACAGGCTTCTTGGAGCGCCAGTGAATGAAATACCGGCAGTACACCCACCTGTAACCGCGAGGGGCCGGCTTATGGTCCGGTACGAGCGAAGTAACTACGGTCACCTCGTCCTCCTGTTGGAGGGCCATTGATTTCCCGGGGGGATGAATTACACTGGGGATGAGTAATAACCTAGTGGGCATCTTGCCCCGTCCTCGTAAGGTTGGCCCTACAGTTGACCGTTGAGGAAAGTAATCTAAGCCGCTGCGCCAACAGCGGCTTTTTCATGCCTTCTCGTCGATGTTGTTCACCTCCAATCCCCCGCCTGGAAGCTTGACTATCAGCGGGAACACATACTCGCCAGGGGGTTGACGATCCAGGACCTTCGCTCGAAAAAGCCGAGACAAGGCCGTGTTGACGACACTTTTCCTATCCGGATCCAGGCCCAGTGCTTCGGTCAACCTCCCCGGTGTGTACACGGCTCCTGGGTGAGAAGTCATAAAGTCGTAGACCCTCTTCGCGGTGCCGCTAGTAGGGAGGCTGAGATGAAGGCCGGGAGGGGGCAGGGGCGCAGTCCCCTCCGCACAATGAGTCGAATTCAGTCTGGGAGTAGGGGGAACAGAGGGGCTGCCCGTCCGCAAGGCTTTGAGTTGGGCTTCTGCTTCTTGTCTTTCAGTCTCCAGTTCCTTTAGGCGCTGAAGGACTGTTGTCACTTGCTCGGCCCAATCCCGCGTCTCGTTGTCCATGGCACTCTCCGAAAAGTAGGCGAATAATAATCAACCATGGACCAAGTTTAATCCTTCCTGACCCCTTGTCAAGACATGCATGTCTGCTGTCGGTAGGCTTCTTGAAGCTGTTTGAACAGGAGCCAGTCGAAGCCCAACTTGTTTTACATTTATTAAAAATAAACATGTTAGACCAAGATAGTTCTGTCTTGCCCGTCAAGAAGGCAGTTCCTGTTCAAGAAGCCGGGACCCCTCCCAAGCCTTCCAAAACGCTCCTGGTCCGGGGTCACGTCGAATTTGTGTAAAGCGAAAATGGCGAGGGTCTATTGCTAGCTACCGCTCCCCTATAGAGGGGAGCGGCGGACTCGGGCAAGGTTGCGACAAGCCCGAATGGCGAGAATGACCCGTCCCGCAAAGAAACCATCCCGTCCCACCGGCGACACCAGGGGCGAATTGTCGCCGGTTTCCGGTTCAAGGGTTGAGCCAGTATTTCTATCAGTGCATATAGGCAAATTCGGCGACGGCGAAATGCTCTAAAATTTTTTCAGCTAGTGAAACAGGGCGGGTTTGTTCGATTCCCTCCACCCCCACCCCGTTAAGGGACCCGATGGGGGGGGGGCCTTCCTGGACCGGCAGAGGGCCCAGACAGGTCGCAATGATCACGGGTGGGACAGGAAGGTGCATCCAGTTTCGATGAGCACCCTGAATGCTTTTGTCAGGCCCACGAGGAAAAGGATTATTCCAAGGGCTTTGACCAAGATCATTGCTGGCAATACAGGATTGAAATCAATCCCTCGTATCCGGTCGCTCTTTAGGTCCAAAAGATCTGCGAAGAAGGCAGGAAGCTTTCTGGGCAAGAAGTACATATACAGGCCCAAGGCCATAAGCAGGCCGTAAAGAACAACTGCTGGGTGGAGGTAATTAGGCATGAGGAAATGGACTCTTTAGTTGGGATTGCTGCCACAGGTTACCACCGCGGTGTGCTTTCCCTGGGGCACCACTGCATCCCATGGCGCCGTCACCCACGGTTCGCGTAATTGACCCGCCTGGACCGATGCCGAAGGTTGAGGCACCACCG
>DBMS01000199.1:3833-4021 GCA_002297665.1 Holophagaceae bacterium UBA692 | reverse complement strand
GCGCTCACCCCGGCCAGGGCCAGGTCCGCCTCGAGGCCGTGGCCGCAGGCCTCGTGGATCATGGTGCCCCCGGCGCTGGAGGAGAGGATCACGGGGAAGGTGCCCGCCGGAGCGGGCTGGGCGTCCAGGGCCTGGATGGCCAGGCGCACCGCCTCGCGCACCGTGCGTTCCACCTCCTGGGAATGGAA
>DBMS01000199.1:1947-3749 GCA_002297665.1 Holophagaceae bacterium UBA692 | reverse complement strand
CCCGCCCACGCGCTCGGCGGAGGCGATCCAGACGCTCTGGGTGCTGTCGCCGTAGCCCACCGCCACCTGGCGCAGGGCGCCGGGGCGGATGGCCTCGGCGCGCCTCCGGGCGAGGTAGTCGGCCCGGCGCACCAGGTCGACCTTCTCGGGCAGGGGCACGGCGGCCGGCTCGCGCTCGATGGGGCTGGGCTTGGGCAGGAGCTGGGGCGCCAGTTCGGGGATGGCGGCCGCCGGACCCGCGCCGGGGGCGGCCAGGGTGCGGGCGGCGTCCAGGAGCTCCTCGGCGGTGGGGGCGATGAGGTCGGCGAACCGGGTGGTCTCCCCGTCCATGAGCCGCAGGCCCACGCCGAAGGTCTCGCCGGCGGCCACGTCCTCCATGCGGCCGTCGTCCATGCCCAGGCCGCAGGCGCGGCGGTGCTCCACGAAGATCTCGCCGTAGTCGCCGCCGCGGCTGAGCAGGGCTTCGAGGGCTTCGCGCAGCCGNNGAGGCGTCGAAGGGGGCCTTCATGGGCGGGTGCCACTTGCGGCTCCGGGCGGTCTTCCAGTGGGCCAGGAGGGCCTCCTCGGCCTTGTGCAGGGATTCGTCCAGGTCGCGGCCGTCGTTGTGGAAGACCTGGTCGGCGTGCAGGAGCTTCTCGGCGCCCGCGCTCTGGGCGTAGATGCGGTCCATGGCCCGGGCGGTGTCGAGGCCGTCCCGCTCCATCAGGCGCTTGAGGCGGATCTCCTCGGGGGCGTCCACCACCCACAGGGCGTCGAAGATGTGCGCCTGGCCCCGCTCGACCCAGAGGGCGGCGTCCAGCACCACGCCCTTGACGTCCTCGGGCAGCGCGCGGAGCTTGTCGGCCAGGCGGGTCTCGATGAGCGGGTGGAGGATGGCCTCCAGGCGCTCCCGGTTGGCGGGATCGGGGAACACCAGGCCGGCCATCTTCTCCCGGTCCAGGGTGCCCGCGTCCGAGAGGATGCCGTCGCCGAAGGCCTGCACCAGGGCGGCCAGGCCCGGGGTGCCCGGCTCCACCACCTCGCGCGCCACCTGGTCGGCGTTGATGATCTCCCAGCCCAGCACCTTCAGGCGCTTGGAGGCGTAGGTCTTGCCGGCGGCGATGCCCCCCGTGAGGCCCACGACGGGGTAGGGGGCCTCCACCAGGCGCTTGTTGAGGGTTGTCATGGCAGGGCTCCGGGCATCTCTGGGCCCCGGACGGCCTACGTCCCGGGGGTGCCTGCCATTATGCCCATTTCCTACCTCCTTGCGTATCTCCAGGCGTTGAGAATGACGCAGGCCGCGTAGAAGGCCGTGAACAGGTGCAGGGCGCGCTGGGGCGAACCCGCGTCCACCTGGATCTTGAAGATCGCAGGAACCAGGAAGCTGCCGTAGGCGGCCACGGCGGAGATCCAGCCCACCGTGGGCGCGGCCATGCCCGGGGCCGTGACCTGGGGGGCCATCTGGAACACNNGCCCCGTTGCCCAGGCCCGTGGCCACGAAGAGCAGCAGGAACAGGCCCAGGAAGGGCGGGAAGAACGCCTGGGGGGCCGGCGCGCCCTGCGCCCTCACCACGAAGTGCGCCACGCCCAGGGCCCCGATGCCCATGAGCACGAAGCTGAGCTGGGCCACGTGGCTGCCCTTCCACCTGTCCGCGAGCCAGCCCCCCACGGGCCGGAAGAGGCTGCCCACCAGGGGCCCCAGCCAGGCGTAGGCCATGGCCCGGGGGGCGTGGGGGTTCACCATGCCGTCGGGAAGGCGCCCGAAGACCACGTTGATGAGCAGGGGCAGGGCCCCGCTGAAGCCGATGAAGCTGCCGAAGGTG
>DBMS01000199.1:1629-1902 GCA_002297665.1 Holophagaceae bacterium UBA692 | reverse complement strand
AGCAGGCCCAGGGAGGCCAGGATGGTGCCCAGCAGCACCCCCACCTGCGCCGCCAGGCCCAGGCGGAAGGCCACCAGGAGCGCCACGCCGGCGGCCGACACGGCCAGCCCCAGGACGTGCAGGCCCAGGATCCTCAGCACCGCGGGCCCCAGGGGTTCGGCGTCCTGTCCGGGCAGGTTGTCCATGAACACCCAGGCCAGCACGGAAAGGAGGACGAGGAGGGGCACCCACACCAGGGCCCCGTTGGCCAGGTACAGGGGCGGCGTTCCGGCC
>DBMS01000199.1:0-1486 GCA_002297665.1 Holophagaceae bacterium UBA692 | reverse complement strand
GAGAGCGTCGCCAGGATGGCGAAGGTGGAAAAGGGCGTCCGGGTGTCCCGCAGGGCCAGCCCGGCCCCCAGGGCCGGGACGATGAGCAGGGCGGTGGTGACGGCGACGGTGTTCCTCCCGCCGGCCAGGGGCACCAGGAACGCGCTGGGGATGCGAAGGGTGGCCCCCGCGAGCCCGGCGATGCTGATGAGGGTGAAGAGCTGGGCCGGGGTGAANNCGCACCGCCAGGATGGACCAGAACATCCACACGGAGAAGGCCACGAGGAGGGCCGGGACGGAGACGGCGAGGTTGCGCCAGGCCACGGCCTTCTGGCCGGATTCCCAGGCGGCGGGGTCCTCGGGGTTCCACGAGGTGATCATCGTCATGCGGGCTCCAGGGTGAGGGTCATTCCGGGTTGTCCAGGTCCTTGGCCTTGAACGCCAGGACCAGGGCCACGGCGGTCAGGACCAGGGACACGGCGAAGGCGCCGCCCAGCATCCCCCGCTCCCCGTCCAGGACCGCGCCCAGCACGGTCTCGAAAAGGTAGGCCTGGATCAGCACGATCAGCAGNNCAGCACCACGGCCAGCGCGGCGCCCGTGAACACGGACCGCTTCATGCCTGCCCCCCTTCGCCGGGCCCCGCTCCGGGCTTTTCCAGGTCCCCCACGATCCACACGTCGCCGCCGCGCAGTTCCACCCGCAGCCGCGACAGCGGCCGGGTCGGGGGGCCTGCGGTGGGGAAGCCCTGCTCCACCTCGAAGCGGCCGTTGTGGCAGGGGCACTCCAGGCCCTTGCCGTCCCAGCGCACGGCGCAGCCCAGGTGGGTGCAGGTCTGGCGGTAGGCGCGCCAGCGGTCCCCGGCGGTGCGCACGAGGATGCAGCGGTCCTGGGCGTCGCGGTAGGTGAACAGGTGGCTGTTACCGGGGGCCACGTCGTCGGCGCGGCACAGGCGCAGCTCCCGGGGGGCGTCGGCGGGCGCGGCGGGGGCGCCGTCCAGGGGCTTTCTGCGCAGGCCCAGGTAGCCGATGCCGCCGGTGAACCCGGCGCTCACCAGGGCCAGGAACCGCGCGAACTCCCGCCTGGAGAGCCGGCCCTCCTCGGCCAGGTCCACGGGGAAAAGGGACTTCCAGCCGGGCATCAGAGGCCTCCTTCCATGAGGTTCGACGCGTCCAGGTTCAGGGGGATTTCGGGGTCGGGCACCATGATCGCGTTGCGGGTGCGGATCCGGAGGGCGCCGATCCGGAAGTCCCGCAAGGGCTTGGAGCCGCGCATGGCCGCCACCTCGTGGCGGGGGACGAAGAGCAGGGCCTGGCTGGGGCACACGGTGGCGCACATGNNGGTCGCACTTGAGCATCTGCTCCAGCCCGGGCAGCACGATGGGCACCCCGAAGGGGCAGCTCATCTCGCAGTTCTGGCACGCCACGCACCGGGGTTTCTGGCTGGCGTGCACCACGCCGTCCTCGGTGCGCTTGATGGCGTCGGCGGGGCAGGACATGGCGCAGATGG
>DBMS01000129.1 GCA_002297665.1 Holophagaceae bacterium UBA692 | reverse complement strand
GACGCCGGGCTCCGCCATGCGGCCCTGGTGGCCGCCCTGGGCCTGGCCGAACTGGAGCGGGCCCGGGGCCCGCTCTCCCGGGAGACGGTTCAGCGACTGAACGCCCGCGCGGACCAGGGCCTCCTCATCAACCCCGACGGGGGCACGGCCCAGGCGGACTGGATCGCCGTGCAATGCCTGGCCGCGCGGGACCTGGCCGACGCGGGCCGCGACCCCAAGCCCACGCTGGACCGCGCCCTGGCCTTCTTCCGGACCCGCACCCGGGAACCCCGGCCTCCCGCCCTGCAAGCCGCCCAGCGGATGCTGACCAGCCTAACCAACGAGCGAGACCGGGTGCACCTGGCCGTGCCCAAGGCCATCCGAACGTCTGGCCGGATGAACGATGGGCCGCGCGGCCTCCACCCGTCCCGCCCGGGGCCGCGGTCGGAGCCCGCGGCCTGAACGGCAGAAAACACCGTCTTGTCACCGCCCCCCGGAGGCCTAGATTGGGTGCAGGGTAGAAACAAGTCGCTCTCCCCTTCAACCAGAGGCCGTCTAAGAACGAGCCCCTTCCCCAGCGGCGGCGTTCCGGAAACCACCCGCTGGCGAGACCCCAAAGCACCCTCTTCAGGGTGCTTTTTCATGCGTGCCTCGTTGGCGTCAGATCCTGGCCAGGGCCTGGGCCAGGTCGGCGATGAGGTCCTGGGCGTCCTCCAGGCCCACCGACATGCGGATCATGTTGTCCGTGATGCCGGCCTGGGCCTTCTCGGCCGGGGTCATGTCCGAATGGGTCATGGAGGAGGGGTGCTCGATCAGGCTCTCGATGCCCCCCAGGCTCACGGCCAGCTTCATGTGCTCAACGGCGTCGAGCACCTTGAAGGCCTCGGCTTCCCCGCCCTTCACGCAGAAGGCGACGAGGCTGCCGGTGCCGGTGCACTGGTCCTTCCAGAGGGCCGTCTGGGCCTCGCCCATGGCCGGGCTGCCGGGATAGGCCACGCACTGGACCTTGGGGTGGGTGAGCAGGAAGTCCACGATGCGCCGGGCGCTGGCCTGCTGCTGCTCCATGCGCAGCTGGAGCGTGCCCAGGGAGCGCTGGATGAGCCAGGCGGTGTCCGGATCGGAATTGGACCCCAGGATGGTGCGCATGACCTTGATCTGGCCCACCAGGGCCGCGCTGCCCATGGCCACGCCCGCCACCAGGTCCGAATGGCCGCCCAGGAACTTGGTGGCGGAATAGACGATCACGTCCGCGCCCAGGGAGAGGGGCTTGCTGAAGATGGGGCCCATGAAGGTGTTGTCCACCACCACCAGGATCCGGTGGTCCTCGCGGGAGTATTCGGCCGCCAGTTCCGCGGCGCCCCGGATGTCCGACAGCATCATCGTGGGGTTGGCGGGGGACTCGATGTAGATGACCTTCACGGTGGGGTCGTTCTTGACCAGGCGCTCCAGCTCCTCCCGGGGGGTTCCGGCGGGGAACGGGATCGTGCGGATGTTGAACTGGGGCAGCACGCGGCGGAAGAAGAACTCGGTGCCGCCGTACACGGGATCCGAGAAGAGCAGCGTGTCGCCGGGTTTCAGGAACGCCAGGCAGGTGCTGGAGATGGCGCCCATGCCCGAGGAGAAGAGGGCGGCGGCCTCGGCGCCGTCCCACACCACGACCTTGTCCTCGAGGATCTCGCTGTTGGGGTTGTTCACCCGGGTGTAGATGAGGGCCGGGCTCTCGCCGGCCTTGGGGCAGTCCAGGCCGTAGGCGATCTCGAAGGCGCGCTTGCCTTCGGCGGCGGTCTTGAAGATGAACGTGGAGGTGCGGAAGACCGGCGGCACCGCCGCGCCTTCGGAGCGCTGGGGATCGTACCCGTGGGAGAAGATGCGGGTCTGCGGCTTGACGCCGGGAATGTCCTGGACGGTCATGGGGGCTCCGGAAGCTGGCAGGTTGATTATGAATCCCCCGGCCGCCGGGGAGGGTGTCGCAGGTCACACCTTGGCGGGGTTCCCCTTCAGCTCCGGGCCAGGGGCATGGTCATGCACCGCGGCCCGCCCCGGGCCCGGCTCAGCTCGGCGCTTTCGAGCATCACCGCCCACTTGCCGCCGTCCAGGAGGTCGATGGACGGGTCGGCGATGAGGTCCCGGGCCATGAGGATCCGGTAGCCGGCCTTGGCCAGCTCGCCCGCGGTGGCGTGGTTGCGGCTGTACATGACGATCACGCCCGGGGCCAGGCAGAAGGCGTTGGCGCCGTCGGTCCACTGCTCCCGCTGCTGCATGATGTAGTTGTCCCCGCCGCAGCGGATGGGCTCCAGGTCGATGCCCACGCCCTTCAGGGCCCGCAGCAGGTTGGGCACCACCGTGGTCTGCAGCGCCTTGTGGCGCAGGTCGAACTTCACCACGTTGAGCAGCTCGCGGCTGTGGTCGGTGAAGTAGGGCGGGTAGATCAGGCACTCCCCTTCGCTCACGCGGGTGAAGATGGTGTCCAGGTGCATGGCGCTCCGCACCTTGGGCATGAGCACCATGAGCAGGGTGTCGAAGGAGAGGTCCTGGCGGCGCAGGCTCTCGGCCAGCATGTGGACCGCGTCGGCCGAGGTGCGCTCGCTGCACCCCACCGCGAGCACCTTGTCCGAGAGCACCAGGGTGTCTCCGCCCTCCAGGCTCTGGGGCATGCGGATCTCGCCCTTGAGCAGCGGCGTGAGCTGGTCGAAGAGCCGGTCCGACTCCTGCAGGTGGCGCAGGCGCGGGTGGTGGCGGAAGACGTAGCTGAGGATCAGCGGCTCGCGCTCCCGGGCCCAGGTGGCCATGAAGTTGATGTTGTACCCGCGGCCCACCACCGCGGCGGGATCCCGCATGAACAGGAGGTTCGGGATGGGGCGCACGGTGTAGTCGAAGCGCTTCTGCCAGTGGGTGTGGGCCAGGGTGTCGTCCCACGGGATGCCCGTGATCACCGCCCGGGCCACGTCCCCGGGGGCCATGGCGCGAAGCAGGTTGGCGGACTCGTCGGGCATGTCCACCAGGCGCCTGAAGTCCTCGATGAAGGCCAGCTTCACCCCTTCGGAATCCAGCGATTCCACGAAGAGGTCCTGGATGTCCAGCACTTCCTCGGCCACCCGCGCCAGCACCTTCCGGAACACCTCGTGCTCGGCGCGGGCCAGGTCCCCGTAGAGGATGTCGTCGAAGAGAAGCTCCTCCATCATGTCCGGAACCATCATGTCCACTTCGGGACCGGGCTTGTGGACGACCACCTGGCGCAGGCGGGAGATTTCGGAAAAAATCGACACTTCAATGGCGGGCATGCGTTCCTCGAAAAACCGCAAATGGGGAGGTTGAGAGTATCCTGGATGGGCGTTTCCCGATAGTTTACCGGTTCGGTCATATTTCCCTTGCCCCCGGGGGCGCCCTCGTCGTAGGCTGGGGATTCACCGCCTATCGAAACCTTTTATGGAGGCCACCATGGCTGCTTTCGTGACTCAACCCGCCCCCGACTTCAAGGCCACCGCCCTCGTGAACGGCGAGTTCAAGGAAATCACCCTGAGCCAGTTCAAGGGCAAGAAGGTGGTGCTGTTCTTCTACCCCCTGGACTTCACCTTCGTGTGCCCCACCGAGATCCTGGCCTTCTCCGAGGCCGCCAAGGAATTCGCCGCCCGCGACACCCAGGTGCTGGGCGTGAGCGTCGATTCCCACTTCAGCCACTGGGCCTGGGCCAACACCGAGGTCGCCAACGGCGGCATCAAGGGCGTCACCTTCCCCCTGGTCTCCGACCTCTCCAAGTCCATCGCCACCGACTACAACGTCCTGCTCCCCGGCGGCATCGCCCTGCGCGGCCTGTTCCTGGTGGACGAGGCCGGCATCCTGCGCCACATCACCGTCAACGACCTGCCCCTGGGCCGCAACGTCGAGGAGGTGCTCCGCGTGGTGGACGCCCTGGACTTCCACACCAAGCACGGCGAGGTGTGCCCCGCCAACTGGAAGAAGGGCGACAAGGCCATGAAGCCCACCCAGGAAGGCCTGCGCGAGTACGCGGCGTCCCACTAATCCGCGTCCCGAACCCACGCAACGGGGCCCACCAGGGCCCCGTCGCGCGTACGTTCACTTCAGCTGGAAGTACACCCGGGTTCCGCCTTCCTTGCGGGCCCGCTCCCCGCCGTCCACGATGAAGATCCGGTCCTCGCCCACCTTCCCGGAAGCCAGCACGTGGTCCCGGGCGGCCTGCACGCGGCGGCGCGCCAAGAGCCGCAGGGCGGCCTCGTCCACCTGGATGCGGCCCAGGAGACGCGCCTCCATGTCGGCAGGGGTCTCGGGCGCGGCCTTGGGATCCTTGCCGTCCTTGGCGTCCTTGGGGGGCGGGAAGGCCTGGAGGTAGGCGGCGCGCAGGAATTTCTCCCGTTCGCCGGGGGCCAGGGGCTGGCCCTTGAGCCGGGCCAGGGAGGCCTCGAGTTCCGCGCGCTTCAGGGCGGGCACGTCGGCCTCGGCGGAGGTGCCCTCCATTTCCAGGCGCAGGCCGGGGCGCTCGTACAGGCCCTTTTCCAGGGTCTCCAGCACCTTGGTGCCCTGGGCGTCCAGGGCGTCGGCCCCGGGTTCGAAGGAAAGCAGGCTGAGGTCCGCGTCGCCCCCGCCGAAGGCCTTGCCGATGAGCGAGAACGGCGAGGTGGCGATCTTGGCGAAGACGTTGACGATGGCCCGCCAGATGACCCGGCCCAGCTTGAAGTCGGGGGCGTCCAGGTCCCCGCGCACGGGCACGTCCAGGTCGATGACGCCGTGGCGGTCCCGCAGCAGGGCCAGGCCCAGCTTCACGGGAACGTGCATGGCCTCGGGGCTCTCCACGGCCCCGCCCAGGGTGAACTGGTCCATGCGGATGCGGTTCTCCGCCTGGAGCTTGCGGTCCTGGATCAGGTATTTCATGTCCAGCTCCAGCTTGCCCTTCTCGATGGCGTAGCCCACGTAGCGGCCCGCGTAGGGGCTCAGGGGCGACAGGTCCATGCCGCCCATCACCAGGGCCAGGTCGCTGTAGGCCGCCTGGGACAGGAGGTTCACGGTGCCCCTGGCGGTGAAGGGCGCGGCGCCGTCCACCAGGGCCTTCAGTTCCATGGAGGCCCGGGACCCGGGGTCCGAGGAGAGCCGCCCCACCTGGCCGTCGATGTGGTCCAGGGAAAGGGCCACCACCGGCTGGAGGCTCCGGTCCAGGAACGTGAAGGAGCCGCCCTTGAACCGGAAGGCGCCGATCTCGGCCTTCAGGGGCGCTGCGGGGGCGGCGGCGGGGGCGGCG
>DBMS01000189.1 GCA_002297665.1 Holophagaceae bacterium UBA692 | reverse complement strand
GCCGCGCCAGGACGCGGGCCGCGGCCTCCCGGGCCGGGGCGTCGCCGGTCTCCAGCACCCGGACCGCCTCGGGCACCGCCCGGGCCCCCTGGGCGGCCAGGGCCGCCACCGCCTTCCACCGCAGGGCCGGATCGGGGTCCGAAAGGCCTCCGGCGAGGCCCGGGACGGCCAGGCAAAGGACGAGGCCAGCCACGGACGGGGAAAGGATCCGCATGATTCGCTCCTGGAGGTGAGGCCAGTGTACAGGGATGAAGGAGAAATCATGCCGTGACCTGCAAGGTTCGTTTGGTATGCTGGGGGTTTGGCAAAAAGATGAGGTTCTAATGCAAAATCCCATTCACCGCACCCTGGCCTGCTCCTCCCTGGTCCTCGCCCTGGCCCCCGCGGCCCTGGCCTCGGGCTTCCAGCTGCGGGAACAGAGCCCCAGCGCCCAGGGGAACTCCTACGCGGGCATTTCCGCCGGGGGGAGCGACATCGGCTCCATGTTCTTCAACCCGGCCACCCTGACCCGCTTCCAGGGCAATGCATTAGTCATCGGTGCCAGCCAGATCCAGCCCTCCGCGAAGCTGGAGGGCGGCAGCGCCACCCGGGCCACGACCCTCGGCGGCAGCGCGATCACCGGGACCTCCGGGGGCGACGCCGGCCGGAGCGCGGCCCTGCCCGTCCTCTACGCCATGTGGAGCCTGAGCCCCGACCTGAAGGTGGGCTTCTCCCTGAACAGCCCCTTCGGCCTCACCAGCGAGTACGGGTCCGACTGGATCGGGCGCTACCACGCCATGAAGTCCACCATGACCATCGTCGAAGTCGCCCCCAACCTGGCCTGGCGCATCAGCCCCAAGTGGTCCGTGGGCGCGGCCGTGGTGGCCCGCCACGTGGACGCCACCCTGAGCAACGCCGTGGACTTCGGCGCGGTGGGCGCGGCCTACCGCATCCCCGGCTTCGCCCCCGGGGCCCAGGACGGCGTCGCCACCGTCAAGGGCACCCAGTGGCGCCCCGGCTACCGGGTCGGCGTGCTCTTCGAGCCCCGCACCGACCTGCGCTTCGGGGTGGGCTACCAGTCCGCCATCGACTTCGAGCTCAAGGGCGACGTGGCCTACCAGGGCGTCCCCGCCGCGCTGGCCGCCAATTTCCGCGACGGCGCCGCCACCCCCAAGGCCAACCAGCCCGGCACCGCCTCCCTGGGCATCGCGTGGGACGCCACCCCCGCCCTCACCCTGGAGGCCGAGGCGGCCCGCACCTTCTGGTCCCACTTCAAGGAGATCCGCATCACCTTCGCCAGCGGCCAGGCCGATTCGGTCACGCCCGAGTACTGGAAGGACTCCTGGTTCCTGGCCCTGGGCCTCACCTGGCGCCCCGGCGGGGCCTGGACCGTGCGCACCGGCGTGGCCCTGGACCAGACCCCCACCACCGACACCCATCGCACCCCCCGCATCCCCGACGCCGAAAGGACCTGGGCCTCCGCCGGCGCGGGCTACGCCGTGACCCGGGCCTTTTCCGTGGATTTCAGCTACAGCCGGCTCTTCGTGAAGGACGCCAACCTCGCCCTCACCGCGACCCCGGGCGGCCCGGACTTCCTCCGCGGCACCATCCACGGCACCTTCCGCAACCGCGTGGACATCTTCGCGCTGCAGGGGCGCCTGACGTTCTAGCTACCGGCGCCGCCGCGCCTCGTAGGTGCGCAGGCTCGCGTCCACCAGGGCCAGCATGGGCAGGGGCCCCTTGCCCCGGCGCAGCAGGTCGCCGATGAGGTGGTCCGCCTCGACGCGGCCGCCGCCCTCCAGGTCGCGGAACATCGACGACGTCATGGCCGAACCCGGCTCCGTGAGGATGGCCCGGGTCTTCTCCAGGCTCGCGGCCCGGGGCGCGTGGCCCTGGGCCGCGGCCACGGAGGCGCACTCCTCCATCAGGGCCACGCCCAGGGATTCGGCGCCCGCGGCGACGATGTCGCCCACCGAACCCCGCAGGAGGCACGTGATCCCGGCGGCCGACGCGATGAACACCCACTTCTCCCACAGCTCCTGGACGATCTCCAGGCTGAGGCGGCCGTCGAACCCGGCCCCGCAGAGCTGGGCCTCCAGGGCCAGGGCCCGGGGCGTGCGCGCCCCGTCCCGCTCTCCGAAGACCAGGCCGTGAAGCCGGTTGAAATGCACCACGGCGCCCTGGGCGTCCAGGGCCGAGGAGATGAAGCAGGACCCGCCCAGCACCCGTTCGGCCCCGAAACGCCGGTCCAGGAGGTCGAAGTGGCGCATGCCGTTGAGCAGGGGCAGCACCGCGGTGCCGGGGCCCACGGCGGGGGCGAAGGCCTCCACCGCCTCCTCCAGGTCGTAGGCCTTGCAGCTGAGCAGCACCAGGTCGAAGGGGTCCCGGAGCTCGCCGGCCAGCACCGTGGGCGGTGCGGGCAGGCGCAGGTCCCCGTAGGGGCTGCGGATGGAAAGGCCTTCGGCGGCCAGCTTCCGGGCCCGCCCTGGGCGCACCAGGAAGGTCACGTCCCGCCCCGCGTCCAGGAGCCGCCCCCCGAAATACCCCCCGATGCCGCCGGCGCCCACGATGAGAATCCGCATGTCTGGTGCTCCCGGGGACCAGGATACGATGCGCATGAGCTACGCTGGAACCTTCGGTTCGCGATGGAGGCACCATGCGGTTCGTCAGTCTGGCCTCGGCCCTGCTCGCCACGGCCCTGGGCGCGGGCACCCCGCCCCCCACCCGCTTCGAGCGGTCCGGGGGCCTCGAGACGCCCCGGCTGGCGGAAACGGTGGAGGAATGCCGGGCCCTGGCCAAGGCCTCGCCCTGGGTCCGGGTGGGAGCCTTCGGCCGCAGCCCCCAGGGCCGCGCCCTGCCCCTGGTGATCGTGGACCGGGACCGGGCCTTCGACCCCGCCAAGGCCCGGGCCAAGGGCAAGCTGGTGGTCATGATCCAGGCCTGCATCCACGCCGGCGAATCCGACGGCAAGGACGCGGGGCTGCGCTTCCTGAAGGAACTGTGCGTGGAGCGCAAGCACCCCGGCCTCCTGGACCGGCTCGTGTTCGTGTTCCTGCCGGTCTTCAACGTGGACGGCCACGAGCGCTTCGGCCCGCACAACCGCATCAACCAGAACGGCCCCAAGGAGATGGGCTGGCGCAGCACCGCGGCGGGGCTGAACCTGAACCGCGACTACCTCAAGGCCGACGCCCCGGAGATGAGGGCCTGGCTGAAGCTCCACCAGGCCTGGCTCCCGGACGTCTTCCTGGATTGCCATTCCACCGACGGCGCCGACTACCAGTACCCCCTCACCATCGCCCGGGAGGCGGGCCCCGGGGACACCTGGTTCCTGGAACCGCGGCTGGGCGCCTGGATCCGGGACAGCTTCCTGCCCGGCCTGCGCTCCGGCCTGGAGGCCGACGGGGTGCCCACCACGGAGTACATCGTCTTCCGCACCTGGCACGACCCCCGCAGCGGCCTGGTCATCGGCCCCTCCGGGCCGCGCTATTCCCAGGGCTACCAGTCCGCCCAGAACCGCATGGGGATCCTCCTGGAGACCCACATGCTCAAGCCCTACCCGGTGCGGGTGGAGGCCACGCGGCTCGCGCTGCTGCGCACCTCGGAGATCGTGGCCCGGGAGCACGCCACCCTGGCCCGGCTCAACCGCGAGGCCGACGCCTTCACCGCCAGCGCCGCCTTCCGGGCGGCGCCCATGCCCCTGGGCTTCAGGGACGACGGCACCTCCGAGCCCATGGCCTTCAAGGGCTTCGCCTACGACCGCACCACCAGCGACCTCACGGGCGGCGACTGGTTCACCTACGACCCCGCGCGGCCCCAGACCTTCCAGATCCCGCGCTACGGACGCCTGGTGCCCACCGCCACGGCCCGGGTGCCCGAAGCCTACCTCGTGCCGCCCGAATGGACCGAGGTCATCGCCCGCATCGAGGCCCAGGGCATCCCCCACCACCGCCTGGCGAAGCCCGCCACGGTCGAGGTCTCCGGCTGGCGCTTCCGGGACGTGGTCTTCCGGCGCACCCCCACCGAGGGCCGCCAGCGGGTGGAGACCCTGGTGCAGGAGGAATTCGCCGCGACCCGGGAATTCCCCGCGGGGACCGTGGTGGTGCCCACCGGCAACCGCCTGGCGCGGATCATCGTCCACCTGCTGGAACCCGCCTCCGAGGAGAGCCTGCTGCGGTGGGGCTTCTTCAACACCATCTTCGAGCAGAAGGAATACGGCGAGAGCTACGTCCTCGAGCCCCTGGCCCGCAAGATGCTCGCGGCCGACCCCGCCCTCAAGGCCGCCTATGAAAACCGGAAGGCCAAGGACAAGGCCTTCGCCGCCAGCCCCGACGCCCAGCTCAACTGGTTCTACCAGCGNNCCCTGGGGCGACCCCGGCCTGGGGGTCTACCCCGTGGGCCGGATCCTGGACGCCGGCGTGGCCGCGAAGCTCTGAAACGGGCCGGATCAGGATTTAACCCAGGCAGGAAGGCCTATCCGAAGGCCCTGGCGTCGAGCAGGATGAAGTTTCAGGCCGTGGCTTGCAATAATGGCTATCTGGTTCAAACTCAGGGTTCAGCACCCTGCAACAACGGCTCCCTTCTTCAGTCGCCAACCCTTTCGGTTATTAGGGGTGGAGAATCCTCAAAGCATTCGGATTATTCCTCTATTGCATTGAACAATTCATCAAGAAAGGTTTGCCCCATGAGCCTAAAATTATCAGCTAGATCATTTGGCTTTTTCATTGGGATAACCCATCTCTTTTCTCAATCAACCCCACCTGTGATCATGCCGCCACTACTAAAGCTGCAAGATCAAACCCTATTCACAGAAAACGAATGGATTTTCCTCCCCCTGGAGGGGGACCCCTTCGTCATCGCGAACGAAGGCTCCGGAAGCCACGATGTCCGCCTTCCCACGGAGGGAATCCGATTTGGCTATCGATCCTTTCGAAACGGCTTCTTCTGGGACATCAGAAGGGTCGTCACCAAAGAAGGCAGCAAGGAAATAAACCAATCATTTCTATTCAAGCAAGCTGCCAATTCAAAATCCGCGGCCTGGGAAAAGGTTGGCCAAATTGATACCACATGCGGCATGACGAATTACCTAATTCCGATTGACAAGGATGGATTTTTCATTGGAATTAGCCCATTTTTCGGCTATGCGAAGGATGGGCAAGCTTCGCTTGTCGCGATTTTCAAACTTCAGAACGAAAAAATCGAACTCCAAAGTTTAATCAACCTACCATTTGGAACGTCCAAAAACATCGCCAAACTCGAGACGATTACCTTTCCTTTGCCACCTCTCCGTCCCGGGGAATCCCCTAATCGTGAAGCCCGCAAGCTACAAAACTGCGTATTCTCGCCTTCAAGCTTGCGACCGGATCTCTGGTTGCCGGTCATATTGCCAAACCATCTCGTCCTGGCCTCATCCAAAACGGGA
>DBMS01000225.1:10734-21567 GCA_002297665.1 Holophagaceae bacterium UBA692 | reverse complement strand
GCCCGCGCCCGAAGGCGCCCGGCCCCTGCGCGACGCCGTGAGATGGAGGCCCGGCCGGCCCCGGCCCCTGGAAGGGCTCCTGAACCGCGCCTTCGCCTGCGGGGACGCCGAACTGGCCGCCCTGGCCCAGGCCCATCCGGGCCTGGCCTTCGTGTCGCCGGCCCTGGTCAAGCTGCCCTACGGCCCCGTGCAGGCCGGCGTCGCCGCCCCCGCCGCGAGCCCCCTGAAGCTCAGGCACGAGTTCGAGGCCGCAAAGGCCGCCCGGGAGGAGGGCCTGGACCGGGTGGAGGCTTTGGAATCCGCGGCCAAGGCCGCCGACTACCGCATGCGGGAGGCCGCGGACCGCTTCAAGGAGATGGACGAGGACCACCTGTCCGCGCGGCGCGTGCTGGAGGACCTCAAGGGCCGCAGGGCCTCGGCCGCGGGCCAGCTGCGGGAGATCAAGGAGGCCCAGGAGCGCGCCGACGCCCAGTGGGAGCTCCTGGAGGCGGAGATCGCCGCCCTGCAGGCGCAGCTGCGCGACCTGGAGGCCCCGGCGGAAAACCCCGTGGAGGCCGAGCTGGTGGAGGCGGTCGCGGCCGCCGAGGCCCGGCGCGCGGAGGCCCAGAAGGCCCTGGACGAAAGGCGCGAGATCCTGTTGGAGGCTTCGCGCATGCGGGGCGCCGCGTGGTCGGAGCGGGACGCTTCCCAGCGCCACCTGCAGCAGCTGCAGCGGGGCGTCTACGACCTGGAGGCCGAGAAGGGCCGCGTGTGGGCGGACATGGCCCAGAGCGCCGAGAAGGCGGACCAGGCCGCCGCGCGCCTGGCGGAACTGGAAGTGGAGGCCAATCGGCTGCTGGGCGAGCGCCAGGAGCTGGTGGAGGAGCAGGGCGCCGCCCTGCCCGGCATCGAGAGCGCCCAGGAGTTCCTGCGGGTGCAGGAACGCAACGCGCGCGAGCTGGGCCAGGCCCTGGAGAACGCCCGCCAGCTGCACCAGGAGTCCCTGCTCCAGGGCGCCCAGGTGCAGGGGAGCATGGAGGCCATGTCCCGGGAGATCGAATTGGCGCTGGGGTTCACGGTGCCCGACTTCCTGGCGTCCATCACGGACGAGGAGAAGGAGGCCTGGTCGCTGGGCGAGCTGGTGCACCAGACGCGCATGCAGGAGCTGCAGGGCAAGCGCCTGGACCTGGGCGGCGTGAACCCGCTGGCCATCCAGGAACTGCAGGAGGCCGAGGACCGGCTGGCGTTCATGAACGAGCAGCGGCGCGACGTGACGGAAGCCATCGGGAACCTGGAATCCACCATCCGCGAGATCAACGCCACCAGCGAGGAGCGCTTCCGCGAGGCCTTCGAGTTCATCAACGCGCGGTTCCACGAGGTGTTCCGCGAGGCCTTCGGCGGCGGCGCGGCGACCCTGATCCTCCAGGATCCCAAGGACCTGCTGGAGTGCGGCATCGAGATCACCGCGCAGCCCCCCGGCAAGAGCGCCAAGGCCCTCACGCTGCTCAGCGGCGGCGAGAAGGCCCTGACCGCCATCTCGCTCCTGTTCGCCATCTTCCACTACAAGCCGAGCCCCTTCTGCGTGCTGGACGAGGTGGACGCGCCGCTGGACGAAGCCAACGTGGGGCGCTTCGCGGCCATGGTGCAGCGCATGAAGGAAGGCACCCAGTTCATCGTCATCACGCACCAGAAACCGACCATGATCGCGGCCGACACCCTCTACGGGGTGACCATGGAGGAGATGGGCGTATCCCGGCTCGTGAGCGTGCAGCTGCGGGAGGCGGCGCAGCTTGTTTGAAACGGTCATGGGATTGTCATGAACAGTTAGGCGCGCCTTCGGGTTGTCAACACGAAAGAAACCTGAAAGTGTGGAAAACTAATTGATGTTTGTTTTATTCAATAGGCTCCATGCCTTCTGGCTAAGTATTGATTTTAGGTGTGATGACCCATCCGCCCCCCCCGCCGCCCCCACCCGGGTTCCGGTGGATTGGGCTGGATTCCATGGGGTCCAGGCCGGAAATCCACAAGGTTTTCCACAGCGCCCCCTGGGACCTCCCGTGTGACCGTTTCGTAAACGCTCGGAAACACACTTGTTGCGGGGGTCTGCGGAGGATTTCCCCTTCGTTTTTTCCAGGAAGGGCGCATTTCCCTGCATTTTTCGCCTTGACGGGTCCCGGGGCCCGGGCACCCCGCCCCGGTTACAGTCAATACATGGCCAAGGTCTCCTCCCACTACGAATGCACCGCCTGCGGGGCGCGCTTCCCCCAGCCCATGGGCAAGTGCGGCGCCTGCGGGGGCTATGGAACCATCGAAGAAGTGCGGGGGAGCCTGAAGAAGGACCTCTCCCGGGCGCGGAGCGCCTTCTCCCAGAGCAGCTACCAGGATCCCGTGCCGCTGCTGTCGGTGGAGATCAGCGAAACCAGCCGCGCCGCCACGGGCCTTCCGGAACTGGACCGCGTGCTGGGCGGGGGCGTGGTGCCCGGGATGGTGGTGCTGCTGGGGGGCGAGCCCGGCATCGGCAAATCCACCCTCGTGCTCCAGTGGGCCGCCACCTGCGGCGGCGACGTCCTCTACGCCAGCGGCGAGGAGAGCGAGCGCCAGATCAAGGTGCGCGCCCAGCGCCTGGGCGCGGAGAGCCCGGGCATCCACCTCTTCGCAGAGACCGACGTGCGCCGGATCCTGGAGGCCGCGGACCGCATGAAGCCCGCGCTGCTCCTGGTGGATTCCATCCAGACGCTCTTCGATCCCGAGTTCGAGTCCTCCGCGGGCTCCGTGAGCCAGGTGCGCGGGTGCGCCACGCTCCTGGCGCGCTGGGCCAAGGGCACCGGCACGCCGCTGGTGCTGGTGGGCCACGTCACCAAGGACGGCACCCTCGCCGGCCCCAAGGTGCTGGAGCACCTGGTGGACACCGTGCTGGCCTTCGAGGGGGACCGGCACCACCACCACCGCCTCCTGCGCGCCCTCAAGAACCGCTTCGGCGCGGCCTTCGAGCTGGGGGTCTTCGCCATGACCGAGCGCGGCCTGGTGCCCGCCGAGGGCAATCCCTTCTGGCTGGACGCCGAGCCCAGGCCGGGCTGCGCGGCCACCGTGGCGCTGTCGGGCACGCGCCCGGTGATCGTGGAGATCCAGGCCCTGGTGGCCTCCGCGGGCCTGGGCATCCCCCGGCGCACCGCGCTGGGCATCGACGGGCAGCGCCTCTCCATGCTCTGCGCCGTCGCCGAGCGCCGGGGCGGCGTTCAGCTCCACGACCGGGACGTCTACCTCAACGTGGCCGGCGGCCTCGAGGTGGAGGATCCGGCCGCGGACCTGGCCGTGATCGCCGCGCTCACCAGCAGCGCCACGGGCCGCGTGCTGGCGCCCCGGTGCCTGTTCCTGGGCGAGGTGGGGCTCACCGGCGAGGTGCGGCCCGTCTCGCAGCTGCCGCTGCGGCTGCAGGAGGGCGCCAGGCTGGGCTTCCACAGCGCCGCGGTGCCGCGCATGGGGCTGGACGCCGCGGCGTCCTCGCCCCTGGAGCTCTTCGCCGAACTGGGCATGGAGCGCCTGAAGGGCAAGGCCTGGCTCATGGGCAGGACCGAAGGCCAGGACTGAACCCGGGTGCGGCGGGACGGGCCGCAGCGGGTAGACTCGAGGCAGGGAGGAATGCCCATGCGCTCCATGACCGCCTATGCCGAGACCGTCCTCCCCCTGGAAAGGGGGGCGCTGCGGCTCACGGTGCGCTCCGTGAACCACAAGGCCCTGGACATCTCCCTGCGCATCCACCCTTCCTTCTTCCCCCTGGAGGCCGCCATCCGGGCCCGGGTGCGCGAGGCCGCCCTGCGCGGCAAGGTGGACCTGGCGGTGGAGATCCAGGACGAGCCTTCCCTGGAGCCCCAGATCAACCGATCCCTGCTGCGGTCCATGGCCAAGACCTGGCAGGAGGACGCGGAATGGCTCAACCTGCCCCCCCTTTCCGCCGAGGCCTTCTTCCGGCTGCCGGGCGCCTGGATGCCGCCCTCCTCGGACCTGGCCGAGCGCCTGGAGGGCTCCATCCTCGAAGCCCTGGACACCCTGCTGAAGCTGTGGAACCAGGGGCGCGAGAAGGAAGGCGAACGCCTTCTGCCGGCCTTCCGGGACGGCGCCGACCGACTGGAGGCCCTGTGCGCCGCCCTCCAGGCCGAGAGCGAAGCCCAGGCCCGGGAACTGCCCGAGTTGTACCGCAAGCGCCTGGAGCAGGTGCTGGAGGACGCACGTTTGTCAGGGCAGTTGCCGGCAGAGCGCGTCATCGCCGAAGCCGGCGCCCTGGCCCTGCGGGAGGACGTGCGGGAGGAACTCGTTCGCCTGGCCTCCCATCTGGACGATTTCCGGGAACGCCTGCGCAAGGGCAACCTGGGGGGCAAGGCCCTGGACGTGTGGAGCCAGGAGGTGCTAAGGGAAC
Organism: Holophagaceae bacterium UBA692; assembly: GCA_002297665.1. Classification (GTDB taxonomy): domain Bacteria; phylum Acidobacteriota; class Holophagae; order Holophagales; family Holophagaceae; genus Mesoterricola. Next base: position 17,174 of record DBMS01000225.1, on the reverse strand, counting down.
TCAACACCTGCGGCTCCAAGTGCAAGCGCCTGGCCATGACCCGGGCGGTCATGGAGGCCAAGGGCGTCCTGGACCAGATCCGCGAGCAGGGCGCGAACCTGGAATAGTCAGGGCCGGGGTTCGAGGCCCTCGGGGACGTCCACCAGGATGGGCTCATCGATGCGGCCCAGGCGGCTCAGGTGCCGCAGGCGCTCCAACTGGATCAGGGAGAGCCGGGTGCCGGCGGGGATGAGGATCATGCCGTCCGGGTTGAGCACGTCGGCCATGAGGAGCATGCCGGGGGCCAGGTCTTCGATGTCCAGGAGGCGATGGCTGGCTTCAGGTTCGGCCGTTGGGTCAGCGCCCAGCAGCCCGCCCAGGGCCGCCAGCACGGCCGGGTCGTAGGCGCCCTTCTTGAGGCGGAGCTGCTCGTAGACCACGTTGCGGGAGCGGCGCAGGCGCAACCCCTCCACGAAATCCGTGGCCACGCGAAGGATCCGCGACTCCAGGGGGAGGTCGTCCCCCCGGGTGCCGTCCATGGGGTACCCCTCGCCATCGAAGTCTTTGGCCGAATACAGGATGATGCGGGAAACCGACTTGAGCCGGGGGATGTTGGCCACCATGCGGGCGCCCACCTCGGGCACCGTGCGGAAGGCCTCCTGCTCCTGCACGGTCAGGCGCTCGCCCCGGGCCACCTTGGCCTGGACGTCCACGGGGATCGCCAGGCGGCCGATGGGCGCCAGCAGGGCCGCCAGGCCCAGGTCCCAGGGGTTGCGGATGCCCATGCGCCCGGCCATCTTCAGGGCGTATTCCCGCAGGAGCTGGCTTCGACCGAAGATCTTGGCGTCGAAGACGGAAAGCAGGTCCACCAGGGTCTGGACGCTGCCCGTGAGGGTCTGCTCCAGGAGGATCCGCTCGCCGGTGACCAGGTCGTACTGCCGGATGCCGGCCTCCAGCACCTCGGCCATGCTCTCCTCGTCGCAGGGCTTGTTCAGGAAGCGGAACACGTGGCCCTTGTTCACGGCTTCCATGGCGGTCTCCAGGTCCGCCTGGCCGGTGAGCATGATGCGGGAGGAATCCGGGGAGATGCGCTCGACCTCGGCGAGGAACTCCACCCCGTCCATGCCCGGCATGCGCATGTCGGCCACCACCACCGCGAAGGGCAGGGAGGTGCGGATGCGTTCCAGGCCCTCGTCCCCGGAAGCCGCGGCATGGAAGTCGAACCGCTTGCGGTAGGCGCGGCCGAAGGCGGCGGTGAGGAGGGGGTCGTCGTCCACGAAGAGGATTCTGGCGAGCATGGGGACTCCGGTCATTCGGGGAGGGGGTTGTCCAGGAAGGCCTTCCAGCGCCCGGGGCGGTGGGGGTCGCCGAAGGCCAGGATCCGTTCGTCGGCGCGTCCGTCCTGGAAGAGGTCCGCCGCGCCTTCCATGAACCCGTCGGCGGCGTAGAGCGCGAGGCCGGCGGGGAAGCCGTCCGATGGGAAGGCGGGGGCGTGGTGCTCCCGGATGCGCCGGCAGAATTCCGGGGGCAGGCCCCACAGGCTCAGGAGCTGGGCGCCCACGTGGGGGTGGTCGGTGCCGTACAGCCGGCGTTCGGCGGCCACCAGGCCCTGGGCGGGGATCTCGGTGACGCGGCGGTAGTCCGCCGCCGGGTCCAGGGCCAGGATCACCCGGCCGATGTCGTGGAGGAGGCCCAGGGAGTAGGCGTCCTCCAGGACCGCGGGCCGCTGGCCCTCGCCGGCGGCGATGGCCCGGGCGCCGTTGGCCACGCCCTGGGAATGGCGCCAGAGGGCGTCCATGTCCAGGCCGGCGGGGGAAAGCGCCTGGAGGGCCTCCATGGCGCCCCGCACCAGGACGACGGTCTTGACGGTCTCCAGGCCCAGCATGCTGATGGCCTGGCCCAGGTCGGTGACGCGACGCTCCAGGGAGAAATAGGCGGAGTTGACCAGCTTGAGCAGCTTGGAAGCGATGCCCAGGTCCGACTGGACCAGGGCCACCAGGGCCGGCAGGGGGGGATCCTCGGCCGACAGGAGGGTCCGGATCCGGCCGTAGATGGCCGGCAGGCTCGGGACGGCCGCGAGACCGGAGACGAACTTCCGGGCCTGCTCCTCCAGGCTTCCCGCCTCGCCCAGCGCCAGCTCCTCCAGGACGCCCACCAGGATCTCGGGATCCAGGGGCTTGGCCAGGAACCGGTGGAAGTGGCCCTCGGCGGCCTCCATGAGGTCCACCCGGGGCTGGCCGGAAAGGACGACGCGCAGGGTGGAGGGCCAGGCGTCGTGCACCTCCCGCAGGAGGGCGGCGCCGTCCATGCCGGCCATGAGGAGCTCGGTCACGACGATGTCGAAGGGCTCGCTCCCCAGGAGGGCCAGGGCCTCCGGGCCGGAGCCGGCCAGGGCGATGCGCCAGGCGGGCCTCTCCATGCGCATGGACCGCCGGAAGGCCTCCAGGAGCATGGGTTCGTCGTCCACCAGCAGGATCCGCATCAGGCCTCCCTGGGCAATTGGATGACGAACGTGGTCCCCTCGCCAGGTACCGTTTCGAAAAAGATCTTCCCGCCGTGGAGGTTGACGATGTTCTGGTAGCAGATGGTCAGGCCCTGGCCGGTGCCTTTGCCCACGCCCTTGGTGGTGAAGAAGGGCTCGAAGACCTTGGCCTGGTGCTCGGGCGGGATGCCGCCGCCCGTGTCCCGCACCCGGACCTCCACCTGGTCCTCGAGGCTCCGGGTGGAAAGGGTGATGGTTCCCATGCCCCCCCGCTCCCCGATGGCGTGGGCGGCGTTCACGATGAGGTTGAGCAGCACCTGGCTGAGCTCGGCGGCGTGGCCGCGCACGGCCGGCAGGCCCTCCTCCAGGTCCAGGTCGAGGGTCGCGACGTACTTCCACTCGTTGGCCGACAGGGTCGCGGCGCTTCCGGCGATGCGGTTCAGGTCCAGGAGGGTGGCCTCCTTGACCCCTGGGTGGGTGAACTCCTTCATGGCGCGCACGATGCGGGCCACGCGCCCCACGCCGTCCAGGGAATCCTGGAACACCTTCGGAAGCTCGCCGCGCAGGTAGTCCAGGTCCGCCTCCTCCTCCGCCGCCCGCAGCCGCGGGTCGGGGCCCAGGGCCTCCCGGTAGAGGTCCAGGAGGCCGTTGAGCTGGGCGAAGGCCTTCTTCATGAGGGTCAGGTTGAGGGTCACGAACTGGATGGGGGTGTTGATCTCGTGGGCGATGCCCGAAGCCAGCTGGCCCACGGACTCCAGCTTCTGGGCGTGGCGCAGGCTGACCTCCAGGGCGGCGCGATCCTGCTCGGCCCGCCTGCGCTCGGTCACGTCCCGGGCCACCACCAGCCCCTGGCGGGTGTCCCCGTCGCCGAACCGGGCCGTGCGGGCCTCCAGCACCCGGTACGAACCGTCCCGGTGCCGCAGGCGCAATTCCAGGAAGGGGGAGGGTCCCGCGGCGAACAGGTCATTGAGGGCGCCTCGCACGCGGGGGAGGTCCTCGGGGTGGACGGCGTCCTCCAGGGCGGGGCAGGGTTCGTCGGGCCCATAGCCCAGGATCCGCGCGTAGGAAGGGCTGGTGAAGGTCCGGCGCCCCTGGTCGTCCACGATGGCCAGGATGTCCATCACGTTCTCCGAGATGGCCCGGAGGATCGCCTCGGACCGGCGCAGCCGGCGTTCGGTGGCCATGCGCTCCCGGGACTGGCGCGCCAGCCGCAGGAGGGTCTGGTCGTCCCAGGCGCCCTTGACGAAGTGGTCCTGGGCGCCGTTCCGCAGCACCTCGGTCGACAGGTCCTCGTCGGGGTCGGCGGTCATCACCACCACCGAGGCCGTGGGGTTGGCCCGGCGCACCTGCCTGAGGGTCTCCAGGCCCCGGGAGTCGGGCAGGTTCAGGTCCACCAGGACCAGGTCCAGGTCCCCGCCGGCCAGGAGCGGCAGCGCCGTGGCCAGGTCCGGGGCCGTCAGGCAGGCGCTGCCGGGCTCCCGGGCGCGGAAGAGGTGCGCGACCTGGGCCAGCCACGAGCGGTCGTCCTCGATGACGAGGATCCTGGACGCTGGGGATTCCGGCTGCATGATGTCTCCATCGGCCGGTAAGCGAGGGGGGATTAACTTGCCTCAGGTTTAAGGGATCTCTGCATCAGGCGGTTGACGGATTCCCGGGGGTCGGCCCCCTCGAGCAGGCGCACCACCTCCTGGGTGATGGGCAGCTCCACCCCCAGGCTCCGGGCCAGGCCCAGGGCGGCCTCGGCCGTGAAGGCGCCTTCCACCACCTGGTTGCCCAGGGAGGCGGCGGCCGCCTCGGGGGTCATGCCCTTGCCCACCAGGGCCCCGAAGGTGCGGTTCCGGCTCTGGGGGCCGGTGGCGGTGAGCACCAGGTCGCCCAGCCCCGCCAGGCCCATGAGGGTGTCCCGGCTGCCCCCGAGGGCCTCCACCAGGCGGCTCATCTCCGCCAGGCCCCGGGTGATGAGGGCGGCGCGGGCGTTGTTGCCCAGGCCCAGGGACTCCACCAGGCCCGCGGCGATGGCCAGCACGTTCTTGAAGGCGCCGCACAGCTCCACGCCGGCCACGTCCCGGCTGAGGTACACCCGCAGGGCGGGGGTGGCCAGGCGGGCCTGCAGTTCCTCGGCGCGGCCGTCGGGGATGGAAGGGGGCAGGGCCAGGACGATGGCCGAGGGCTGGGCCCGGCTCACCTCGTCGGCGAAGGTGGGGCCGCTGAAGACGCCCACCGGCACGCCCAGGGTCCCTTCCAGGGTTTCCGAGACGCGCTTGAAGCTGCCCTGGAGGATTCCCTTGCTCACCGACACCAGGAGCTCCGGGCGCAGGGAGGTGCGCGCGGCCAGGTCGGCCCAGACCTTGGGGTTCACCTGGGTGGGCAGGGCGGTCACCCACAACCCGGCCTGGAAGCCCTCCTCGGGGTCGAGGATGGGGCGCACCCCCTCGGGGATCTCCACGTCGGCCAGGGACGGGTGGCGCCGGGTGGTGGCCAGGGTGGTGACCAGGGAGGGGGGATGGCCCCACAGGTCCACCCGGGCCCCCTGGCGGGCCCAGGCGACGGCCAGGGCCGTCCCCCAGGCCCCGGAACCGAAGATTGTGATATCGGGCTTCTTAGGCATTCTTGCCGGCTCCCCAGAACTTGGATTCCGTGCCCTGCACGAGGCGGTTGATGTTGGCGGAGTGCTTGCGGATGACCAGGCCCACCAGGAGCGCCCAGGCCAGGATGGGCCACTGGGCCATGCCCTCCTGCACCGGCAGGCGCGCCCAGGCGCCCATGAACCCCATGGCCGTGAGCAGCAGCACCACGGCCGCCACGACGCTCCCCAGGCTCACGTAGCGGAACACGAGCAGGCACAGCACGAAGGCGCCGAAGGCCGGCGCCGCCATGGGCGCGTGGTAGGCCAGCACGCACCCCAGCGCCGTGGCCACGCCCTTGCCCCCCTGGAACTTCAGCCAGGGGGTGAACACGTGCCCGAGCACCGCCGCCAGGGCCACGAAGGCCATGAATTCCGGCGCGAAGCCGAACTTCTTGGCGAGGAACACGGGCAGGAAGCCCTTGGCCGCGTCCAGGAGCAGGGTGGCGATGCCCAGGGCCTTGCCCCCGGCCCGCATGACGTTGGTGGCGCCGATGTTTCCCGAGCCCTGGGCCCGGACGTCCCCCTTGCCCGCGAGCTTGACCAGCAGCAGGCCGAAGGGGATGCTGCCGGACAGGAAGGCTCCGATGCACCAGATCAGGTAGAGTTTGAGGGCCGCAGGGTTCATCTAGGCAGGGTACCGCATCCGCCGGGAATCGGGTTAGCCCGCGTCGACAAACCGGAGGCGAAGCCGGGGTCCCAGAAGGTTATTTTTTATCCCTTTTTCCAGCCGGGGAGACCGGGGATAAAAAAAGGTATAAAAAGACTTAAAAATACTTATTTGCCTCGGCTGGGGGCAAGCGGGCCTCCAGAAGGCTCCGGGGGCCGTTTCAGGCTTCGTTTCCCGTCCTCTGCGGCCCGCCGCGGACCTTGCGTACGGCTTCCTCCAGGTCGGAGGTGCGGAATGGTTTCTGCACGAACAGCGCGGGGGCCGTCCCCGGCGGAGGCGTGGCGACGTCCCGGGCCGAGAAGCCGCTGAGGAGGATGACGGGGACCTGGGGTTCCAGGGCGCGGATGGCGCGGAAGGCCTCGTTGCCGTCCATGCGGGGCATGGTGATGTCGAGGAGGACGACGTCGACGCGCTTGCGGTGCAGGGTGAAGAGCTCGAGGGCCTCCTGGCCGTCGACGGCGGCCAGTACCTCCATGCCGCGGTGCTCCAGGAAGTCGGTGACGATGCTGCGCACCATGGGCTCGTCGTCGGCCACCAGGGCCACGCCCGCGAGGGGATCGGGCCCGGCGGTCCCGGAGGCGGCGCTGGGCTCCCGGCCTGGGGCGGGGCCGGCGGAAGGGAACAGGATCTCGAAGCGCGAACCGCGGCCGGGCTCGCTCGCGATGTGGATGCCGGCCCTGTGGCCC
>DBMS01000225.1:4167-10691 GCA_002297665.1 Holophagaceae bacterium UBA692 | reverse complement strand
GGTCTCGGCGTCCATGCCGCAGCCGGTGTCGGTGACCAGGAGCGCGGCGTAGGCGCCGGGCTCGAGGCCCTGGCCCGGGAAGCGGGTCTCCAGGTACGAGTCGTCCGCCTCCAGGAGGCGGGTCTCGATGGCGATGGTGCCGGTGCGGTCGCCGATGGCGTCCGACGCGTTGGTCACGAGGTTCATGACCACCTGCTGGATCTGCGCCGCGTCGGCCATGATCATGGGAAGGCCGGGCTCCAGGTGGAACTCCAGGTCGGCCTTCTTGGCGATGGAGACCGCGAGCAGCTCGGTCATCTCCATCACCGTGAGGTTGAGGTCCAGGAGGTCCACCTTCAGGGTGCCCCGGCCGGAATAGGCGAGCATCTGGTGGGCCAGTTCCGCGGCCCGGAGCACGGAGGCCTCGGCGCGCCTGAGCATCTGCGTCGCCGCCGAACCCGGTTCCAGCAGGTCCTGCGCCATGTTCACGTGGCCCAGGATGGCCGTGAGGAAGTTGTTGAAGTCGTGGGCGATCCCGCCCGCCAGGACCCCCAGGCTCTCCAGCTTCTGCTTGGTGCGGGCGATCTCCTCGGCGCGGGTGCGCTCGGTGATGTCGCGGATAGAGAGGACCACGCAGGCCTTGCCGTCCAGGGGCCGGCCCATGGCCAGGATGCGGCCCTCGTAGTCGCACCTTCCCGCCGGGGTGACGAGCTCGAAGCCGGCGGTCTGGAGGCGGTGGGTTTCCAGGGCCTTGCGCACGGCGCCCAGGAGGATTCCGGCGGCCTCCAGGGGCAGGGCCTGGGTTACCGTCGTGCCCAGGAGCGCATCGGGGGAGGCCCCCAGCACCGTGGGGTGCTGGCCGTAGATGTGCAGGAAACGGCCGTCCTCGTCCAGCACGGCCATGGGATCCGGCACGGCCAGGGCCATGGCCTCGGTGCGGGATTCCTCCTCCCGCAGCTGCCCCGTCATCTGCAGGGCCATGAGACGGGCCCGCTGGCCGGTCTGGGCCAGGGAGGCCATGAGCCCCCAGAGGAGGAGGGTGATGAGGCAGCCGGAAACGCCGATGCCCACCGGCAGGGACCATTCGGCGGTCCCCGCGAATTCGGGGCGGGCCCGGAACTCGAAGTTCCAGATGCGGCCGAAGACCTCCGCGGTCCGCTCCACCTTGCGCCCCCCATCCAGGGGGGTGCCGTACAGATGCCGGGGCGGGCCGGGGTTCCCCCAGGGGCCGGCGTCCGTGATGGCCACCTCCAGCTTTCGCAGGGTCTCCTTTCCCAGGGCTTCGCCGATGAGGTCCTGGACCCGGAAGGCCCCGTTGATGCACCCCAGGAACGCCCGCCTGCGTTCCTCCACCGTGGCCGGCGCGCCATGGTACAGGGGCAGCCGCATGAGGAGGCCCGGGTCGGGCCCGTCGTGCTGGAGCACCTTCATGGGGCCGGTGAGCACCAGGGTCCCGGTGTCCCGGGCCCGGTCGATGTCCAGGCTCTGGCCGGGCAGGGTGCGCGTGTCCCGGCCGACGGAGGCGCGGTTGGATTCCCGGGGCTCCGCGAACAGAAGGACGAAATAGCTGGGCCTGGCCCCCTCGGGGCGGATGGTGAAGCCCGGGTCGCCCATTTCCCGGCGCAGGTGCCGCTCCACCTTGTCGCGGTCGGCGCCCGGGATCTCCATGCCGTAGCTCACCGACAGCAGCCCCGGGTGGTGGGTCTGGAGGTCCAGGGAGGCGAAGTACTGGTGGAAGCGCTCCCGGTTCAGGCCCAGCGCCGCGGTGGAATGGCCCCGGAAGCCCAGGAGGATGTCCCGGTAGGCGTGGATGGTGTAGTTGAGGTTCTCCTGCGCGATGGCGGCTTCCTGCTCCACGCGGGCGCGGGTCGCCCTCACCTGCAGGCGCCGGGCCGCGAGCGAGCCCAGGAGGGACGCGGCCAGCCCCAGCACCAGCACGAGGGTGACGATGCGGGGGTTGCGCAGGATGACGCGCTGGTTGAGGGGATTCAAGGGGTACCCCTCCCGGAGTGAGATTGGGCTACGAGAATCCTAGCCCCTTTTCTCCAGGATGGTCCTGCGAAGGTAGTCCAGGGCCCAGGAGGCGCCCCGGGCCTGCATCTCCACGCGGGTACCGAACAGCGTGAAGGCCTTGGAGAGGGTGCCCTCCGGTCCCGCGACGGCGACCAGGCAGGTGCCCACGGGCGCCGGGCCGTCCTTGTCCTCGGTGGGACCGGCGTTGCCGGTGACGGCCAGGCCCCACGTGGTCCCCAGGCGCGCCCGGATGCCCTCGGCGAGGGCCCGGGTGACGGGCTCGCTGACGGTGCCGGCGGCGCGGATGAAGGCCGGGTCCAGGCCCGCCAGGGCGGCCTTGGCGGCCACCGAATAGACGACGCCGCCGCCCTGGAACGCGCGGCTGGAGCCGGGCACGGAGGTCAGGCGCGCCGCCAGGTTCCCGCCGGTCATGCTCTCGGCCACGGCCAGGGTGGCCCCGCCTTCCTCCAGCAGGGCGAGGGTGGCGTCCTCGATGCCCCCCTCGGGGCCGACGAAGGCCAGGTCCAGGGGGTGGTCCCGGCGGAAGTCCGCCTCGGCCTCGGCCAGGGCCGCGGGGTCGCCGCCGCGGGCCAGCAGTTCGACGTGGTGCAGCCCGGCGAGGATGGTCCAGTCCAGGGCGGCGTGCTTGAGGCGCAGGGGCCGCACGCGCTCCTCCAGGGTGCTCTCGGGCACGGACCCGAAGACCATGCGCAAGGTGGAGGTGGCCGGGCCCCGGAAGCGCTCGAGGCCCGCCGCCACGTGGTTGTGCCACATGAGCTTCATCTCCCGGGGGACGCCGGGGAACAGGATGATGGTCCGCCCTGGATGACCGGGCGGGTTCTCCCAGCGCACGCCGGGCGCCGTGCCGGCGGGGTTGTGCAGGGCCTCGGCGCCCAGGGGGATGAGGGCCTGCTTGAAGTTGGAGGCGGCGGGGGTGCGGTTCCGGCTCGCGTAGAAGTCCAGGATGGCCTGGCGGGAGGCGAGGTCCTCCACCAGGGGCGCGTCCAGCGCCTCGGCCCACACCTCCTTGGTGAAGTCGTCGAAGGTGGGCCCCAGGCCGCCGGTGCAGAGGATCAGGTCGGACCGGTCCAGGGCCTCGCGGAAGAGCTGGAGGAGGTCGTGGCGGGAGTCCCCCACGGCGGTCTTGCGGTGGAAGGCCAGGCCCAGCTCCCCGAGGCGTTCGGCAAGCCAGACCGAATTGGTGTCCATCCGGGAGGTGGTGAGGAGTTCCGAGCCGATGGCAATGCATTCGATGCGCAGCATGCCTCCAGCCTATGCCAAAACGGGAGGGACCGCGAGGTCCCTCCCGTTCCGGAAACGCCTTCGGCTCAGGCCTCGGCCAGGGCCTTCTTGCGGGCCTCGACGACCTTGTCGGCGTCGCGGCCTTCCAGTTCCTGCAGGTGGTGGAAGGCCCAGGTGAACGATCCCACGCCCTGGGTCTGGCTGCGCAGCTCCACGATGATGCCCTGGAGCTCGGACTGCGGCAGGTAGCCGTCCACCACGTCCCAGCCTTCCCAGCCGGGCTTGGCGTCGAAGCCCAGTATCTGGCCGGCGCGGTGGCTGGTGATGATCTTCTGGGCCTTGGAGGTGTGCTCGGAGGGCACCGAGATGTGGATCTCGAGGATGGGCTCGAGCAGCACGGGGCTGCACTGGGGCAGGCCCTCGTTCATGGCGACGCGGGTGGCGGCCTTGAAGGCCATTTCGCTCGAATCGACGGTGTGGAACGATCCGAAGAAGAGCACGGCCTCCACGTCGACCATGGGGAAGCCCAGGGGGCCCTGCTTGGCGAATTCGTGGAACCCGTTCTCCACGGCGGGGATGTAGTTCTTGGGAATGACGCCGCCGACGATGGTGTCGGAGAACTTCAGGCCCTCGCCGCGCTGGCGGGGCTTGAACTCGATGTGCACGTCGCCGAAGGCGCCGTGGCCGCCGGACTGGTGCTTGTAGCGCCCGTGCTGCTTGACCGGCTTGCGGATGGTCTCGCGGTAGGGGATGGTGGGCTGGGCGAAGGTCACTTCCACGCCCCAGCGCCGGATGCGGTCGAGCCCCACCTTCAGGTGGATCTCGCCCTGGCCCCAGATCACGCGCTCCTGGGTCTCGGCGTTCTGCTCGATGGTGAAGGACGGATCCTCGTCCACGAGCTTCTGGATGGCGGTGGAGAGCTTCACCTCGTCGCCGCTCTTGGCGCAGCGCACCGCCAGGGCCGTCATGGGCTGGATGGGGTCGGGCCAGGGCAGTTCCACCGGGGCGCCGGGGGTGAGGCAGTCGCCCGTCTTGACGGACTCCATGCGGCCCAGGGCCACGATCTCGCCGGCCCCGGCCCGGGTCACCTTCTCCTGCTTGGCGCCGAAGGGCTTGGTGAGGGAACTGGGGCGGCCGGCGGCGAAGGACATGCCTTCCGTGACCTCCCCGCGCCACACGCGGGCCAGGGACAGCTTGCCCACGTGCTGGGCGTTGAGGGTCTTCCACACCTGCACCAGGACGTCCTTGCCCTCGGGGATGCCCAGGCGCGCCGCGGTGGCGGCGGGTTCGGGGCCCTCGTGGCGCAGGAGCTTGAGGAGGCGGCGCACGCCCAGGTCCTTGTCGGCCGAGCCCAGGAGCACGGGCACGATCTGGTCGCCCCTGAAGCCGCGGGTGAGGGTGGCGAACACCTCCTCGCGGGTGGGCACCTGCTCCTCGAGGAGCTTCTCCATGAGGGCGTCGTCCAGGGTGCTGATGGCTTCCAGCATTTCCTGGCGGGCCGCCATGGCCTCGTCCTTGATGGAGTCGGGAATGGGGATCTCGTCGGAGGGATGGCCGGGATTGGCCTTGAAGGCCCGCTCCATGCTCAGCTCCTCGTACCCGGTGATGAAGCTGCCCGCGTGGATGGGATATTCGCGCAGGACTAGGGGATGGGGGCTCATGGGCTGGAGGGCGCGCAGGGTCTCGGCGATCTTGCCCGGGTCCGTGAGGCTGTCGACCTTGTTGAGGAAGATCGTGTGGGGAATGTTGTGGTCGTCGAGGAGCTTGAGGATGGGGGCGGCCATGGGCGCGCGGGTGGGATCGGCCTCGCAGACCACCACGGCGGCGTCGGCCACCATGAGGGCGTTGATGCTCTCCTGGCTGAACTCAACGGAGCCCGGGCAGTCGATGAAGGTCCAGGTCTCGCCCAGGTAGGTGGCGGTGGCGACCGAGGCCTCGACGCTCATCTGGCGCGCCTTGGCCTCGACCGATGCATCGCCGACGGTGTTGCCCTCCTTGACGGTCCCCTTCCTGGGGATGGCGTTGGCAGCGAAGAGGAGGCTTTCGAGAAGGGTGGTCTTCCCGGACATGTACGGCCCGACGATGGCCGCAACACGAGGGGCTGATTGGGGCTTTGGCACGGGTATCTCCTTGGTTTGGCTTTTGAAGGAAATGGTTGATGCCATCTTTTCGTCACGGCGGTCCAAAGGCAACCAAAATCCTGGACCCCGGGGAGCCCGGGCGCAAGGTGTGCCTGAAGTCCGGAGCGAGCGGGTCTCAACAATTCTGTCCAGCCGGCAAACCGGACGGATTTTCGCCTGCGTTTTCGGCTGGGCGATCGAATCTGAATGCCTTATTGGAGTGTCCCCGTGAACTCGCCGGCCCAGAGCCGCTGGAGAAACTCCAGGGCCGGGAGCACGAGAATCCCGTTCTCCAGCTTCCTTGGGTTTCCTTCCAGGCACACCAGGATCCGGTGCCCGGCCTGGGGGTGTTCCACCCGCAGCTCTTCCAGTCCCTTGAAGTGTTGTGGACGCACGCGCCCGGTGGCCTTCACTTCGATGGCGACCTCCATCTCTCCGAGGATGAAGTCCACTTCGATGCCTGAAGCCAGGCGCCAGTAGCGGATCTCGTAGTGGAGGCCCGAATAGCTGGCATGGGCCTGGAGTTCGTGGAAGATCCAGTTCTCGAACGCCTTGCCGAAGGCCTCGCTGCCGGGGTCGAGGCCCCTTCGTCCGGCCAGGGAATTGACGGTTCCCACATCGTGGAAATAGAACTTCGGTGCGCGGATGACCCGGCGCTTTTCCCGCCGGGTGAAGGCTGGAACAAAGGCTCCGAGAAGGGTGTCCACCAGGATCTGGTAGTGTTCGCGCACCGTCGGCGCGGAGACGCCGCACTCCCTCGATATGCTCTCGAAGTTGGTGATTTCCGTATCGCCCAGCGCCGAGGCCCGGAGAAAATCGCCGAAGGCGTTCAGATTGCGCACCAGGCCTTCCTGGGCTACTTCCACCCGAAGGTAGTCCTCCACATAGGCCCTGAGGCGCGACTCCGGGCGCTCGGCCAGGAAGTGCCGCGGCAGGACACCGTTCCGGACGAACCGGGCCACATCCGCCTGGTCCCCGACTTCCAGCGCGGTCAAGCCGAACATCTCGAATCGAAGGGCCCGCCCGCCAAGGAGGTTGGCATGCCCGTGGCGCAGCTTCCTCGCGCTGGAACCGCACAGGCCGAAGGCGAAGCCATGTTCGACCATCAACCGCTGCACTTCATCGAGCAGCTGGGGCACTTTCTGGATTTCGTCGATGATGACAAGGGAA
>DBMS01000225.1:0-4112 GCA_002297665.1 Holophagaceae bacterium UBA692 | reverse complement strand
GCGTCGTGGATCTCCGAACCTGGAAGCGCGGTCTTGAACCAGTCGTCCAGGGCGGTGGGCGTTCCGAACAGCTTGTCCGCCCCGGCGTCCTGCAGCTCGGAGGCGGTGCCGAAGCCGTAGGTGACGCCCAGGGGGATGAGGCCGTTGGCCTTCCCCGAGGCCATGTCGTCGGCCCGGTCGCCGACCATGTAGCCGCCGGGCTTCACGATGCCCTGGAGGCGGAGCTGGGCGATGACTTCGGCCTTGGACTTGAAGCGGTCCCGGGGCTCGGTGCCGAAGACCTCGTCGAAGCACAGCAGCAGGTCGAACTCGTGGAGCACGCGCCGGGCGTAGCGGGTGGGCTTGACGGTGACCAGGAAGAGGTTGTGGCCCTGGCGGCGCAGCCGGGTGAGCATCAGGGGGATCCCCTCGTACACCCGGTGCTTGGGGATGCCGGAGTCCTCGAAATGGGTCCAGTACCGGGCGATGGCTTCGTCCCGGCGCGCCGGGTCGGCCAGGCCGGGCAGGGACGCGAAAAGCTCCCCGGGCCCGAAGCCGACGAAGCGCCGGACCACGTCCCGCGCGGGGGCCTGGAGGTCCAGCTGCCGGCAGGTCAATTCGATGCAGTGGACCATGGCCCGCAGCGGGTCCACCAGGGTGCCGTCGAGATCGAAGCAGATCAGACCCATGCACGAGCCTCCTTCGGGAAGGGGGCCGCGGGGCGCCAGCCCTTTGGCCTAGTGTCGGTACGCCTGGATGCACTCCTCGATGAAGGCCAGCGCCTCTTCCTTGCCGGCCCAGCCTCCGCTGGTCACATCCTTGGATTCGAGGTTCTTGTAGGTGAGGAAGAAGTGCTCCACCTCGCGCAGGAGGTGGGGGGGAAGGTCGGCCAGGGACTTGACGTGCATGTAGTTGGGATCCGAGGCGGCCACGCTGAGGATCTTGTCGTCCTGGCCCATGTCGTCTGACATGCGGAGGATGCCGATGGGCTTGGCCTCGATGATCACGCCCGGGTAGGTTGCGCCCACGATGAGCACGAGGATGTCGCAGGGATCCCCGTCGGGGGCCAGGGTGTGGGGGATGAAGCCGTACTCGGCGGGGTAGTGGATGGGGGAATAGAGCACCCGGTCGACCTTCACGAGGCTGGTGACATGGTCGATTTCGTATTTGACCCGCGAACCGTAGGGTATTTCAACGACAGCGTTGACGATCTCGGGCGAATTTTTCCCGGGTCCGATCATGTGAAGCGACATGAAGCCTCCGAACTGACCATGGTGCCACAATCAGGCGCCGGCCGGGAGCCTTAGATGGACCTTGGTGCCCCGGCCGAGGCTGCTTTCGATGTTCATCAGGCCCGAATGGGCCATCAGGATCCGGTGGCTCACCGCCAGGCCCAGGCCCGTTCCGCCCCCGAACGTGGTGTAGAAGGGGTCGAAGATGCGCGCCAGGGCTTCGGCGGCGATGCCGCACCCGTTGTCCTCCAGGGTCAGCCGCCAGTGGGGCCTGCCCCCCACGTTCTCGCGCACCGCGAGGAGGTCCAGCCTGGGCGAGGGACGCCCGTCCAGGGCCCGCAGGCCGTTCTGGAGGAGGTTCACGGCCACCTGGCGCAGGAGGTCGGGGTCGGCGTGCCAGGTGGCGGCCTGGGGGATCCGGTTCTCCCACGCCACCTCCTCGGGCAGGTTCGTGCCCTTGCGGACGTTTTCCCAGAATTCGGCCAGGGCGAAGGTCCTGGGCTTGGGGCTGATGTCCCGGCTGAAGGTGAGGGTGTTGGCCACCAGGGTGTTCAGGCGCCGCACGCTGTCCTGGATGTGGTGGGCCAGTTCGGCCTGGGCGGGCATGTGCCCCAGGTCCTCCACCAGCATCCCCGCGAAGAGCGAGAGGCTGCCCAGGGGGTTGCGGATCTCGTGGGCCAGTTCGGCGGCCATGAGGCCCATGGCCTGGAGCCGCTCCTCGCGGCTGGCCTGTTCCGCCCTCAGGTGGGCCTCGGTGACGTCCCGGAGGCTGATGATCTGGCCGGTGTCGGTGGGGCGGCTCTCCTGCTCCATGTAGCGGTCCTGGCCGTCGTCGCCCTTGAACCGGCGCAGGCCCAGGGGCGCCCCGGGCTCCCAGGGGTTGGGCCCGTCCAGGAAGGCGCCCCCGAGCCCGCGGTTGCGGTTGGTGAAGCGCAGCTCCCCGCCCGGGCCCACCACCCAGATGGCGTAGGGGACGGTCTCGAGAACGGTCTGGAGCTCGTTGCCCAGTTGCCCGAGCTGGTCCTGGAGGGACTCGTAGCGCTGCTGGAGCTGTTCCGAGGCGGCCGTGAAGGCCGCGAAGGCCTCCATCAGCTGCTGGGGCTCGGGCAGGACGGTCACCGGAGGCTCTGCTCGAGGACCTGCTGCAGGAGGGGGCGGTCGTTGTTCCGGGGCTCCTTGGCCACCAGGGCGCGCAGGCTTCCCAGGGCCACCGGGGTGCCCAGGGCGGCCAGGGCGCGGCAGGCCGCGACGCGGATCTCCGTGGGCTCGGCGGTGGTGAAGATCCGCCCGCGGCGGCGCACCAGCTCCTCCAGGAAGGGCTGGGCCGAGGGGTCCCCGATGGTGCCCATCACCTCGGCGGCCCGGGCGCGAAGCTTCTCGGGCATGCGGTGGTCGGTGGCGAAGGCGCCCAGGGTGGGGACGGCCGCCGCGGAGCGGACCTGGCCGAAGGCGAACATGATCTCCAGCATGGTGTCCGGGTCCGCCTGGGAGAAGGCCTCGATGAGGGCGGGCACGGCCGCGGGGCCCCCCACCTTCCAGGCGGTGCGCACCGCCGCGCACCGCACCCGCACGTCCCGGTGCGACAGGCAGGCCTCGGCGGGCTTGAGGGCCGCCACGTCGCCCATGTCGGCCATGAGGTTGAGCGTGTTTCGCACCAGGAACCACTTGGGGGATTCCAGGGACGCCACGACCGCGGGCAGGGCGAGGTCGCCCAGCCCCCGGATGACCTCCATGAGCCGGGCGCGGCGCTTGCGGTCCTGCTCCTCGCCCAGCACCTCCACCAGGGCCTGGGCGGCGGGCATGCCCACCTTCTCCAGGTAGGGGATCATCTCGTTGAGCAGGGTCTCCGGGTTGGAGGTGTGCACCAGCTCCATCACCCGCGCCAGGGATTCGGGCCGGGCCAGCCGGTCCCAGAGCGCAGCCAGGGCGTCGGTGCGCCAGGGCTCCCTGGATTCCAGGAACATGACCAGGGCGTCCAGCTCCAGGAGGAGGGCATGGGCGTGCCCGGGCTCGCCGCGCTGGACCATCTCGTCCAGGGCCGTGCCCAGGGCCTCGACGGTGACGTGGTGGATGCGCGGAAAGCGCTCGGAACCGAAATGGCCCGTGAGCCCGCCCAGGAGGGGCAGCTCGCATTCGGGCGGGATGCCCGGCACCGCCAGCCAGCGGACCACCCCCGCCAGGGTGCGGGCGGCCATTTCCCGGCGGTGCGCGTCGTCGCCGGCGAGGGCGCGGATCACCATGTCCAGCACGCCCGCGAAGGTGTCCAGGCGGCCCTCGTCCAGGAGCCTGCGGAGGAACCGCAGCCGCTGGTCGAGGCTGAGCTTCCAGAGGTGGTCGTGGTCGGTCACGAGCCGGAGCTGCTCGTCCACGCCCATGGTCTCCCAGTCCATGCGGGAGACCAGGTCGTGGAGGTTCTCCAGGCCGAGCCCGCGGTTGCGCAGCTCGGCTTCCAGGGCCGCCAGGAGGCCCTGGAAGGAGGGGGACCCCTGGAGGATCCCGTGGAGGTGGTCCTTGAAGGCGTCCCAGGTGTCGCCCTGGCCGGCCCCCTGGGCCAGGAGGGTGGCGGCGGCGTGGCCGAAGACCTCGGGCGCGAGGGCCTGGAAGGCCATGCGCAGGCCCGCGGGGGAATGGGGCAGGGTGTCCAGGCCGGCCACCACGGACAGGAGGACCCCCGGCGGCAGCTCCTTCAGGGCCGTGCGCAGGCCTTCCATCTGCTGGGCGCTGGGGAAGCCTTCCCCGAATCCCAGGCTGGACAGCGAACCCGCCAGGAACGAGAGGTCCACGGGGCCGCTCTTCTCCAGGAAGGCCAGGTCCGCGGCGGCCTCGGGCGCGGCGCCCCCATTGGCGGAGGATTCGGGGCCGTCGGTGCCGGGCCCGCCCGGACCGATGCCGCCGGGGCCG
>DBMS01000084.1:5585-5807 GCA_002297665.1 Holophagaceae bacterium UBA692 | reverse complement strand
CTGGAGGCCCACGGGGGGCTCGTGGTCGCCCTTGGTGGAGGTGGGGCGGAAGGGCCCGACGCCGGCGTGGTCGCAGGCGGGGTCCGGGGCGTTCCACTCGGCGGGGCCGTGGGTGGAGGCCCCCAGGTGGCAGCCTTCCAGGCCCGGCAGCCGGCGGGCCTCCCCCGCGGGAAGGTCACCCTGGCCCAGGTGGAGTCCCCAGGGCGCCAGGCCCTGGGCGGC
>DBMS01000084.1:5289-5460 GCA_002297665.1 Holophagaceae bacterium UBA692 | reverse complement strand
GGAAGCCGGCCTCGCCCAGGCGCCGGACCTGGAGGGAGAGCGGCACGTCCGAGCGGGGATCGGTGATGGGGTAGAGGGGAGGGAGGTTCAGGGCCATCCCCCATGGTCGCATCCCTAGGAGGCTGTCGCCTCCCCCTCGAACTGCAGGCGCACCAGCTTGGCGTAGGTCCC
>DBMS01000084.1:0-5254 GCA_002297665.1 Holophagaceae bacterium UBA692 | reverse complement strand
GGTGCTGAGGCGGTGGGCGATGGTGAAGGTGGTCAGGCGGTGGCTGACGCGCTCGATGACCTGCTGGATCTTGTGCTCGGTCTCGCTGTCGATGTTGGCGGTGGCCTCGTCCAGCAGGAGGATCTCGGGCTCCTGGTAGAGCATGCGCGCGAAGGCCACCAGCTGGCGCTCGCCGGCCGACAGCTTCTGGCCCCGCTCCCCCACCTGGGTCAGGAGGCCCATGGGCAGCCGCCCCACCAGGTCCTCCAGCTGGCTCTGCTCGAGCACCGAGGCCAGGCGCTCGGCGTTGAAGGGCCTGCCCAGCACGATGTTCTCCTCCAGCGTCCCCGAGAAGATGAAGACGTCCTGGAGCACCAGGCCGAAGAGGCCCCGCAGGCGCTTGAGGCCCGCCTCGCGCACGTCCACCCCGTCCACCGTGACGCGGCCCCCGTCCACGTCGTAGAACCGCATGAGCAGGTTGATGAGCGTCGACTTCCCGGCCCCGGTGTGCCCCACCACCGCCACCCGCCTGCCCTTGGGGATGACGCCCGAGAGGTCGCGCACCACCTTGCGGCCCCCGGGTTCGTAGGCGAAGGTGACGCCCTCCAGGCGCACCTCCCGGGTGAACGTCACCGGCCTGGGATCGGCCGCCTCGCGGATCTCGTCCTGGTTGTCCAGGAGCTTGAAGATGCGCTCGCTGGAGGCCAGGGCGGTCTGCATGACGTTGTAGCGTTCCGCCAGCTCCCGGATGGGCCGGAAGAAGCGCCCCGACTGCTGGATGAAGGCCAGCAGCAGCCCCAGGGTGAGGGTCCCGGACTCGAGCTTGTAGCCGGAATAGAGGATCAGGGCCGCCAGGGTCCCGTTGGTGATGAACTCCACCACCGGGAAGAACACCGCGTACGCGAAGATCGTGCGGAGGAAGGCGTCCAGGTACTTCTGGTTCAGGTCGCCGAAGAGCGCGCGGCTCGCGGCCTCCTGGGCGTTCATCTGAACCAGCGAGATGCCCGAGAGCTGCTCGGCCAGGTAGGCCTGGATGGCGGCGTAGCGGCCCTGGGTCTCGCGGTAGGCGGCCGACGCGTAGCGGCGGAAGATCTCCGTGGACAAGAGCAGCAGCGGCATGATCCCCACCGCCACCAGGGCCAGGCCTACGTGCTTGCTGAACATCCAGAGGACGATGGCCGTCAGGGAAAGGGCGTCGCCCACGATGGCCACGAAGCCCGACGAGAACATCTCGTTGAGGTTCTGGACGTCGCTGATGACCCGCGTCATGAGCCGGCCCACGGGGTTGCGGTGGAAGAAGTGGGTGCTGCGCTTCATGAGGTGGCGGAACACCTGCATGCGCAAATCGAGCATGGCCATCTGCCCCACCCAGGCCAGAAGCCCGTAGCGCACCACCTGCACCACGAAGCCCAGCGCCACGAAGCCCAGGAAGGCCGCCACCAGGGGGCCTGCGCCCCGCAGGGTGCCCTTGGCCAGGTGGTGGTCGATCAGGCGCAGGGTGAATTCGGAAGGGAGCACGTCCAGCGCCGCGCCCGCCGCCATGAGCACCAGCAGGGCGCACAGGCCCGCCCAGTAGGGCCGCAGGTAGCCCACGAGACGCACCAGGAGGACCTGGCGCCCGGGTTGCTCGTCGACCTGGTCGGAATGGAAAAAACTACCGGAAGAATCAGCCATGAAACCATTCTTTCATGATTGCTGTCATGCCATCATGTTTGATCCGCTCAGGCGGAACTATTCAAATCCCCGGGGAAAGCCCCGAATTCAGGATGGCAGACATGATGCGATGCGCCGTTTTCATCGATGGCAACAATATCTTCCATTCCGCTCGTCAGCTCGGTTTCGAGGTGGACTACAGCCGCCTCCTGTCGCTGCTGGTCGGCAGGGACCGGGAACTCCTCCGGGCCTTCTTCTACACCGGCGTCGACGAGACCGCGGACCGCCAGCGGGGCTTCCTGCACTGGATGCGCCGCAACGGCTTCCGGGTGGTCCAGAAGCCCGTGAAGCTCGAGCGCGACGGCACCCGGCGGGCCCGGCTCGAGGTGGAGATCACCACGGACATGATGAACTACGCCGACAAGGTCGACCTCATCATCCTGGTGAGCGGCGACGAGGACTTCGCCTATCCCCTCCAGGCCCTGGCCCAGAACGGCGTCCGGGTCGAAGTGGCCGGCTTCCGTTCCGCCATGGCCAACAAGGTCATGGACGTCGCCGACCGCTACATCGAACTGGACCTCCTGGGCGAGCGCTTCCGCAAGGAGGCCGGCAGCGACGACGACGCCGACGAATACCGGCAGAAGCTCTAGATGGAAATCGCCCTGCCGGAAGGCTTCCCCACCCAGGTGTTCGTGGAGGAGGAGCCCGTGCCGGGGCTGCTTCCGGCGGGCACCTGGACCCTGGTGGGCGACGAGGCCGTGCGCGATTCGTGGCGCCGCGCGGGCATGCCCGAGCCTCCGGGAACCCTGTGGGTCCCGGTTTCCGAGGCCACCAAGCGCCTGGCGACCCTCATCCCCTGGCTGGAGGCCTGGGCCGCCCTTCCCCTGGACCGGAAATCCACCGTGGTGGCCGTGGGCGGCGGCGTCCTCACGGACATGGCCGGCCTGGGGGCCGCCCTCTACATGCGGGGCATCCCCTGGCAGGCCTGGCCCACCACGCTCCTGGCCCAGGTGGACGCGGGCCTGGGCGGAAAGACCGCCTGCGACCTGGAGGCCGGGAAGAACCTGGCCGGCGCCTTCCATCACCCCTCCCGGTTCGTGGCGTGCCGTTCCTTCCTGGGGACCCTGCCCTCCCGCCAGGTGGAGGCCGGGGCCTGGGAACTCTTCAAGATGGCCCTGGCCGAGGGCGACCTGGCCTGGGCGGAGGAGCTCCTCGCCCCGGGCCTGCCGTCGCCGGAATCCCTGCTCCGGGCCCTGCGGGCCAAGGCCTGGATCGTCCACCGGGACCCGCGGGAGGCCGGGGAGCGCCGCCTCCTTAACCTGGGCCACACCCTGGGGCACGCCCTGGAGGCCGCTTCGGACTACCGCCTCCTGCACGGCGAGGCGGTGGGGCTGGGGACCCTGGCGGCCTGCGCGCTTGCCGAACGGGAGGGCCTGGGGCCCTTCCCGCCCCGGTTCCTGGCGCGGACCGCGTCCCGCCTCCGGCACCTCCTGCCCTTCGTCCCCCCCTGGGAAGCCTGCCTCCCCTTGCTCCGGGTGGATAAAAAGGCCGCGCCCGCGGGGCCGGGAGGCGGATCGGCGATACACTGCATCCTGCCCCGCCCCGGCGCCGCGGCGGAGCAGAAGGTGCTCCCCCCCGAAGCCTGGCGCGGCGCACACGAGCGCATGACCACCCTCCTCATCGACCCCGAGATGCCCACGTGACCCACAAGCTGCTCCCCGCCCTGGCCCTGATGACGCTGTTGGGGACCGGGGCCCCCGCCTTTTCCCAGGACGACCCCCGGGCGCTCATGCTCCAGGCCCGGTCCATGCAGCGCAAGGGCGGCGGCGACGACCCCCGGGGCGCCGCCGCGCTCTACCGCAAGGTCATCGCCCTGGTGCCGGGCAGCTCCCAGGCCTACCTGCGGCTTTCCGAATCGATCCTGGAATCCGGGGACGTGGAAGGGGCCGTGGCCCCCGCGGCCAAGGCCGCCGAACTGGACCCCCGCAGCGGGGAGGCCGCGGCCCACCTCGCCCTGCTCCGCTTCTACCTCGCCCAGGGCAGGCCCGGCGCCCAGGCCCAGGCCGCCAGCGCCCTCAAGCGCGCCACCGCACTCCTGCCCAACGACGCCGAGATGTGGATGCGCCTCGCGGAGACCGAGGAGAACGAGAAGGACGAGGAGGGCGCCCTGCGGTCCTGGCTCGCCGTGGGCCGGCTGCATCCCTTCCCCGGCTACAAGGGGCGGCCGCTCTACGAGTACGCCTTCGAGCGCGCGGTGGAACTGGCCGTGAAGCACAAGCAGTACGAGGCCCGCCGGGAGGCGGTGCTCGCCCTCTGCGCCCGCCCCAATCCCGACCAGAGGCACCTCCGCATGCTCGAGGAACTGGCCCGGGACCAGGTGGACGCGGGCTTCCTCGGCCACGCCGAGGAGAGCTTCACGCGCCTGGCGCAGTTCGTGCCCCAGGAGCCCGCCATCTGGGAGAACATCGCCCTGGTGCAGCTGCGCACCTCCCGGTTCGACATGGCCCTGGCCACCCTTGAGAAGGCCGAGGCCCTCCACGCGTCCATGCGGATCTCGTTCAACATCGGCCTGTGCCTCATGAAGGTGGGCCGGCTCCAGGAGGCCGAGGCGAGGTGGAAGGCCCTGCTCCCCTCCATCCTGGAGGCCAAGCCCGAGGATCCGGGCCTTGCGCTGCCGGTGAAGGTGCTCTACGCGTCCTGCCTGCTCATGGAAGGCCGCCCCGGCGACCTGCTCGCGGCGGTCCGCCCCTGGCCGGAGGCGGCCACCCACGCGGAACTGGCCTCCCTCCAGGCCCAGGCCCTCATCCAGCGCGGCGACTGGAAGCCGGCCCGGAAGCTGCTGCGGGAGGGCATCCAGCGCTTCCCCAGGCAGGACCTCTTCAGGAAGGCCTCCCGCATCCCCCCCGGGACCTTCGAGGAGGGCGTGATCTTCAAGTCCGAGTCCCGCGGCGCCCTCACCCAGCTCGACCGGGAGGCCATGGCCGTGCTGTGGTCCGAGTTCAACGCCTGGGACAAGTGCCTGGAGGCAGTGGGCGCCGCCCGGAAGACGGGCCCCGTGCGCAACGTCGACCTGCTCCTGCTGGAGGCCAACGCCCTGGAGAGCACCGGCCAGGACGAGAGGGCCATGGAGGTCCTGCGCGAAGGCCAGCGCCTGGACCCGGCCAACCCCACCCTCCAGAACAACCTCGGGTACCTCCTCCTGGAAAAGGGCGGCGACCTGGAGGAGGCCGCCCTCCTCATCCGGTCGGCCCTGGACAAGGACCCGGGAAACAGTTCCACCATGGACAGCTGGGGCTGGGCCCTCTACAAGCAGGGCAAGTTCAAGGAGGCCGAGGAGGCGCTGCGCAAGGCGTCCGCCGTCAGCCCCTACAGCCCCGAGATCCACAAGCACCTGGGCGAGGCCCTCCTGAAGCTCGAGCGGTTCCAGGACGCCCTGGACGAATGGGAGCGCGCCCTCGCCTTCGTCTTCCCCGACCGCAAGGACCTCGAGAAGCAGGTCAACGACCTGCGCACGCGCATCGCCCGCAACCGCGCCGCCGCCGCGGCCGAGGCCGCCCCCGAGCCGGTCCCCGATGCGGACGACCCGGGCGCGGACGACGACGGGGCCGATTCCCTATGAGGG
>DBMS01000278.1 GCA_002297665.1 Holophagaceae bacterium UBA692 | reverse complement strand
ATCCCGCTTAGCTCCACCAAAACAGAGGCCACCAACCCGGTGGCCTCTTTTCTTGAAACACGAACATGCTCGCCAGCCTGAACCACGCCTTCCTCAGCTTCGGCCCCCACGAGGTGCTGAAGGACGTCACCTGGGCCATCCAGGAGGACGAGTGCTGGGGCGTCATCGGGCGCAACGGCGCCGGCAAGAGCACGGTCTTCAAGGTCCTCCTGGGCGAGCTGGAACTGGACGACGGCACCGTGGTGCGGCCCACCGCCGAGCGGGGCATCCGCGTGGGCCACTATGCCCAGGACCTGGTTCCGGCCACCGGCGGAAGCATCCTGGAAGAGGCCATGGCCGCCTTCGGGGACGTGGAGTCCCTGCAGCACGAGATGCGCGACCTGGAGCACCGCATGGCCGAGCCCGGGGTCGACCTGGACGCCGTCATGGAGCGGTACCAGAAGGTGCAGGAGGCCTTCGAGCGTCTTGACGGGTTCACCATCCGCAGCCGCGCCGAAAGCATCCTCTTCGCGCTGGGCTTCGCGCCCGAGATGATGGACAAGAGCGTGCTGGAGCTCAGCGGCGGCCAGAAGAGCCGCGTGATGCTGGCCAAGGCCATCCTCCAGGGCCAGGACCTCCTGCTTCTGGACGAGCCCACCAACCACCTGGACCTGCCCAGCCTGCGCTGGCTGGAGAGCTTCATCAACGGCACGAACGCCACCGTGGCCGTCATCAGCCACGACCGCTACTTCCTGGACCGCATCGCCACCAGCATCCTCGAGATCGAACTGGGCCGCAGCCGCGCCTACGAGGGCAACTACACCGAGTTCATCGAGAAGAAGGAAGCGGAGATCGAGATCGCCGAGCGCCATTTCGAGCGCCAGCAGGAGTACATCAAGCGGCAGGAGGACTACATCCGCCGCAACATCGCCGGCCAGGACACCAAGATCGCCCGGGGCCGGCGCACCCAGCTCGCCAAGCTGCAGCGCCTGGAGAAGCCCCTCAAGGACCGCCGGCGCATCAAGTTCAGCTTCCCCGAGACCCAGCGCAGCGGTGACACGGCGCTGGTGCTGGACAAGGCCTCGGTGGGCTGGGACGGGGTGCCCCTGTTCGAGCCCCTGGAGCACTTCCAGGTCAAGCGCGGCCAGAAGCTCGCCATCGTCGGCCTCAACGGCACCGGGAAGTCCACCCTGCTCAAGGCCATCGCGGGCGAGATCGACTTCATCACCGGCGGCTCGCGCCTGGGCAGCCAGGTCAAGCTCGGCTACTTCGACCAGCACCACAAGAACCTGGACCCCCGCAACACGGTCTTCCAGCAGATCCAGGCCGTGATCCCCATGGCCCCCAAGCAGGACGTCCTGGGCTTCCTGGCCAAGTTCTCCTTCCGCGGCGACGACGTGGACAAGCCGGTCACCGTGCTTTCCGGCGGCGAGCGCGCGCGGCTCTCGGTGGCCACGCTGATCCGCGAGGGCGTCAACCTGCTGCTCCTGGACGAGCCCACCAACCACATGGACATCCATTCCATGGAGGCCATGGAGGACACCATCCTCAGCTTCACCGGAGCCGTGGTGGTGGTGACCCACGACCGCTACCTCCTGGGGCGCGTGGCCGACAGCATCCTGCGCGTGCACGAGAACCGCACCGAATTCCGCGAAGGCGGCTACGAGGACAACCAGGCCTGGGTGGACCTGGACATCGGCGAGGAACCCGGGGAGGCCGAGGCCGTGGAGGAAACCCCCCGGCGCAAGTCCGAGCCCCAGAAAGCCCAGCCCCAGAAAGCCCAGCCCCAGAAAGCCCAGCCCCAGAAGGCCCAGGCCCAGCCCCAGAAGCCGCAACCCATCGACCGCGAGCGGCAGAAGACCGTCAAGCGCTGGGAGCGCAAGGTGCAGGAGGCCGAGACGGCGGTGGCGGACCTGGAAGGCCGCCTCGCCGTGCTCGCCCGGGAACTGGCCGCCGCCGACCCCGCCGACTGGGAGGTCTTCGGCGCCAGGCTGGATGCCCAGAAGGCCCTGGAGACCGAGCTCGCCTACGCCATGAGCGCCTGGGAGGAGGCCCAGACCGCCCTGGAGGAAGCCCGGAAGTAGCCGCTATACTGGCGTATCCATTCAACGGGGGTCTGAGGGTGACTGTCTTCTTCCGATACGGCGCGATGAACGCCGGCAAGAGCATCCAGGTGCTCACCGTCCGCTACAACTACCTGGAGCGCCACCAGAACGTGCACCTGTACAAGCCCAGCGTGGACACCCGCGCGGGGGCCAACCTCATCCGCGCCCGCATCGGCCTGGAAGCCCCCGTGGACGCCATGATCAAGCCCGACACCGACATCGACGCGCTCCACGCCGCCACGGTGGCCGAGCGGGGCGTGCCCAACTGCATCCTCATCGACGAGGCCCAGTTCCTCACCCGCGCGCAGGTCGCGCAGTTCTGCGACCTCTCGGACCGCACCGGCATCCCCGTCATGGCCTTCGGCCTGCGCGCGGACTTCCGGGGCGAGCTGTTTCCGGGGTCGGCGGCCCTGCTGGCCCTCGCCGACCGCATCGAGGAACTCAAGACCATCTGCTGGTGCGGCAAGAAGGCCACCATGAACGCCCGGATCGTGGACGGCAAGGTGGTCATGGAAGGGCCCCAGGTGCTCATCGGCGGCAACGAGAGCTACACCGCCCTGTGCCGCAAGCACTGGAAGGAAGGCATCAGCGCGCCGCCCGCGTCATTACCCGCCTAAGGAACCGATCGGGTTCCCGAGGCCCTGGCGGGACGCGTTTGTGCGCGCCGGCATTGTGGGAGATCCTGGAACGTGGAGCACGTATGAGCCTTCTGCTGGCCGTGGACGTCGGCAACACCAACATCGTCCTGGGCATCTTCGACCTTGCCGCCGGGGAGGGCGGCCCCATCGTCCATTCCTGGCGCCTGGCCACGAGCCGGGAGCGCACCGTGGACGAGTACGGGCTTTCCAGCCTGGCCCTGCTCAAGCACGCCGGGATCGACCCGGCCTCCATCCGCCACGTGGTCATCTCGAGCGTGGTGCCGCCCCTGCACCCGGTCCTGGACGCCTGGCTCCGGGTCTACTTCAAGGCCGAGCCCCTGTGGATCGAGCCCGGCATCAAGACCGGCCTCAAGGTCCTGCTGGACAACCCCGCGGAACTGGGCGCGGACCGCATCGTCAACGCCGTGGCGGGCCTGGAGGCCTACGGCGCTCCGCTCATCGCCGTGGACTTCGGCACCGCCACCACCTTCGACGTGGTCAACGACCGTCGCGAGTATCTGGGCGGCATCATCTGCCCCGGCCTGAAGATCAGCGCCGAGGCCCTGTTCCAGCGCGCCTCCCGGCTGCCCCGGGTGGAGATCGCCGAACCCGAGCGCCTCGTGGGGCGCTCCACCATCCAGGCCATGCAGTCCGGCCTCTTCTACGGCTACGTGGGCCAGGTGGACGGCATCCTGGAGCGCCTGCTGGCCGAGTACCCGGGCTCCAAGGTGGTGGCCACCGGCGGACTGGCCAAGGTGATCGTCCCCGCCAGCCGCTTCGTCCACGAGGTGGCCCCCGACCTCACCCTGGACGGCCTGCGCATCCTCTGGCTGAAGAACCGCAAGCCATGCCCCTCCCGCTGATCCGCCTGGGGGTGGTGGATTCCACCCAGGCCTTCCTGGAGCGCCACCCGGAACTGGGCTGCTGCGGCGTCCTCGCCGGCGAGCAGCTCCTGGGCCGTGGCCAGGCCGGCAACACCTGGGTGAGCCGCCCAGGCGCCGGTCTTTGGCTGTCCGCATGTCTGCCGGCGCCCCGGGTTCCCCCCGGCCTCCTCCTCCAGCGGGCCATGGCGGCCGTGGTGGAAGTGCTGGAGCCCTCCGGCGCCCCCCTGGGCCTCAAGTGGCCCAACGACCTCGTGGCGCGCAAGGACGGCCGCCTGGTGAAAGTGGGCGGGATCATCGGCCAGGCCAAGGGGGACCGCGTCCTGCTGGGCCTGGGCGTCAACCTGGAGGAGGCCCCCGCCATTCCCGGCCGCCGGATCCCCCCCGCCTGCCTCCGGGACCTGGCCACGGGCCCCGTCCCCCGGGCGCCCGTCCTGGCCCGCGACATCCTGGACGCCTGGGAGGACCTGGACGTCACCCGGGTGCCGCCCTTCCTCTGGCCCGGGGCCGGGGATGCGGTCCGGTGGGAGGAAGGGGAGGGCGTGTGCGTGGGCTGGCTGGGCGATGGCCGCCTGAGGGTGGAACGGGGCGGCGGGACCTACGTCGACCTCACCGCCGGGGACGTCTCCGGCCTGGCCTGATCCCCTTGCGCCGGCCGCCGGCCGTTCACCTTGCGGCGAGCATCGCGCGGAAGGCCGCACGCCAGGTCCAGGCCAGGTACAGTTCCAGGACCAGCGCCAGCACGCCGGGCCCGATGCCCGCAGGCAGCAGGAAGACATGGAAGCAGATGATGTTCACGATCACCGGCGCCAGGAGCGCGAGGGCCAGGGGCACGAAGCGCCCCGCCAGGAGCAGGACGCCGGCCACCAGCTGGGTTCCCGCCAGGAGCTGGAGCAGGTAGCCCGTCTTCATCATCGCCCCCGCGAAGGCGGCGGCGCCTTCGGGCATGGGCGCCGTGGGCCTGGGCAGGAAGTCCAGGAAGCCGTTCAGCCCGGTGACCGCGAATAGCAAGCCAAGCACCACGCGGGCGGCAATGGGGGGTGCCTGGGTTAAGAAACGGGACTTGGCCATGCGTTCCTCCGGACCTTTGATGCCGATCCGGACGAATATGCAACCCCTTCCGCGGCGTAAAGCCTCCGGCCGGGCCCTCAGCTTCGCCCGATCAGACGCTGCCCTTCTCCAGCAGGGTCTTGATCCGGGCGTATCCGCTCTTGCTCACCGGCAGGCGGGTGCCGTCGTGCAGCACGGCCACCCAGCTTTCCGAGGGCGTCTGCTCCAGGCGGGCCAGGCGGTCCAGCTGGATGATGAAGCTCCGGTGGATCCGCAGGAAGCGGTTGGGGTCCAGGCGGGTCTCCAGGCTCGAGATGGTCTGCTGCTTGAGGTGGCTCTTCTCGGGGGTCTTCAGCAGCACGTAGTCGTCCTGGGCCTGCACGTAGTCCAGCTTGGCCAGGGGGATGAGGGTCACCTTGGTGCCGTCCTTGACCACCAGGCGGTCCAGGGGCCAGTCGCTGCGCGCGGCGTCCGAGAGCTCCGCGGGCTGGGGGCCGGAGGGGGCCCCCTGGTCGCACCGCGCCTTGGCCCGCACCAGGGCCTCCTCGAAGCGCTCGGCGTCGAAGGGCTTGAGCAGGTAGTCCACGGCGTGCACCTCGAAGGCCTTGAGGGCGTGCTGGTCGTAGGCGGTGATGAAGACCACCGTGGGCTGCGGGTCCAGCAGCTCCAGCACCTCGAACCCGTTGAGCTTGGGCATCTGGATGTCCAGGAACAGCAGGTCGGGCTTGTGCTCCGTGGCGGCCTTGACCGCCTCGAAACCGTTGGCGCAGCTGGCGACCACCCGGATCTCGGGATGGACGCCCAGGTGCTCGACGACGATGGCCCGGGCCAGGTCCTCGTCGTCCACCACGATGGCTTTGTAGGTTTTCTCGATCATGGCTTGACCTCGCTCGGAAAGACCATGCGGACCCGGTGGATCCCGTCCGCCGTGCCCGCCTCGAAACGCATGCGGTCCCCGTACCTCATCTGGAGCCGGCTCCGCACCTGCCGCTGCCCCAGCCCCAGCCCCGGCACCACCGGCGTGTCGGCGTCCACGGGGTTCTCCACCACGAGCTCGAGCACGTTGCCTTCCCGGCGGGAGGCCACGCGCACCACGCCGCCTTCGGTGAGGCCGGCGATGCCGTGCTTGATGGCGTTCTCCACCAGGGGCTGCAGGAGCAGGGCGGGGACCTCCTCGGACAGGGTGGCCGGGTCCAGGTCCCACTGCACCTGGAGCCGGCTGCCGAACCGGATCTGCTCGATGGACAGGTAGGCCTTGAGCAGGTCGGCCTCCTCCGAAAGGGAGACCAGGCGCTTTTCCCCCAGCCGCAGGCTGCCGCGCAGGAAATCCGACAGGAGGATGCACATGGACCGCGCCTTGGGGGGGTCGATGGTGGTCAGGGCGCTGATGGAGTTGAGGCTGTTGAACAGGAAGTGGGGGTTGAGCTGGGCCCTGAGGGCCCGCAGCTCGGCGTCCTGGGCCAGGATGCGGAATTCCGCCTCCCGGGCCTCGGAGAGCTTGCCCAGGTCCACGGCGTCCAGCAGGTAGTGCAGGGTCAGGGTGGCCAGGTAGAGGACGACGCCGATGCCCAGGAGGGTCGGCAGGGCCGCCAGGGCCCGGTGGTACAGCCCGGCCAGGGGGCTGAGCCGGTCCAGACACCAGGCCAGGGCCACCCCCGCCCCGGACCAGAGGGCGGCCATGATCACCGCCGCCAGGATCCAGGCGGTCCAGTGGCTGCCCACGCGCGTGGACCGCAGCGGCAGGGCCCGGCACAGGTACCAGGACGTCAGGAACAGGAAGGCCCCCAACGCGCACATGGGCACGCCCAGCACGAGGGCTTCGGCCAGGCGCCAGCCCTGGCTCATGGCCACGAAGGTCAAAAGCGCCACCACGGGGACCCACCCCAGGAGGTAGGTCCCCAGTCGCGCGCGGCTGCTGGTGATGGGATTCACGTCAGTTCATTACGGTGAGGCCGCCGAACAGGACCAGGCCCGTGACGACCAGGTGGACCCGGGGGGCGTCGCCTTCCGCGGAAGGCATGTGGAGGGTCTTGTCCTCGAAGCCGCCCAGCATCGCCGTGCCCTTCATGGACACCGCCCAGTGCTGCGGGATCTTGATCTCGCCGCCGCCGAAGAGCACGAAGACGTCCACCCGCACCTGGTTGCCCTCGATGGTGGCCTGGCGCAGGTCCAGCTCGAAGCCGCCGAAGATGGCCGTGAGCTCGCCGCCCTTGAAGTCCTGGTGGGTGACCCGGCGCTTGTTGCCGCCGAAGATGGCCGTGGAGGAGATGAAGCTCTCGTGCGAGGCCAGGTCCGCGGGGACCCCCCGGTTCTTGCGCAGGGCCTTGGTGACCAGGAAGACGCCCACCGCGACGATGAAGAGCGGCCCCATGGCCTCCACCAGGCTGTCGCTGCCGAAGTTGTGGATCAGGAGGAAGGCGCCGGCGAGCATGAAGAGGTAGCCGGAGATGCCCTTTTCCGCGGCGCCGCGGCTCACCTTGCCGATGCCCACGACGATCAGGATCACGGGCCAGAAGTTCAGGAAGAAGTGGTCGTGGTCGCGCACGAACGGCAGGTTGTCCAGGGCCGCGAGGATGCCGAAGACGATGATGGCGATGCCGATCCACAGGCGGGTGGAGGTCGGTTGCTGGGAGGGGGTCTCATTCATGGTTTGCATGGATCTCTCCGGTAAAGCCTAGCAGATCGTCAGGAGCGGCCACTCTTCTGCGCGCTGTTCATGGGGATCAGGGCGACCAGGGTCGGGGTGAGCAACGCTGAGAACCACCAGAGGGCCACGGGGCAGCATTCGATGACGCCCTGTATGAAGTCCATGGTTCCAACCTCCCTGCACCCAGGCTACGGGCCGCCGGGCCCCGGGGGAGGGGCCATTCGGCGAACGCAGGGCCCGGATCGGCGAACGGTCCTCAAGCCTGCTTGATAGGGTCGCGGGGCGTCCCTTTTTGCATCATTCCCAGTCCACGCGCCCGCCCCGGCTCCGCTCCAGCCAGAGGGCGGCCAGGGCCTTCTCCCGGGCCCCGTCGGCCGTGAGGGGCAGGCGGAACCGCAGCACGGCCTGGTCCCCGCGGAAGTCCTGGCCCAGGATCTCGGCCTCCGGGAACGCGCCCAGCACCGAGAAGGGCAGGTGGGCCTGGCCGGCGCCCGCGGTGATCGAACCCAGGCGCCAGGCCCTCACGGCCTCCAGGAGGCCCTGCTCCCGGGCCTGGGCGATGGCGCCCTGGACCCCCTCGGTGTAGGCCCGGACCAGGCCCCCCGTGCCCAGCTTCGTGCCCCCGAACCACCGGATGCACACAGCCAGGACGTCCACGAGGTCCTCGCCCTCCAGGACGCGGAGCATGGGCGGGCCGGCTGTGCCCGAGGGCTCCCCGTCGTCGTCGGAGCCCTGGGCCCCGCCCAGCTCCCGCCAGGCCGCGCAGTGGTGGTTGGCGTCGTAGTCGCGCTTGCGCAGCCGGGCCAGGACGGCCTCCCGGGCCGCGGCGTCCGGGGCGGGGTGCAGCTCGGTCCGGAAGACCGAGGCCTTCTCCCTGAACGTGTGGACGGCGGTGTCGACGGGGCGCTGCATGTCTACCAGGATGCCAAGAAAAAGGCTCCCGTCGCCGGGAGCCTTCCTGCCTACTTCGTGCCGAGGTCCTGGAGGATCTTCGGGTTGGGGTCGTCCTGGGCCAGGATGGTGTGGCAGGTGTCGCAGTCGCCGGCGATGGTCCTGCCGTCCTTGCTGACGTGGCTGCCGTCGTGGCAGCGGAAGCACCCGCCGTCCTGGTGGCCGATGTGGTTGGGGTGGGTGCCCCAGGTGAGCTTCATCTCGGGCGAGACGTTGCGCAGGTAGGCGTCCTTGACGGCCACGGCCGCGGCCTCGATCACGGCCTTCTTGTCCCGGTAGACCTCGGGGTAGTTGGCCTGGTAGAAGTCCACCAGGGCCTTGGGGATCCTCGCGCTGGCGTCGTTCTGGTCCTTGTATTCGGCCTTGAGGACTTCCACGCCCTTCTTGTGGATGAAGGGGATGTCCCGGCTGACCAGGCCCTCCTGGATGCGCCGGTCCATGGCCCACTCGGGGCTCTCGAAGGCGTGGGTGGGCCGGTTGTGGCAGTCCACGCAGTCCATGCTCCGCTGGGGGAGCTTGGCCATCTGCTCGGGGGTGAGCTTGGAGTCGGTGGAGACGTACTCGACCATCTGACCCTTGTCGTCGCGGTAGACCACCCGCGGGATCACCTGCCGCCGCTCGTCGCCGCTGGAGTAGGTGATGCGCTCGGAGGTGTCGATGTGGCGCCCGTGGATGCCCGTGTTGGCCTCGCCGCTGCGACCGCCGATCTTGAGCATGAGCACGGTGATGGCCGGGGTGTTGGCGATGTCGTCGCCGTAGTGGGTCTTCACGAGGATCTTGTTGCCGTGGAACTTCTGGGGCCAGTGGCAGGACTCGCAGGTTTCCTTGGCGGGGCGCAGGCTCTCCACCGGGCTCGGGATGGGCCGGTGGTAGTTGTTGAACATGACCCCGAACAGCTGGCGCACGCCGGCGAGCTTGGCCCTCATGAAGGAGTCGGCGCCGGGGCCGATGTGGCACTGGGCGCAGCCCACGCGGGAGTGGGGCGAGTCCACGAAGGCCCGGTACTCCATGATCATGGGCGTGTGGCAGGTGAGGCCGCAGAACTTGCTGGAGTCCATGTACTCCACGCCCCGCACCGTCGCCACGCCCAGCAGGGCGATGTTGAGGACGGTCGCCACCGCCACCACGGTCAGGACCTTGCGGATGTGCCGGGTGGAGAGGTCGATCTTGGGCATGACCTCGGGGGCCTGGCCGGCCTTGGTCAGGCGCTTGTACTTGAGCCACATGCCGAAGGGGATCAGGAACAGGCCCACCAGGAACAGCAGGGGCAGCAGCACGAAGAGCAGGATGCCCACGTAGGGCAGCGCCGAGTGCGGGCTGGCCAGCTCCCGGAACCAGGACCACAGCAGCGTGAAGCCCGTGGCCGTCGTGAGGATGCCCGCGCAGATGCTCACCCAGTTGTCGCCGTAGAAGAAGGCGTGCCGGAACCACACCGTGAGACGATCTCTCCAATCCATGGTCAAACTCCTATTCGGACAAGAATATCCGATATTGAACCTGATGGGAACGAGGCATTAGATCACAAATCGGGAAGGCGCGCCGAGCTTGCGGAGGCTGCGGTCCAGGCGCGCCCGGTACCTTCCGGCCAGGTCCTCCCCGGGGAGCCACCGGGCCTTGTCCCAGTCCAGGGCCAGGACCTCCCCGCCCGGCAGCACCTGGAAGTTGGTGGCGTTGAGGTCGGGCGCGTGGAGCCCCCAGGCGCACAGGGCCTCCAGGAGGGCCCGCACCCGGGGCAGGGCGGCCTCGTCCCAGGTGCGGGGCCAGGGCGTGCCCCCCGCGTAGCGGGTGAGGAAGACCCCCTCGCACCCCCAGAGCCGGGGCCGGTGGGCCCACCCCAGGGGCTCGACGGTGGGGAAGCCGGCCTCCCACAGGGCCCGGTGGACCCGGTATTCCCGCTCGAAGCGTTCCGGCCCCGGGTAGATCGCCGCGTTCAGGTGCCGCACGAGGCCGCCCCGGCGGTAGGGCCGGAGCACCACGTCCCCCACCCGGTAGACCCCGCCCCGCCCGAAGGACCCGCCCAGGGGCTCGGGGTCCCCCTGGAACGCGAGGTCCGCCGGGGCCGCGAGGCTCCACGCGCCGTCCAGTCCCGGGAGCCGGGCGCCGGCCTCGGGACGGGGACAGGGCGCCGCGACGCGGGGCGCATAGGGCCAGGAGGCCGGAAGGGGCGGAATGGGGAGCATCGGTTCCATCTTACTTCAGGGCGCCGTCCACGGCCCCCGCCGGGTGGGAACCTCGAGGGCCCGCGCCAGGCGCGAAAGGAAGGCGTCCCGGGCCACCACCCGCGCGCCCAGGTCCTCCAGGTTGGCGTTGGGCACCTGGCCGTCGATGAAGTGGAAGCCCCAGCCCCAGGCCACCCGGCACAGGCAGGCGAAGGCCGCCCGGGACGCGTAGCTCTCCAGGCTGAACATGCTCTCCCCGAAAAAGGCCGCCCCCAGCGACACCCCGTAGAGCCCCCCGCGCAGCTCCCCGCCGCGCCAGGCCTCGAAGCTGTGGGCGTAGCCTTCCCGGTGCAGGGCCAGGTAGCCTTCCCGGATCTCCCGCGTGATCCAGGTGCCGTCCTGGCCGGGGCGCTCCACCCGGGCGCAGTGCTC
Source organism: Holophagaceae bacterium UBA692 (assembly GCA_002297665.1). Classification (GTDB taxonomy): domain Bacteria; phylum Acidobacteriota; class Holophagae; order Holophagales; family Holophagaceae; genus Mesoterricola. The sequence continues at coordinate 2,572 of DBMS01000278.1, read as the reverse complement.
CACCACCTCGGCGAACCGGGTGTCGACGCGCACCTCGAAGGGGTTCCGGCCCAGGGCCCGGCGCGTGCTGCGGGAGAGGTGCTCGTCGCCGGGCAGGAGGATGGCGCGCTCCGGAGGGGACCACCAGAGGATGGGGGAGCCTTCGCCGTACCAGGGGAAGACGCCCAGGCGGTAGGCCCCCAGGAGCCGGGGCACCGAGAGGTCCCCGCCCACGGCCAGGAGGCCCTCCTCGTCCGGGAAACGGGGGTCGGGGAAGGCGGGGCCGGGGCCGAGGCTGTAAACGGGGCTCATGGGAGGGGATTATCCCAGGTCACTCCCCGATGGGCGTGATCTGGATCCCCTGGTAGTAGTGCTTCAGGATGCCGTCGAAGGTGTGGCCCTCCAGCGCCATGCCGTAGGCGCCGGTCTGGTCCATGCCCACGCCGTGGCCCCAGCCGCGGCCGTAGATGACCCAGCGCCGGGAGGGCGCCTCGCCCACCGACGTCATGCGGAAGACGTTGTCCTTGAGTCCCAGGAGGTTCCGGATGTGCATGCCCCGGAAGCGGTGGGGGCGGTTCCGGCCGTCGCGCACCACCATGTCGGTGACCCGGCCCTGGGGGTTGTGGGTGAACTCGAAGCCCTTCACCTCCTTGATGCCCGCGCGGGTGCGCAGCCTGTCGAGGAGGTCGGCCTCCTTGATCTCCACCTTCCAGTGGGCGGTGGGGTTGTAGCGGTCCAGGGACGTGCCGTCCGGGTCCAGGCGGCGCACCAGGAGGGGCGAACCTCCCGCAGCGGGCATCCACCGCACCCGGTCCCCCACCTGCACCGCGCTCTCGGCCACCAGGCGCAGGCTTCCGCCGGGGGCCTCCTCGGCCACCAGGAGGGAAGGCGCCAGGGGAAGGGGGCCCGGGCCGCCGTTCTTCACGCGCACCTGGCCGTCGCGCAGCAGGGTGCCTTCCAGGAATTCCGCGGGCTCCAGTTCCTGCCAGAGGCGCCCCAGCACCTGGAAGGCCTGGCCCAGGGTGGGCGCGGCGCGCCACAGGGCCGGGGGCGCGATGCCGCGGCGCGCCAGGAAGGACGCCAGGGGCTGGTCCGCGATGCCGGGGACCGCGTCGCCCAGGAAGTAGCGGGCGTCGTCCGGGCGTTCCTGCCCGTCCACCAGGTCCGCGAAGCCCAGGGAACGGGCCATCCACAGCAGGAGGTTCGGCTCGGGCGCCACCGGAGGCCGCCCCAGGCGGGACGCCAGGGCGGCCACCGCGGCACGCAGGTCGTCCATTCGCGCGGGCCGGCTCATGCGGGCCGTGTCCAGGAAGGCCGTGGGCACCAGGCCCGACGCGCACAGGCGAAGCAGTTCGGGCGTGAGCCAGGGCGTGTCGCCCGCCGGGGCCAGGGCGCCCTTGAAGGTCTGGGTGCGGGGCGCGGCCGCGTAGTTGGAGACGCCCTTGAGGTAGGGGCTGCCGTCCCCGAAGACGAAGGTGTTGTCGATGGTGGCCCCGCCCGAGTCGGCCATGAAGAGCGCCTGGATGGGCCGGCCGCCGTAGGTGGCGATGAGGCCGGCGGTCTCGGCCACGGCCCGGTCCGTGAGGGCCTGTTCGCCGTCGCGGCCGCCGTACACCTGGTCCGCCACGGTGTCCAGGAGGTCGAACCCGTCCTTGGCGCGCTTGCCCAGGTTCACGTAGGCGTAGGTGCGCGCGGCCACCGCCTGGGCCTTGAGGGCCTCCAGGGCCGGGTACTCCCAGGCCCCCATTTCCCGTGGCACCACGCCCTTCAGGTAGGTTTCCAGGTCGAGGGTGTTGATCACGGAAAGCCGGCCCTGGGCGTTGGGGACGATGCGCATGGCCCCGCGGTAGCGGCCCTTGCCCGCGAGGGTGGTGAGCTCGCCGGCGGGCTTCAGGAGCACCCCGGCGTTGGGCAGGGGCAGGCGCTCATAGCGCTCGGTCACGGCGTAGAGGGCCCGGGCCTTCCGGGGCGCGCCCTTGCGCTTTTCCGTGGAGACCCACAGTTCGTCGAAGCCCTGGGCGGCCAGCTTCTCGAGGATGGGCTCGGCCTCCCGGGCGCTCTCGAAGCGTCCCGTCAGCACCCGCCAGGTGCCGCCGTCGGGCACCTCCACGCGGTCGGGGCGCTCGCCCAGGGCCGCCAGCTTCTTCTGGGTGGCCGTGGCCTCCTCGAGGCCCATGGCCGTGCCCACCTGCACCCGGTACTCGTCGGTGGGGTCGGCCTCGCCGCGGCTGTCCCACCAGATCCTCAGCTTTTCGCCCTCGGCCAGCTTGAGGATGCGCCGGCCCTGCAGGTCGCGCACCTCGCCGCCGCCCTCCAGGCTGACGGTCCATTCCAGGGCCTGGGTGTCCAGCCCCACGCGGATCTGGGGCGCCGCCGCCAGGGCGGGCAGGGCGAGGGAGAGCAGGACGGGCAGGGATCGCATGGCTCCAGCTTAGCGCAGGGGGTAGGAATGATGCGTTCATCATGCCAGCCCTGGGCTCGGATGGCATTTCCAGGGGCCAACGGGGATTCGTTTCAAAAAATTCACAATGATGGAGTATTGACATCTATTAGCGATTAATTAAACTCATAGCCGAGACCCCAGCCCGACCCC
>DBMS01000258.1:699-7041 GCA_002297665.1 Holophagaceae bacterium UBA692 | reverse complement strand
ACGCGGACCGAGGCGTCCGGGTGCGGCCCCGGGCCCGCCCCCCGGTGGCCTTCACCGACGCCCAGGGCGCCTTCGCGCTGGACCTGGACCCGGCCGACACCCACGTGGTGGTGGAGAAATCCGGGTATCAGCGGGACGTGGTTCCCGTGGGCGAACTGGCGGCCCCGGTGGTGCTGGGCCCGGCCCCGGCCCACCGGAAGGAGCGGGTGCTGGTGGTGCGCCTGGACTTCCCGGACCAGGCCCCCCTGCGCACCGACGCCGAGCTGCGGGCCCTCTTCTTCGGCCGGGGCGCGGGGGAGGCCAGCGCGGCCAGCTACTTCTACGAGATCAGCAAGGGCAGCCTGGAGCTGGAGGAGGGGGCCTGGCTGCACCTGGCCGACGCCGACCACCCCGCGCCCCGCACCGACGACCAGCGGGGCGCCCTGGTCACCTGGGTCCTGGAACGCCTGAAGTCCATGGATCTCAAGCCCTTTGACCTGGTGGACAACCGCACCGGCGCCCTGCGTCCCGACGGCAAGCCCGACCACCTCTGGATCGTTCCTCCCGGCCCGCCGGGCACCGTCACCCGGAGCCGTGAGGAACTCACGGCCATCTGCCTCCTGGAACCGCTTCCCTGGAACCGGTACGTCCAGTGGCCCGCGGTGTTCTTCACGGACGAGACCCCCCTGGGCTTCATCGTCCACGAGGCCCTCCACGCCATGGGCGAGAACCGGGTGGACGACTTCTACCTGGATTCCAGGCACCCGCTCACCGCCGGCGCCTGGGACGTCATGGACGCCGGGATGTTCCGGGGCTGGGACCGCTTCCATCCCGAAACCGGCCCCTGGCAGGAGGACACGGCCTACAGCCCCTCCCAGCCCATGGGCTGGGTGCGCACCCACCTCTGGTACCACGGCCTGTTCCGCGACACCGTGCGCACCCTGGAGGTGCGCCGGACCTGGGAGGGCTGGCTGGATCCCCTGGAACGCGCCCCCCGGGACCGGCCCCAGCGCCTGGTGATTCCCGACCCCCGCCGCCGGGGCCGGTTCTGGGAGCTGAACGTGCGCCGGCCCCTGGGCTTCGACCGGGGGCGGGTGGGGGACCGCTGGGGCCCCGGGTTCGAAGGACTGGTGGTGGCGCGGGTGGATCCCGGGCTGCTCACCCGGGGCGAGCCCCGGGGCCCCGTGCGGATCATCGACGCCCACCCCCGCACCCCCGATCCGCCCGCGCCCAGCTACCCCGGGCGCCGGTGGCAACTGGACGACGCCGCCTTCAACGCGGGCCCGGGCGAAGCGCCCGCGGGCAGGGACGGGCCGCTGTCCTGGGAGGTGCTGGAGGCCGACGCCTTGGGCCGGCTGCGGGTGCGGGTGCGGGTGCGGTAGCCCCGTGCGGGCGGTTTCGCTGGGCAGGAACGGACAATACCGCGCATAATGATGCATCGACGGAGGCCCCATGCGCGGTTCCATCCCCTTGTTTCTCGCCCTGGGTCTCGGCGCGTCCGCCCTCCTGGGCTCGGCCCCGGAGGACCCCCTGGCGAGGATCCGCACCCAGGCGTCGGCCCTGGCGGCCCGGGCCCTGGCCTCGGACCGGGCCTACCGGACCCTGGGGTCCCTGTGCGACGACGTGGGCCACCGCCTCAGCGGCTCGGCCAACTACGGCAAGGCCGTGCAGTGGGGCCTCCAGGCCATGCGGGACGCGGGGCTCCAGAACGTCCGCGCCGAGAAGGTCATGGTGCCCCACTGGGTGCGCAACGGGGAATCGGCCCGCATGGTGGCGCCCACCCCGCAGGAGCTGAGCATCCTGGGCCTGGGCATGAGCGTGCCCACCCCCGAGGGCGGCATCACGGCCGACGTGGTGGTGGTGTCCTCCCTGGAAGAACTGGCCGCCCTCAAGGACGAGCAGGTCAAGGGCCGCATCGTCCTGTTCGAATCGCCCTTCAAGGGCTACGGGCCCGGGGCGCGCATGCGCTTTTCCGGGGCCTCGGCGGCGGCGCGCAAGGGGGCCGTGGCCATGCTCCTGCGCTCCGTGGCCTCGCTGAGTTTCGACACGCCCCACACCGGCACCCTCCACTACGACGCCGACGCCCCCGCCATCCCCGCGGCGGCCGTGAGCGTGGAGAACGCCATGATGATGCGCCGCCAGTGGGAACGGGGCCAGCGCATCCGGGTGCACCTGGAGATGAACTGCCGGACCCTCCCCGACGTGGAGGCCGCCAACGTCGTGGGGGAACTGCCCGGCTCGGCCCGGCCGGAGGAGATCGTCCTCGTGGGCGGGCACCTGGATTCCTGGGACGTGGGGCAGGGGGCCCAGGACGACGGGGTGGGCTGCGTCCTGTCCCTGGCCGCCGCGCAGCTCATCCACGAACAGGGCCTGAAGCCGGCCCGCACCGTGCGGGTCGTGTTCTTCGCCAACGAGGAGAACGGGAACCGGGGCGGGGAGGGCTACCTGGCCCTGCACCGGGCCCGGATGAAGGACCACGTGGCGGCCATCGAGACGGATTCGGGCAACGGCCCGGCCCGGGGCTTCTCCCTGGAACTGCACGCCCCTGAGGGCGGCAAGGCCCCGGACGCCCAGAAGGCCCTGGCGGTCCTTTCGGGCCTGCGGCCCATGCTGGAGCCCCTGGATGCCGGAAGGCTGGTGCTGGGCCACGGCGGCGTGGACATCGAGCCCTCGGTCATGGTGGGCGTCCCCGGCCTGGGCATGAACCACGATACGGCCAAGTACTGGGAGGTCCACCACTCCAAGGCGGACACCTTCGACAAGATCGACAAGGAGGACCTGGCCCGGAACGCGGCCATCCTCGCGGTGGCGGTGTACGGCCTCGCGGAGATGCCCGGACGGCTCCTGGAACCCTAGCCTCCTGTGATGGCCATCAATTTCCCTTTTTTACGCCTTTGCGCTTCCCTTCCGCCGGCCGATGGGAAAACAATATGGCAGAAGGGAATTTACCTGCCTGCGCCGCCCGGGACCGGCCCGGGTCCGGCCGGAACCTGAACTTTCCGGTTCGGTCGATTCAATTATTTAAGATACCCTGATCCCTTAGACAGACTAAATGGCGGCCCATGGATCCTGTTCTCTATTCCTACTACATACCGAGGCATGACCCTGAGGTGGTGGCCAGGAACGTGGTCCGTGCGCACCTGGCTGATCACCTGCTCATGTGGCGGCGCATCTCCGACGCGTGCGAACTGGTGTACCTCGCCACCTGCCAGCGGGTCATCTTCATGTTCTGGGGCGGCGACGGCACCACCCTGGGCTTCGATCCGGACATCGAGTGCTTCCAGGGGGAGGCCGCCTGGCGGCACCTGCTGGAGGTGGCCACCGGCCTCAACAGCGCCAACCTGGGCGACCGCGAGATCGTGGGCCAGATGCGGCAGGCCCTGCAGACGGCCAAGGAAACCCGCACCGCGGGCCACGAGGCCCAGGCGGCCTTCGAGGACATCCTGCGCGAAGCCCAGCGCCTGCGCACGCGCATCGGCCTGGACGACGGCAGCGCCAGCGTGGCCACCGCGGCCCTGCGCCACCTGGAGACCACCCTGGCCCCCAACGCCAAGGTGGCCATCGTGGGCGTCGGTCCCATGAGCCGGTACCTGGCCCAGCGTCTGCCCGAGCGCGGTTTCCAGATCTCCATGTCCAACCGGACCCTGTCCAAGGCCGAAGCCTTCGGCCTTCCGCTGGTGCCCCTGGCACAGCTGCAGATGGACCCCGAGGGCTTCGACGCCGTGGTCACCGCCACCGCCAGCTCCGCGCCCATCTTCACCAAGGGCAACTGGGAGCGCCTGGACCGGCCCCCCGTGAGGCTGGTGGACCTGGCCCTCCCCTACGACACCGAACCCGAGATGGACGAGATTCCCTGGGTCACCCGCGTGGATCTTTCCACGTTCCTGGCCGAGACCGAGGGCGGGCGCATGAAGCGGCGGGAAGCCGCCGTGCACGCCGAGCCCTTCATCGTCGGCGCCGTGGAGCGCCTGCGGCGCCGGGCGGACGCACGGATCCAGAAGCACGCCAACCGTACCGCCCAGGATCGCCTCACGGACGCCTGGGAGGCCATGGAGGCGGAAGCCGTCGCGCCCGGAAGCGCGCTCGCCGGACTCGACCCCGTCCAGATGGAAGCCCTGGAGGCCCTCCTCAAGCGGGGACGCACGCTGGCGTTCCGGGCCCTCAACCTCCACCGTGAGCCAGCCCTGGAAGGACGATGAAGATCATACTGGGCACGCGGGGTTCGCTCCTCGCCGTGCAGCAATCGGAAGACCTGGTGGCCCACCTCCGTGCGGCCGGGCATGAAATCCAATGGAAGCGCTTCACCACCCACGGCGACCAGTGGCTCGCCGGCCCCCTGGGCAAGGAGGAGGGCGCGGGCTTCTTCACCAAGGAACTGGAGGACGCGCTCCTTTCCAGGGACGTGGACCTGCTCATCCATTCCTTCAAGGACGTGGCCCTCGACCGCCCCGCGGGCATCGCCACCGCCTGCGTCCCCCTGCGGGAGGACTCCGCGGACTGGCTCGTGATGCGCCCCGACGCCCCTGAGAACCCCGTCATCGGCACCAGCTCGGAAAGGCGCCTGCGGTTCCTCTCCCAGGCCCTGCCCAAGGCCTCCTTCACGTGGATCCGCGGCAACGTCCCCACCCGGCTCCAGCGGGTCAAGGACGGCATGCTGCGCGACGCCCCCCTCCACGGCACGGTGCTGGCGGCCGCGGGCCTGCGCCGCCTGGGCCTGGACCTCACCGGCCTGGACGTGCGGCCCTTCGGGCCCCGGGAGCTGCTCCCGGCCCCGGCCCAGGGCGCCCTCCTGGCGGAATGCCGGGCCGAGGACGCCGCCATCCTGGAAGCCCTCGAGGGCTTCCACCACCCCCCGACCCTGCGGTGCGTGACCCTCGAGCGCAGGGTGCTCCGGGGCATCGGCGGCGGGTGCCAGCAGCCCCTGGGCGCCCTCTGCGTCGAGGAGGGCGGCGCCTTCCACCTCCGGGCCGCCTACGCGGGGCCCGACGGGATCCGGTGGGCCGAATCCCGCGGCACCGATGAGGATGCCCTCGTCACCGAGGTCCTCCGGGGGCTGGGGCTGTGAAACGCGTGGGCCTCGCCCGCGCCCAGGATGACGCGATGAGCCGGGCCGTTGCGGCCGCGGGCTGGGAGCCCGTCCCCTTCCACGTCACGGCCATGGAGGCCACGGGCGCCCCCCCGCCGCACCCGCGCCCCGACGGGGTCATCGTGCTCAGCCCCGCCGCGGCCCGCCTCGGGCGGATCCCCCAGAGCGTGCCCTGCCTGGCCCAGGGCGCGGCCACGGCCCGGGCCCTGGAAGGCCGGCAGGTGCTCACCAGCGCCATTCCGCATGCCGAGGGCCTCGTGCAGCTGCTCAAGGACCGCTTCCCCGCGGGAGGGACCTTCCTCCTGGCCCGCGCCGGACGCAGCCGGGAGCACCTGGAGGAGGCCCTGCGGGGCTCCGCCTGGACCCTCCTGCCCTGGATCACCCACCGCGAAGTGCCCCTGGACCCCCTGCCGGACCTGCCGGCCCTGGACGCCGTCCTGGCCCTCAGCCCCCTGCAGGCCGAAGTGCTGGGCCCGCTTTCCGGGGACCGCCTGCGCCTGGCCTGGGGTGAACGAACGGACCGGGCCTTCGCCCAAGTGGGATATCCTTCCCATGGGTGGTGCCAGCCCCAGCTGTCCGCCCTGCAGCAACTCCTGTCTTCACGAGGTTGACCATGCTGATCCGATCCCGACGCCTTCGCACCACCAACGCCATGAGGGACCTCGTGGCCGAGACCACCGTCCAGGCCCGGAACCTCATCCAGGGCCACTTCGTGCAGCCCGGCAACGAATCCACCGAGATCTCCAGCCTCCCGGGCATCTCCCGCAACAGCGTGGAGGCCACGGTGCGCCAGGTGGAATCCGACCTGAAGCTGGGCCTGCGCTCCCACCTCTTCTTCGGCGTGCCCGACCCTTCCGACAAGGCCCCGGACGCCCACGCCGCCCACGACCACGAGGGCATCGTGCCCGTGACCGTGCGCCGCCTGAAGAAGGAGTTCGGCTCGGACGTCATCGTCATGACCGACGTGTGCCTGTGCGCCTACACCGACACCGGCCACTGCGGCGTCAACGAGGGCCCCGTGATCGTCAACGACAGGTCCGTGGAGATCCTGGCCCGAATGGCCGTGGCCCACGCCGAGGCCGGCGCCGACGTGGTGGCCCCCTCGGACATGATGGACGGCCGCATCCGCGCCATGCGCGAGGCCATGGACGCCCAGGGCTTCACCCAGACCGGCATCCTCAGCTACGCCATCAAGCACGCCGGCGCCTACTACGGCCCCTTCCGCGAGGCCGCGGACTCCTCGCCCAAGTTCGGGGACCGCCGCAGCTACCAGATGG
>DBMS01000258.1:0-692 GCA_002297665.1 Holophagaceae bacterium UBA692 | reverse complement strand
TGGAGGAGGGCGCCGACGCCCTCATGGTCAAGCCGGCCATGCCCAACCTGGACCTCATCTGGCGCCTGCGGGAGAAGACCCTCTGCCCCATCGCCGCCTACCACGTTTCCTCCGAATTCAGCAGCGTCAAGGCCGGGGCCCGCATGGGCTGGCTGGACGAGGCCAACCTGTTCAGGGAGCACCTGCTGGCCATCCGCCGCGCCGGCGCCGACTGGATCGTCACCTACGTGGCCCGCGAGGCCCTTGAGAAGAAGTGGATCTGACCATGAGCAACGACACCCTGTTCCAGGAAGCCCTCACCCATTTTCCTGGCGGCGTCTCCAGCCCCGTGCGGGCATTCCGCGCCGTGGGCGGGACCCCGAAGTTCTTCCGCAAGGCCTGGGGCNNCCGCTTCGAGGACGAGGAGGGCCGCCGCTACGTGGACCTCTGCATGTCCTGGGGCCCGCTGATCCTCGGCCACGCCGTGCCCGAGATCATCTCGGCCGCCGTGGAGGCGATGCAGGAGGGCCTGACCTTCGGAGCCCCCAGCCGCCGGGAGGTAGCCCTGGCCCGGCGCATCAAGTCGATGGTCCCCTTCGTGGAGAAGATGCGGTTCGTGTCCTCGGGCACCGAGGCCGTCATGAGCGCCCTGCGCGCCGCCCGCGGCTTCACGAAGCGCTCGCGCATCCTGAAGTTCGACGGCTGCTACCACG
>DBMS01000061.1 GCA_002297665.1 Holophagaceae bacterium UBA692 | reverse complement strand
GGGCCGGCTCGCCGTCGGCGGCGCGGACCGCGGCTTCCAGGATCGGAAGGGCCTTCCCGGGCCCGCCACCGGCGAAGGCCGGCGTATGGAGGACGTGGATGCCCTGGAGGAGGAGCGCCCGGGGGTTGTCCGGGGCGGCCTTCAGGGCCTGGGCGAACAGCCCGCTGGCCTGGGCCGAAAGCGTCATGGCCATGGCGGGCCGGAAGCCGAGCTTGAGGCCGAGGCAGGCCCCGTGCAGGGCCAGGCTCTCGCCATCCCGGCGGGACTCCAGCGCCTTCAGGGTGCGGTCGAGGAGGGCCTCCATGGCCTTGGGTTCGCGGGAACCCAGCTGGCTCACGAGCGCGTAGGCCAGGCAGGCGTCCCAATAGGGGCGGTCCTGGCCGGATGCGGCCCATTCGCCCCTCAGGGCCTGGAGGGAATCGGCCGGGAGGCGCAGGGCGCCCTGGAGGCGGACGGGGAGATCCTGGGCGGCCAGGACCAGCGTCAGGGCTGGCGCGAAGAGGAGGGGGTTTCGCATGGGGGCTCCTTCCCCCCCAGCTTCCGCCGCCGCCGGCGCCGCGAAAGCCAGGAAGGGACCAGGGACCGGAAATTCCCGCCGAAAGGCTATCCCAGCCGACGGCGCAGTTCGGCCATGCGGTCCCGGCTCACGGGCACCCGGTCCCCGGTGTCCAGGCGGACCTCCCCGTTGCCTTCGGGCTCGGCCCGCAGCTCCCGGACCCGGGCCAGCGCCACCATGGCGCCCCGGTGGCAGCGGCAGAACCCCGGCTTCAGGAGCGTCTCCAGTTCCTCCAGGGTGCGGCCGAGGATGAAGCGTCCTTCCGGGGTGTGCACGAAGAGCAGGCGGTTCTCGGTGGCCAGGTGGCTCACGTCGGCCCAGGCCAGCACGCGCAGGCCGCCCTTGGCCTGCACGGTGAAGCGCTCAGGGGCCTCCTGCCGGCGCGCGGCGGCCAGGGACTGGAGAAGCGGGGCCAGGTCCCGGGGGGGCTCGAGGCGCGCCTCGATCCGCGCCAGGGCCGCTTCCAGGCGCGGCCTGGCCACGGGCTTGAGGAGGTAGTCCCAGGCCGCCCACCGGAAGGCTTCCACCGCGTAGTCGGCGAAGGCGGTGACGAAGACCACCGGAGGCAGGGTAAGCCCCGCGGCCGCGGCCTGCTCCAGGAGGCCGAAGGCCCCGGCCGGGGGGAACTCGACGTCCAGGAAGAGCACGTCGGGCCGGCACGACCTCAGAAGGCGCAGCCCCGCGCCGCCGTCCTCGGCCTCGCCCAGGCACGCGGCCTCCGGGCGGAGCTCGCCGAGCAGGGCCTTCAGCCTCATGCGGCCCGGGGCCTCATCCTCCACGAGGGCGTAGGTCAGGCTCACAACCGCACCCGCGCGACGCAGCCCGCAAGCGCCTCGGGCCACTCCAGGGAGCCGCCCACCGCGGCGAGGCGGCTGCCCACCGCGGCAAGCCCCACCCCCGCGGGGGCTCCGGGGACGCGGCCCACGCCGTCATCCTCCACCCGCACCCCGGAGGCGTCGGCGGCGACGGTGAGCGCGCAGGGCCCCACCTTGGGGCGGAAGCCGTGCTTGAGGCTGTTCTCGACCAGGGGCAGCAGGAGCAGGGGCGGGATTTCCCGGTCCGCTTCGGCCTCGGGCAGGTCCAGGCGCACCGTGAGGCGGTCCCCGAACCGCGCCTTCTCCAGTTCAAGGAGCGATGCGATGAGGTCGAACTCCTCGCGCAGGGTCCAGCGCTCCCGCCCCAAAGCCTCCAGCATCCGGCGCAGGAAGCCGGACAGGCTCTCCACCGCTGCTTCCGCCTTGCGGGGGTCGGCCGGGATGAGGGCGGCGATGGCGTTCAAGGCGTTGAAGAGGGTGTGGGGGCTGAGCTGGGCCTTGAGGATCAGGATGGCGGCCTCGCCCCGGGCCCGCTCCAGGGCCCGCTCCGCCTCGGCGAGGCTTCGGGCCGTGTGGTAGGTGACCATGGAACTGGATATGGAGAAGCCCACCAGGTAGGAGAGGAAGGCGGCGCCCGGGTTCCGCAGGAGGTTGACCCCGACGGCCACGCGCGCCAGGAGCCCACAGGCCGCGAACAGGGCGGTGAAGAGCACAAGCCAGCGCAGCTGCGCGGAGGCCAGGCCCGGCCCGCCCCGGCGCACCCAGCCCGAGCCCAGTTCCAGCCCCGACCACATCACCAGCGTGAAGATCAGGCCCACCAGGCTCGACATCCCCACCCTTCGAAGGGTCAAGGGCCCATGGAGCAGGGCGAAGGGCAGCCCGCTGAGAAGACCCAGGGGCACGGCCTTGAGAAGCCACCGGAACGGGGCCTCCCGGATCGGATTCGGTCTGCGGTCGCGCATGGAGGAAGCCTACTTCGGAAGCTCCGGGTCCGGCGGGGAAATTCGTACCGGAGGCGGAGGATCGCCGACGAACGGCGTCACCAGAGCCGGGTGATCCCCAGGAGGCCGGCCGGGTCGAAGTGGGCGCGGAGCGCGGCCCCCGCGGCCTTGACGGCCGGGGGGGTGTAGAGGTCGTGGAAGCGCTGGTTGTGCGGACCCACGCCGTGCTCGGCGCTGTAGCTGCCCCCGTGCTCCAGGACGGCCAGGTCGTAGACCTTGCGCTGCACCATGGGCACCAGCTCCGCGTAGGGGATGGGGCTGTCGGCCTCGCGCCAGACCAGGTTGAGGTGGGTTCCGCCGTCGCCCCAGTGGCCGAAGTCGCAGACCCTCATGAAGGGATGGGCCTCGCCCAGCCACGCCCTCACGGCCTCCGTGAAGGCGGGAAGGCCGGACCGGGGCACGGCGATGTCGAAGGCGAGCACCTTCCCCTCGCCGCGCAGGCTCTCGGACACATGGTGGCGGATGGCCCAGAACTCGGCGGGCTTGCCGAACCGCGCGTCCAGCACGCCTTCGCCGTGGGCTTCCATATGCGCCCCCAGGGCGTCCTCCAGGAGGGAGGCAAGGTCGAGGCTCCCCTCGGGCAGGGAGCTGGCCAGCTCCACCAGGGCCGTGTAGGGCGGGACCTCGTCGAAGGGGTTGCGGAGGGCCTCCTGGTGCCGGAACACGGCGGCCATGGCCTCCCCGGAAATGACTTCGTAGGCCGTGAACACCTCGAAAAGCCCGCTCTCCAGGCTCCGCAGGAGGTCCAGCACGGCCCCGCCGCTGGACAGCGCCACCAGGGCCACGGCCCGCTGGCGCGGCAGGGGCGCCACCTGCAGCACGGCCCCCGTGACCACGCCGAAGAGCCCGGTGGTTCCGGTGAAGAGCTGCTTGAAATCAAGGCCCGTGTTGTTCTTCCGGAGGGCGGAAAGGGCGTCCACCACGGTGCCGTCGGCCAGCACCACCTCCACGCCCAGGAGATTCCGGCGCACGTCGCCGTAGCGCAGGAGCCGGGTGCCCCCGGTGTTGGTGGCGATCATGCCCCCGATCTGGGGGTCGGCCCCCAGGTCCACCGGGAAGTGCAGGCCGTGGGCGGCCAGGGCCTCGTTGAGGGCGCTGAGGAGGACGCCGCCGTCCACCCTGACCGTGCGGTCCGTGGCGTCGATCTCCAGGCGCCGGTTCAGGCGTTCCAGGCTCAGCACGGCCATCCCGCCCTGGGCGTCGGGCACGGAGGCGCCCACGAGGCCCGTGTTGGCCCCCTGCACGATGACGCGCAGCCCCTTGTCCCGGCAGTAGGCCATGAAGGCCGAGACCTCGGCGGTGGTGGAAGGCCTGGCGACGATGCGGGCCCTGCCCTTCCCGTAGCGCCAGCCGGTTTCGTATTTCTCCAGTTCGGAAGGGTCGGTGAGCACCGCGCCCGGGCCCAGAAGGGCGGTGAGGTCGTTCATCAGGGCGTCCACTCAATAGCTCCCGGGCGCGGTCATCTTGAAGATGGCCTGGGCGTTCCCGGTGTCGAAGCCCAGGTCCAGGCCGCCGCCCGGAAGGGGCCTGCGGGTGATGAACTCGAAGAACGAGCCCGGCACCGTCTTCAACACCAGGTGGCCCTCCAGGTCCCGGAAGGGCCGTTCCACCGGATCGGCCTGGAAGGCGGTCTGCAGGACCCGGCCGCTGGCGGAGACCTCCACGGTGTCCTTCATGGCCCGGCCCAGCTCCTTCTGGGCCGCGGCCAGGGATTCCACGTCGGCGACGCGGTCCGTGGCGTGGTTGAAGGCGTTGCCTTCGGTGGCGATCCAGGCCATCTCCGCGCTCTCCTGGTAGAGGATGCGGTAGTCGGCGAGGCTGGGCGCCCCATGCTGGCGGTCGAAGCACGCCACCAGGTCGGGCAGGAGGGCCCGGGCGTCCTCCAGGGCGAGGCTCCCCGTCCCGGACAGCTCGGCCAGCAGCTCCAGGGCCCGGGGCGGCAGGGGATCCCGGGAGGTGGCCAGCACCCGGGCCACGGCGTCCCGGAAGGCCGGACTGAAGCCCTCGGGATGGAACTCGCTCAGGAAGAACTGGGGGATGTCCTCCGGCAGGTCCTGGTGGCGGTAGGCGCGGCCGGTCATGGAGAGCCGGTCCAGGGGGTAGACGTCGGCCAGGGCGTAGCCCAGGGGTTCCAGCACCCGCGTGATGGCGGCCTCGCCCGGGGGCAGCGGGCCGCTGGCGGCCAGGACCGTGCGCAGGGCGCCGTGGTCGAAGACCACCCTGCCCCCTCCGGCGGCGACGTCGAGCATGTACGCCCTCGCCGAAGGCACCCGCTCCTGCAGGTCCCGGAGCAGGACGAGGTTCATGGCGAAGGCCAACTGGGCCCTCGAGACCCGCGGCTCCCGCGGCCCCATGAGGGCCTCGGGCACCGCCACGGAAGCCAGGATGTTCCCGGCGCGGCGGGCGCCCAGCAGGGCTTCCAGAAGGGTCCGCAGGTTGGTGTCTGCTTGCATCGATCGCTCCACAAGGTTTCCACTAATGCTCGACAGCGGAGCCCGCCCGGGCCCCGTCCCTGCTTCTTCGATGCCGGTCGGCCCTAGGGGGTTCCCGCCAGGCCGCCGAATCCGCAGATGGCGCCGCGCAGGGCGCTGGCCGCGACCGTGGCCGGGCTCGCCAGCCACACCTTGCCGGGGCCGCTGCGGCCGGGATTGTTGCGGTTGATGGCGCTGATGGTGACCTGGTCGGCGCGGGTGGAGACGCCGGGGCCGGCATTGATGCAGGCTCCGCAGCCGGGCCCCAGGATGCGGGCGCCGGCCTCCTCGAATGCGGCGAGCCAGCCCTGCGCCTCGGCGTGGGCCCTCACGTCCTCGCTGCCCAGCTGGATGAAGAACTGCACCCGCAGCGGCACCGTGAGGCCGCGGTCCAGGCCCCAACGGACCACGTCGTAGACCTTCTGCAGGTCGGCGCGCTTGGCGCCGGTGCAGCTGCCCACGTAGGCGATGTCCACCGGGACCTCCTCCTCCAGGGAATCCAGGGGCAGGCCGTTGCCCGCGAAGCCCGGCGAGGCCACCATGGGCACCACCTTCGAGCAGTCCACCACCAGGCGGTCCGCGTAGACGGCGGCGGGATCGCTGGCCATCCAGGGCTCCAGGGCGATGCGGGCGCCCCTGCGTTCCTCCACGAACCGGACGGTTTCCGCGTCCGGCACCATGACGCCCGCGAAGGCGCCGAAGTCGGCGGCCATGTTGGTGAGGGTGGCGCGCTCGTCGATCTGCAGGGCCCCGAGGGCCTCGCCCGCGTACTCGATGATGTGCCCGCGCACGTGGCCGTCCCGGAAGAAGGGCAGCGTCAGGAGGTGGAGCACCAGGTCCTTGGCGCAGACGCCGGGGCCGAGCTCGCCGTCCAGGCGCACCAGGATGGTGGGCGGCACGGTGATCCGCACGTCCCCGGTGACCCAGGCCGAGGCGATGTCCGCGGCTCCCACCCCGAAGGCCAGGGCGCCCAGGGCGCCGCTGTGGGAGGTGTGGGAGTCGGTGCCCACGATCACCTGCCCCGGCAGGGCGTACCGCTCGGCCATGAGCACGTGGCAGATGCCTTCGCACCCGCCCTCGGAAGCGTCCCCGTGCAGGCGGATGGCGTTGGCGGCGCAGAACTCCTCCTGGAGCTTCTTGATGCGCCTGGCCACCTCCATGAGCCCGGGCTGGCCCTCGTCCTGGGTGTAGAACCGGCCCATGAACGTGAGGTGGTCGCGGAAGGCCAGGATGGACGCGGGGTCCGAAAAGGGGATGCCCTCGCCCAGGCCCTTGCGCAGCATGGCCACGGCCAGGGGCGTGACGGTCTCGTGGGAGAAGCGCCAGTCCGCCTTGACCAGAAGCCCGTCGCCGGGCGCCACCGAGGGCAGGCCCAGCCCGGCCCCGTCGCGGGCGGCCCGGGCCAGGATCTTCTCCCCGTAGGTCATCGGCGCGGGCTCCCGGCGCGTCACGGGGATCACCGCGGCCCCCTCGAGCCGGGCCCGGGTGAAGTCGAAGATGCCGCCCACGGCCACGATCTCGGCGGTGAGCGGATCCAGGCCCTCGGTGAACGCGGCCATGGGAACGGCCTCGCCCGCGCGGATGCGGTCCACCAGGGTCATGTCGGTGGAGGTGAGCAGCCCGAGGGAGTGGCAGTAGAGGCGGTAGCCGGGGTCGAAGCTTTCCGCGATGACGATGCGGATGCCCGACGCGCGCTCCGCGTAGGGACCGGCCTCCCGGGGACTGCCGATCCCGTGGCGCTTGCCCGACACGGCCACCTCGAACCCGCCGCGGCGCACGAAGCCTTCGTGCACGGGAAACGCCCCGTCGCACAGGAGGCCCAGGTACGGGAAGTCCTCCAGCCGCTGGCCGAAGTAGTAGCAGACCCAGCCCGGGGCGATCTCGTCCACGGACACGTAGTCCCGGAGGCGCACCTGCTCCAGGGGGAGATCCTCCCCCTGGAACTGTTTCTGCAGACCGGTGGGGTCTCCGCACAGGAGAAGCACCCGACCCTTGGTCTTTACAGAATCCGTCCTCATGTCACAAGAATGCCACAGATGACGAGGTGGTGGTTGCTATTTGCCTTCCTCTTCCTCGAGCTTGGCGGACAGTTCGTCCAGGTGGGCCAGGAGGCGCTGGGCGAAGGCCTCGTCCTCGAGGATGGAGAAGTCGTCGCCCTTGACCTCGAAGATCTCGATGGTCAGGTTGCTGTCGCCTTCGGCTTCCTCGCCGGCCTCGGAATAGGCCTGCACTTCGGCGAGGGGGGCCATGATGGCGAAGTGGCGGTCTTCGAAATCCACTTCCTCCAGGATGGCGAACTCCTCCTTTTCGCCGTTTTCGTCCTCGAGTTCGACTACCTCGATTTCATCGGCATGGTCCTCGTCGTGGCCGCAGCCGCACGCGTGATTGGGGTCTTTGTGATCATGGTCGTGGGCCATGGCGAGCTCCTGTCAAGGCTCCAGACTATTGTCTTTGGCCCTCCCCCGCCACCTATTTCGATCCGGCCCACTGGAGCCGCGCCTCGCCCGGGCCGGTCACCACCGCCTGGACCATCCTGCGGGTGGTGGGCATTTCCAGCCTAACCTTGTCCCCGGCGGCCCCGCTGGACCGCGCCACGGCATCCACCGTGATGGACAGGGCGCCGTCCACCAGGGCCAGGCGCACCGGTTCGCCGGCGTTGACCAGGGGAATGGCCTCCAGGTCCGTGCGCACCAGCACCTTCCCCTGGGTCACGGGCCCCCGCAGCCGGAACCCCTCGGGCACCTTGCGGAGCGCCCCCGCCGGCGGGACGCCTTCGAAGTCGAAGGTTTCGAGCTGGCCCGGCTCGGGCACGGCCCGGCGCGGAAGCGAGGTGCAGAATCGCAGGAGCTGGCCCTTCCACTGGCCTTCCATGTCCACCCGCACCATGCCCAACGTCCGGCCCCCGGCCACGGCGTTGAAGGAGACGTAGAAGCGGCCCGCCAGGTCGGGCCGGCTCAGGTGGGC
Organism: Holophagaceae bacterium UBA692; assembly: GCA_002297665.1. Lineage (GTDB taxonomy): Bacteria > Acidobacteriota > Holophagae > Holophagales > Holophagaceae > Mesoterricola. The sequence goes on along the minus strand of DBMS01000061.1, from coordinate 16,485 downwards.
CGGCTCGAAGACCAGGGGCCCCTTGGGGGACCTGGGCAGGATGGGCGCGTTGAGCACCCGGAAGGCGTAGGTCCCGTCCCGGCCCGCCACCTGGGCCTCTGCGTAGGCCAGGGCCTGGGCGTGGAGGCGGTCCCCGTCGGGAAGGGCGTCGTCGGGGCCGGCCCCGAGGAGGGCGGCGCCCAGGAGGAACGCGGCCAGCAGGCGCATGGCTAGCGCTTGAGGCCGGCCACCAGCTGCAGCATGCTGTCGGCGGTCTGGATGGTCTTGGAGTTGGCCTCGTAGGCGCGCTGGCCGATGATCATGTTCACCATCTCCTCGGCCATGTCCACGTTGGAGACCTCGAGGAAGTACTGCTGGATGGTTCCCAGCCCGGTCTGCCCGGGGGCGCCGTCGATGGCGTCGCCGCTGGCCAGGGTGGGCTGGTAGAGGTTGTGGCCGAGGGCGTTGAGGCCGTTGGGATTGATGAAGTTGGAAAGGGTGATCTGGCCCACCTGCTGGGGGGTGGACTGGCCGGGCTGGGTCACGGAGACGGTGCCGTCGGTGGCGATGGTGACGCTGAGGGCGTCCTGGGGGATGGTCACCTGGGGATCCAGGGGGTTGCCGTTGGCGTTCACCATGTTGCCGTTCTGGTCCAGGCTGAACGAACCGTCCCGGGTGTAGGCGAAGGTGCCGTCGGGAAGGGTGATGCGGAAGAAGCCCGAACCCTCGATGGCCAGGTCGAACTGGCTGTTGGTGTTCTTGAGGCTGCCCGTCGTGAACTCCTTGACCATGGCCGCCAGGCGCGCCCCGTGGCCGATCTGGATATTGCCCGGATAGGTCGTGGTGGTGGAGGTGTTGGTGCCGGCCGTGTTGATGGTCTGGTAGAGGAGGTCCTGGAACTCCGCGCGGGACTTCTTGAACCCGGTGGTGTTGATATTGGCCAGGTTGTTGGAGATCGTGTCCATGTTCGTCGTCTGGACGTTCATGCCGGCGGCGGCGGACCACATGGCTCTCATCATGGGAGACTCCTGATATCGAAGGGTTTCAGCGCGGGGCCACGTCGGAGATGCTGCGGCTGTCCATGTCGTTGGTGATGGTGGACGCCACCTTCATGCTCATTTCGAAAAGACGGTTCAGGCGGATCATGTCGATCATGCAGGTGGCCATGTCCACGGAACTCTGTTCCAGCGACCCCTGCACCACCGTGGCCGTGGCGGCCTTCGGGGCGGCGCCGGCCGGGTCGAAGCGGTTGGAGCCCATGCGCTGGAGCGAATCCAGGCTGGCGAAGTCCCGGATCTCGATCTGGCCCCGGATCTCCGCCCCCTGCATGACGGTGCCGTCGGCCAGCACCGTGAAGGCGGGGTCGTTCACGTCCAGGACGATGGGTTGGCCATTTTTGCCCAGCACCTGGGCACCGTCCAGGGTCTGCAGCTGTCCGGTCTTGGAAAGGCCAAGCCGCCCGTCCCGGGTGGCCTGGTCCCCCGCGGCGGTGCGGACCATGAAGAACCCCGAGCCCTCCAGGGCCAGGTCCATGTTCCGCCCCGTGGTCTTGAGGGTGCCCTGGGAAAAATCCGTGCCGCGCGACGCGAGGACGGTGCCGTCGTTCAGGAACCCGGAAAGGGGCAGCCCGGAACCTTCGTTCACCGCCTTGTTGAACACCGCGAAAAAGCTCTTCTCCGGCTTGTAGCCGATGGTGGCGGAATTGGCCAGGTTGTTGGATACGGTGTCCAGCTGGAAGGAACGGGCCTTCAGGCTTCCGGCTGCGACATAGTATGCGGGATCCATGGGTGGGCACCTCTGACCGGGGACAGTGCAGAGGTCATGCCAAGTTCAAGCCCGCCGCTCGCCCTCCACCCAGGCCTTCTCCCCGTCGCGGTAGTTCTCGCGCTTCCAGATGGGCACCGAAGCCTTGATGGCGTCCATGATCCAGGCGACGGCCTCGAAGGCCTCCTTGCGATGCCCGGAGGCGACGCCCACGATCACGGCGGCCTCCATCAGGGGCACCTCCCCGACGCGGTGGTGGATGGCGCAGCGGATCAGCGAGAACCGGTCCATGGCCTCCCCGCGGATGCGGGCGAGCTCCGCCAGGGCCATGGGGGTGTAGGCCTCGTAGGCCAGGAGCTCGACGCTCCGGCCCTGGTGGTTGTCCCGGGCGCAGCCCTCGAAGACCACCACGGCGCCCGCGCCCGGGTCCAGCATGGCCTCGCGGACCCGGGCCGCGTCCAGGACGGCATATGTGACTTCAATCGTACTATCCAATGGTGCCCCCCGGGACCCCATGGTAGTCTGGCTCATCACCGAGGCCACCATGAAAAAATCGCAGCATTCGCATGTAATGCCGTCCGAGGTCTTCGACGTTCTCGGCCGCCACCTCCTCGTGGACGGGTTCCACATGGTCATGGACATGGAGAAATCCCACGGCTCCTGGATCGTGGACGCCCGCGACGGCAAGAAGTACCTCGATTTCTATACTTTTTTCGCCACCGCGCCCCTGGGCCACAACCATCCCCGCCTGAGGGACGCGGCGTTCCAGGCCGAACTGGGCTCCGTCGCGGTGAACAAGCCCGCCAACTCGGACATCTACACCACCGCCTACGCGGACTGGGTGGAGACGTTCGCCGCGAAGGCCGCACCGTCCTACCTGCCCCACCTGTTCTGGATCGACGGTGGAGCCCTGGCCGTGGAGAACGCCCTCAAGGCGGCCTTCGACTGGAAGGTGCGCAAGAACCTCGAAAAGGGCCTTCCCGAGAAGGGCTCCAAGGTCATCCACTTCAAGGAGGCCTTCCACGGCCGCTCGGGCTACACGCTCAGCCTCACCAACACCGCCGACCCGAGAAAGTACCAGTACTTCCCCAAGTTCGACTGGCCCCGCATCTCCAATCCCAAGATCACCTTCCCCCTGGACGCCGAGAACCTGGCCCGGGTCGAGCAGATGGAAAAGGTCGCCCTGGCCGAGATCGAGGCCGCGATCGCCGAGGACCCCGCCGAGATCGCGTGCCTGATCATCGAGCCCATCCAGGGCGAGGGCGGCGACAACCACTTCCGCACCGAGTTCCTGCAGGCCCTGCGCGACCTTGCCGACCGCAACGAATTCCTGCTCATCTTCGACGAGGTCCAGACGGGCTTCGGCGCCACCGGCAAATGGTGGGCCCACCAGCACCACGGCGTGCGCCCCGACATCCTCGCCTTCGGCAAGAAGACCCAGTGCTGCGGCATCGCGGCCAGCGCGCGCCTGGACGAGGTTGAGAGCGTGTTCCAGGTGCCCAGCCGCATCAACAGCACCTGGGGCGGCAACCTCGTGGACATGGTCCGCGGCACCCGCATCATCGACGTCATGGTCGAGGAGAAGCTGGTCGAGCACTGCGCCGCGCAGGGCGAAAGGCTCCTCAAGGGCCTGGAGGCGATCAACGCCGAATTCCCCGAGTTCACCAGCAACCCCCGCGGCAAGGGCCTTTTCTGCGCCCTGGACATGGCCAACCCCGCCTTGCGCACCGCCACGGTGTCCAAGGCCCAGGACCTGGGCATGATCATCCTCTCCACCGGCCACAACGGCCTCCGGTTCCGCCCGGCCTTGAACCTGGCCACCGAGGACCTGGACCTGGGCCTGGAGCTCCTGCGCAAGAGCATCCTGCTCGCCGTGGACGCCGCCCGCCCCTATCTGGCGCAGGTCTGATGCAGGTCGAACTCTACTGCGACGGCGCCTGTCTCGGAAACCCCGGCCCCGGCGGCTGGGGTTTCCTCCTGCGCGTCAGGACCTCCGAAGGCGCCCGGGAGCGGGAGGGCTCCGGCGCCCGGGCCGGGACCACCAACAACCAGATGGAACTCACCGCCGCCATCGAGGGCCTGAGGCTCCTCACCCGGCCCTGCTCCGTGGCCCTCTACAGCGACAGCCAGTACGTGGTCAAGGGCATCCAGTCCTGGATCAAGGGCTGGAAGGCCAAGGGCTGGCGCAAGGCCGACGGCAAGCCCGTGCTCAACGTCGAGCTGTGGAAGGAACTGGACGCCCTCTGCCTGAAGCACCGGGTGGACCCCCACTGGGTCAAGGGCCACGCCGGGCACCCCGAGAACGAGCGGGTCGACCAGCTCGCGTCCGAGGCGGCCAAGAGCCTGTCCTAGCCCGTGATGGACTGGATGGCCTGGGACCACAGGTCCTGGGGATCCTCGGGCATGAGCCATTCGGGATTCAACGGCACGCGCACCCAGGCCCCTTCCTGGATCTCCTGGTCCAGCTGCCCGGCACCCCAGCCCGCATACCCCAGGAAGAGGCGGAAGGTGGCACTGGGCTCCACCAGGAGGGACTCCAGGAGGTCCTTGCGGTAACTGATGAAGTCCGTGAAATCCAGGACCGTGTCGTCGGCCTCGGGCAGGCCGCCGCGCACCAGGATGATGCCCCGCTGGGGATCCACCGGGCCGCCGCGCCAGGCGGTGGCGTCCTCGTCCCCCGCGAAGGCCAGGCGGCTCTCGTGGCAGATCTGGCTCAGGGTCACGGGCAGGGGGCGGTTGAGGATCACGCCCATGCCGCCGGCCTCGTCGTGCTCCACCAGGAGCACCACCGAGTGCAGAAAGTTGGGGTCCAGGAGCATTGGACTCGCCACAAGCAGACATGGGGCCAGTTGACTCATGCCCAAGATCATAACGCGCTACTCTCAGGGAATGGTCAAGTCACCCCGTTCCGATCTCGCCAGCTTTTCCGAAGGGCTCGGCTTCCTCTCCCGCCGTCCCCTCGCCGTCCTGGCCCTCGCCGCCCTGGGCATGGCCCTGGCGGCCCTGCCGCCGCTGCTCCAAATCAAGGTGGGCCTGCCCGACGACGACCCGGTCCGGTTCGTCCTTACCTTCGTATGTCTGGTGCCCCTGGAGATGTACTTCATCCCCCGCTTCCTCGCGGAGGCGGACGCCGCCCGGGGCGACCGGGCCCTGAACCCCGTGGCGGGCTGGGAGCGGCTCTTCGAGACGCGCTGGGTGGCGGCCATGGCCGCCCGGCTCCTCCTGTACGCCGGGGCGTTCCTGGGGATGGTCCTGCTCGTCCTGCCCGGCCTCATGGTCTTTTTCGCCTTCGGGTGGGCGCCCATGCGGGTCCTCCTGCGGGGCGAACCGATGCCCGTGGCCGCCCGGGGCAGCCTGAGGATGATGGTGCGCGCCTGGCGCCGGGTGATGCTGGTGGTGCTGGCCCTGGCGGCCCTCTACCTCCTCTACATGGCCGCCCTCGCCCTGGCCCTGACGCCCATGGGAGAAGCCCCCACCCCCTGGGTTCGCCTGACCCACCCCGTCATGTGGCTGGGCAATTTCCTGGGCACCCTGCTCAACCTGTGGACCAGCACCACGGTCCTGGCCCTTTTCAGGCGGGTGGAAGGGTTCGCGGCCGAGAACCCGCCAGGTGATTAACCGTAGATTCAGCTTCGCATAGCCGCATTTTGACATTGAATCCGGGTCGCGGGGAGCCATACTCCTGGCAACGCCCCTCCGGATGCCCCATGCGGAAACCCCCCACGAAGCCCTCCCCCGCCCACAGGGCCGAAGTCGAGATCCGGGAGCGGTTCCAGCTCTTCATCGACCAGGTCAAGGACTACGCCATCTTCATGCTGGACCCCGAAGGCCGGGTGACCACCTGGAACCAGGGGGCCCAGAGGCTCAAGGGCTACGAGTCGGCCGAGATCCTGGGAAGGCACTTCTCCTGCTTCTACGAACCCGGGGACGTGGACGCGGGGCTTCCCGCCCGGGAACTGGCGCTGGCCAGGGAGTTCGGCACCAGCCAGCAGGAGGGGTGGCGCCTGCGCAAGGACGGCACCCGCTTCATGGCCAACACGGTGATAACGGCCCTCCGGGACCTCGGCGGAGAGCTCACCGGTTTCGCCAAGGTGACCCGGGACGTCACGATGCAGAAGGACGCCGAGGCGCGCATGGCGGCCTTCGCCAGGGAACTGGAGGACACCGTCGCGTCCACCACGCGCGAGCTCCAGGAAAGCGAGGTGCGGCTCCAGGCCTTCGTGCGCCACGCCACGGCGGCCATCGCCTTCAAGGGCGCCGACGGCCGGTACCTCCTCCTCAACCCCGCCATGGAAGCCCTCCTGGCCTTGCCGGCGGACCGGATCCTCGGGAAGACCGACCTGGAGCTCCTGCCCGCGCCCCGGGGCGAGGAGATCGCCGCGCTGGACCGCAAGATCCTGGGGGCCGCCCAGCCCGTGGAGGTGGAGGAGCGCTGGACCCATGCCGACGGGTCCGCCCGCGACTACCTTTCCCAGAAGTTCCCCCTGGTGGACGCCCAGGGCCGGAACTGGGGCATCGGGGTCATCAGCACCGACATCACCGACCGCAAGCTGGCCGAGCAGGCCCGGCTCCAGAGCCAGAAACTGGAGTCCCTGGGCGTCCTTTCCGGCGGGATCGCCCACGACTTCAACAACCTCCTGGGCGCCATCCTGGGCAACCTGGGCCTGGCCCAGATGGAGATCAATCCCGCCGCGTCCGCCTCGGCCCGCCTCAAGACCATCGAGAGCCTCGTGGTCAAGGCCACCAACCTCACCCGGCAGATGCTGGCCTACTCGGGCAGGGGCACCTTCGAGATCAAGCCGCTCAACCTCAACGCCCTCGTGGAGGAGATGACGCATCTCCTCTCCATCTCCATCTCCAAGAAGGTCGCCATCCGCTACAGCCTGGACCGGACCCTCCCCCTCATCGAGGCCGACGCGAGCCAGCTCCAGCAGGTGGTGATGAACCTGGTGATCAACGCCTCCGACGCCATCGGCGACAACCCCGGAACGATCACCGTCCGCACCGGCGCCATGAGCGCGGACGCCGACTACCTGGAGCGCACCTTCCAGAGCCAGCCCATGGCGCCGGGCACCTTCGTGACCCTGGAGGTGGCCGACGACGGCTCGGGCATGAGCCCCGAAACCCTGAAGCGGATCTTCGAACCCTTCTTCACCACCAAGTTCTCGGGCCGCGGCCTGGGCCTCTCGGCCATCCAGGGCATCATCAAGGGCCACGGCGGCGGCATCCGCGTCTACAGCGAACCGGGCCGGGGGACCACCTTCAAGCTCCTCTTCCCCGCCACCGGCGCCGCCGCCGGTCCCCATTCGGCCCAGGAGGCCCCCCAGAGATACCGCGGCGCCGGCACCATCCTGGTGGTGGACGACGAGGAGAGCATCCGTTCCATGGCCGCGGGGATCCTCGCCCAGATGGGCTTCGACGCCCTGCTCGCCGCCGACGGGATGGAGGCCCTGGTGCTCTACGAGACCCACAAGGCCGACATCCGCCTGATCATCATGGACCTCACCATGCCCCACATGGACGGCGCCGAGGCCTTCGCCGCCCTGCGCGCCCGGGGACACGCCACCCCCGTGGTGCTCAGCAGCGGGTTCAACGAATCCGAGGCCGTGAACCGCTTCAAGGGGGAAGGCCTCGCGGGCTTCCTCCAGAAGCCCTACCGGGTGCAGTCCTTCATCCAGGCGGTGAAAGGGGCGCTGGAGGGGCCGGCCTGATCGCCGGCGGGATGCGGCCGCACCCCTACTTCAGCGCCTCGGCCCCTCCGAAGACCCGCGCCGGGCTCAGCTCCTCCAGGACGGCGGCGTCACCCTCCAGAAGGTCGTCCGTGGCCAGCCGCGCCACCAGGGCGCCCACGCCCGGGCCGAGCATGTAGCCCTGGCCGCACATGCCGATGGCGTCGATGTAGCCTTCCAGCGAGGCGGAGCGCCCCACCAGCGGCGCGCCGTCGGGGGTCATGGGGTAGAGGCCCCGCCAGGTGCGGCGGACCTTCAGGTTGCCCAGCTTGGGCATGAGGTCCACCATGCGCCGGGCGATCATGGGCAGGTAGGCGCTGGTCTCGCGGCGGTCCGAGCCCACCACGGGCGGGTTCGGGGTGATGCAGAAGACCACCTGGCCGGGCTTGTGCTGGTAGAAGTAGAAGTTTTCCGATCCGGGGGCGGGGCGGATGTCGACCACCATGGGATCCAGGAAGGGGGCCACGGCCTCGCTGATGCCCGCCTCATGGCAGTCCGGGACCACCGGCGCGTCCAGGCCCCCGGCCTGGGCCACGGCCCGGGCCCAGGGACCGGCGGCGTTGACCACGCACCCGGTGGCGTAGCCGCCCTTGTCGGTGCGAACCCCGACCACCTTGCCCTTGCGCCGCATGATGCTGGTGACCTTCTCGTTGAAGCGGAACTCCACGCCCAGCCCCACCGCGCGGCGGTGGAAGCCCAGGCAGCTGCGCATGGGCGAGGCCGAACCGTCCTCGGGGGAGAACGTCCCGCCCAGCAGCCCTTCCTCGCGCAGGCCCGGGGCCACCCGCAGCATCTCCTCCCGGTCCTTCCACTCGATGTTGAGGCCGGCCTTCTTCTGCACCACCAGGAGGTTCTTCAGGAGCCGCTCCTCGTGGGCGCGGTAGGCCACGAAGGCGTAGCCGCCCCGCGCCCACTCGATGTCCCAGCCGTGCTCCTCCTTCCAGTGGCCGAAGGTCCGCAGGCTGTCCAGGCACAGCTTGATCTTGGCGGGCGACGAGTGCGTGGCGCGGATGCCGCCGATGGCGCACTTGTTGCTGCCCTGGCCCGGGGAGGCGAACTGGTCCAGGCAGAGCACCTTCAGTCCCTTTTCCGCCAGGTGCATGGCGGTGGGCATGCCGACGCTGCCCGCGCCGATGACGATGACGTCGAAGACGGCCGTGCTCATCACAGACCTCCCTGGAAGGCGCCGACCGCGTGGGCGCGCGCCACGTCCTGCACGGGACCCTCCCCCGTCACCACGCCCGCGAAGGCCCCCAGGGGCACCTCCATGAAGATGGGCCGCTGGGTGAGGCCGGTGATCTCGGAATCCTTCACGCCCTCCTCGTGGAAGATGCGCCGGATGAGCCCGGGGCAGGTCTTTCCGCCGCAGGCGCCCATGCCGGCCCGGGTCGCCGCCTTGAGCTCGTTCATGTCCCGCACGCCGGCCCGGATCCGGGACCGCACCTCGCCGGCCGTGACGCGCTCGCAGCGGCAGACGATCTCGTCGTCGGCCATCCGCTCCACGTTCCCGGCCATGGGCTCGGAAACCCAGGGCTGCTGCACCCTGATGCCCGCGATCCGCTTGGCGATGTCCAGGGGCGCCCGGACCTTGACCAGCATGGCGTGGTCGGCGAACTTGGGCGACCGCACCCGGTCCACCTTCACGTTGCCCAGGATCGCGCCCAGGGTGTCCAGCACGGTGACGGTGTCGCCGGCCTTCAGGGTCGAGCCGGGGAATTCGTAGGGGATCGAGACCAGCACCTCGTCGCCGCCCCGGCGGTAGTCCAGGAGGGTGATGGCCAGCCCCGGGCACACCGCCACGCACTGCTCGCAGGCGATGCAGTCCTTCTCGTTGAAGGTCGGAACCCCCAGGATGTCGTTGCCTTCGATCATGATCGAGCCCTGCGGGCAGATGCTGGTGCAGGGGTTGCAGGGGATCTCCTGGCTGCAGTGGAAGACGGGGAACACGCCCTTCTCGGCCTCGGGGATCTCCTCGGTGATGGTGGCGCCGGGCCGGGACTTGAGCACCGCGGCGGTGCGGTGCCACTCCGGGGGCACCTCCCCCGTGTCGCGGCCCAGGGCCTTGGCGATCTCCAGGCCCCGGATCCTGCCCGTGAACATGGCCGCCGAAGCCTCCGCGATCTCCTCGGCGTCGCCGGCGGAATAGACGGGAAGCCCGAACTCCTTGGCCTTGTTGTAGAACTCGTTGACCGGCTCCAGGCCCACCGCCACGAGGACCGTGTCGCACGCGAAGGTCTTCTCGCTCCCCGGCACGACCCGCCAGGCCGCGTCGAGCTGGGCGATGGTGACCGACGCCACTTCCCCCTCTCCGTTTGCCGAAATGACGGTGTGGCTGGTGTGGATCGGCACGCCCATGCGGACCAGCTTGTCCCGGTGGACCTTGTAGCCGCCGCATTCCGGAAGGGCCTCGCAGAGGCCCACCACATCGATGCCCGCCTGCAGCGCATGGTAGGCGGCGATCAGGCCCACGTTGCCGCCGCCGATGACGAAGAGGCGCTCGGAAGGCTTGACCATGTCGCGGTTCACCAGCGTCTGGAAGGCGCCGGCGCCGTAGACGCCCGGCAGGGTGTTGCCCCGGAAGACCAGCGACTTCTCCCGGGCGCCGGTGGCCACCAGCAGCACCTGGGGCTGCACCAGTACATAGTGTCCTTCCCGCAGGATGCCCACCTTGCGGTCCGAGAAGACCGCCAGGGCGTTGCTGTTGGCCCAGACCCGGACGTTCTCGAAGGTGCGGACCTGCGCCTCGAGCTTGCGTCCGATGTCCATGCCGCGCGTTCCCGCGTGGCAGGCGTCGATGGACCCGAAGAACTTGTGGGTCTGGAGCACCAGCTTGCCGCCCAGGTCGGCCTTGTCGTCCACCAGGATCACGCCCACGCCCGCCTTGCCCAGTTCCACCGCCGCCGACAGCCCCGCGGGGCCGCCGCCCAGGATCAGGCATTCCACGGTGAGGGTCTCGATGTCCCGGAAGGCCAGGTCCCCGGAGCCGACGTCGGGCAGGACGGGCTTGCCGTCCAGGGGGGCCACGGCCATGCCTTCCTTCACGGGCACCATGCAGGACTTCACCGGCAGCCCGTCGGCGATGACCGAGCACTGGGCGCACTGGCCGTTGGCGCAGAAGATGCCCATGGGGGCGCCGTCCTTGGGGTGGTGGCCGAAGGTCCGGATGCCGTTGGAGAATAGCGCCGAGGAGATCGTCTCCCCCGCCCTCGCCTTGAGTTCCCTTCCCTGCCAGGTGAAGGACAGGGTGGGTTCCGCAGGGATGGGCAGGATCGGGTGTTCCTTTATCCGGTAGTCCGACATGCCTGAACTCCTCTCGTCCTCAATTCAACCACCCCCGCGCCCGGGGCCGGGGCGGGTTGTGACCGGGGTCGCAGCGCTGAAACGGATTCTCAGGAACGGGGACCCCGCCGGTATCCTATCCTGGAGCCATGAGCGAGACCCGCCGGGAGAAGGACACCCTTGGAGAGCTGGACGTCCCGGCCTCGGCCCGCCACGGCGCGCACACCGCGCGGGCCCTCCAGAACTTCCCCCTGCTGGGACGGCCCGTGCACCCGGCGCTGGTCCGCGCCTTCGGGGCCGTGAAGCTGGCCGCCCTGCGCACCAACCGCAACCTGGGCTTCTTCCCCGACGCGGCCCCGGCCGACGCCCTGGAACGCGCCTGCCGGGAGCTCATGGACGGCCTCCTGGACGCCGACGTGGCCGTGGACGCCCTCCAGGGCGGGGCCGGAACCTCCACCAACATGAACGTGAACGAGGTGCTGGCCAACCGCGCCCTGGAACTGCTGGGCCTGCCCCGTGGCGACTACGCCTCGGTGTCCCCCCTCGACCACGTGAACCTCCACCAGAGCACCAACGACACCTTTCCCACCGCCCTGCGCATCGCCGCCATCGGGGGCCTCCGCGAGCTGGAGCGCCAGGTGCTGGCCCTCCAGGAGGCCTTCCAGGCCCAGGAGAAGGCCCTGGCCCACGTGGTCAAGGTGGCCCGCACCGAACTCCAGGACGCCGTGCTCACGACCCTGGGCCGGTCCATGGGCGCCTACGCCGAGGCCCTCAACCGCGACCGCTGGCGCCTGGCCAAGGCCGAGGAGCGCCTTCGCGTGGTGAACCTGGGCGGCACGGCCATCGGCACGGGCCTGGCGGCGCCCACGGAATACGTCTTCCGCGTCGTGGAAGAACTGCGCGACCTCACCGGCATGGGCCTGGCCCGCGCCGAGAACCTGGTGGAAGCCACCCAGAACGTCGATACCCTCGTGGAGGTCTCGGGGCTCCTCAAGGCGCTGGCCACCACGCTGGTGAAGATCTCCACGGACCTGCGCGTCCTCTCCAGCGGCCCCGAGGCCGGCCTGGGCGAGCTGCGGCTCCCCCCGCGCCAGGCGGGAAGCTCCATCATGCCCGGCAAGGTCAATCCCGTGATCCCCGAGGCCGCCACCCAGGCAGCCCTCCTCGCCATGGCCCACGACCAGGCCATCTCCACGGCCGCGGCCATGGGCTCCCTGGAGCTGAACCCCTTCCTGCCGCTGGTCGCCCACGGCCTGCTGGAGAGCTTCGACCTCCTGGCGCGGGCCTGCATGATCCTGCGGGTCCATTGCGTGGAGGGCCTCACCGCCGACGAGGCCCGCTGCCGCGCCCAGGTGGACAACGGCACCGCCGCGGCCACCGCCCTCCTGCCCCTGCTCGGCTACGAACGCGTCTGCGAGCTGGTGGCCCGCGCCGCGGGCCGGGGCCTGCGCGCCGCCGGCATCGAGGACGGCTACTTCACCGCCGCGCAGTTCGACGAGCTCACCAGCCCCGAGGCGGTGGGCCGCCTCGGTTTCAGGAAGCCCCGCCCATGACCCAGCCCGCCCCCCGCTCCCTACGTTTGCACATCGGTTTGTTCGGCCGACGCAACGTCGGCAAATCCTCCCTTCTCAATGCGTTCACCCGCCAGCAGGTGAGCATCGTCTCCGACGTGAAGGGCACCACCACCGACCCCGTGGAAAAGCCCATGGAGCTGCTGCCCCTGGGCCCCGTGCTCTTCGTGGACACCGCCGGGGTGGACGACGAGGGGGCCCTGGGCGAGCTGCGCATGGCCCGCACCCGCGCCGTGCTGGACCGGGTCGACCTGGGCGTCATCGTCACGGAGGGCACCAGCTGGGGCGAATTCGAGGCGGGGCTCCTGGCCGAGCTCCAGGCCCGGAAGGTGCCCGCCCTGGTGGTGCACAACAAGGCGGACCTGGGCGGCGACGCCGCCCCGCGCCACCCGGCGGACCTGCCCTTCGTGGCCGTGAGCGCCCTGCGTGGCACGGGCATCCCCTCGCTCAAGGAGGCCCTGCTTCGCCTGGCCCCGGCGGACTTCTTCGACAACCGGCGCCTGGTGTCGGACCTGGTCCCCCCGGGGGGCCTCGCCGTGCTGGTGGTGCCCATCGACAAGGAAGCCCCCAAGGGCCGCCTCATCCTGCCCCAGGTCATGGCCATCCGCGACCTCCTGGACGGGGAGTCCATGGTCATGGTGGTGCAGGAACGCGAACTGCGGCCCGCCCTGGCCCGGCTCAAGGAGCCGCCGGCCCTGGTGGTCACCGATTCCCAGGCCTTCCTGAAGGTGGCCGCCGACGTGCCCCGGGACGTCCCCATGACCAGCTTCTCCATCCTCATGAGCCGGTTCCAGGGCGACCTGGCCGAGCAGGTCCGCGGCACCCTGGGCATCGAGCGGCTCAAGGGCGGCGACCGGGTTCTGGTGGCCGAGACCTGCGGGCACCATCCCGTGGGCGAGGACATCGGCCGCGTGAAGATCCCCCGGTGGCTCACCCAGTACGTGGGGGCGAAGCTGGAGTTCGAGCACGTCCAGGGACGCGACTTCCCCGAAGACCTCACCCCCTACGGCCTCATTGTCCACTGCGGCAACTGCACCGGGAACCGCCGGGAGATGCTCAGCCGCATCCACAGGGCCCGGGAGGCGGGCGTTCCCCTCACCAACTACGGCCTGACCATCGCGTATTCCCTGGGGATCTTCGCGCGGGCCCTGGAGCCCTTCCCCGCCGCCAAGGCCCTCCTGGAGACCACGCATGCAGCGAACTGAGATCCTTCACTGGCTCAAGGAGACCGACGAGGCCCGCCTGGAGGAGCTGTGGGCGCGCGCCGACGCCGTGCGCAAGGCCAACGTGGGCGACGAGGTGCACCTGCGCGGCCTCATCGAGATCAGCAACTTCTGCGTGCGCCAGTGCGCCTACTGCGGCATCAACGCCTGCTCCCAGGGCATCACGCGGTACCGCATGCGGCCCGCCGAGATCCTGGCCTGCGCGCGGGAGGCCCACCGCCTGGGCTACGGCTCCGTGGTCATGCAGTCCGGGGAGGATCCGGGCCTGAAGGCCGAGAACGTCACCGCCATCGTCCGGGAGATCAAGGCCACCACGCCCCTGGCCGTGACCCTCAGCCTGGGCGAGCGCGAGGACGGCGAGCTCAAGGAATGGAAGGCAGCCGGCGCCGACCGCTTCCTGCTGCGCTTCGAGACGAGCGACCCCGCCCTGTACGACGTCATCCACCCCTCCCTGCCGGGCACCCTTTCGGACCGGCTGGCCCAGCTGGACCGCATGCGGAGCTTCGGATACGAGATCGGCACCGGCGTCATGGTGGGCATCCCCGGCCAGACCTGGGAGATCCTCGCCCAGGACATCGACACCTTCCGCCGCTACGACATGGACATGATCGGCATCGGTCCCTTCCTGCCCAGCCCGCGCACCCCCCTGGGGGGCCCGGACGCCGCCGCCTACCGGGCCCCCGAGGGCGACCAGGTTCCCAACGACGAGCTGACCACCCTCAAGGCCGTCGCCCTCGCCCGCATCGTCTGCCCCGGGTCCAACATCCCCAGCACCACCGCCCTGGCCACCCTCGATCCCAAGGCCGGGCGCGAGCTCGGGCTCTGCCGCGGCGCCAACGTGGTGATGCCCAACGTGACGCCGCCGGAGTACCGGGTGCTCTACGAGATCTACCCCGGCAAGGCCTGCGTGCACGAGACCGCGCAGGTGTGCCACGGCTGCATGGAGGCGAGGATCCGGTCCATCGGCCGGGTCATGGGCAAGGGACCGGGCGGTCGGCGCAAGGCGCCGGCTTCCCTGCCGGAAGGCTCCTGACCCGTCCCGGCGGGCGATGCGCGGGGAATTGAAGCTTAATCCGTTTATTAAATATAGCATCAAGGACGACCATCGGTCCTGAATGGGTATTGTCCGCAGATAGGGAATCGCTTATCCTTTTATAAGTAATTTATTGAAGGATTCCATGCGACCTTCCACCACCCTCCCCTCGGCCATCGGGCTTGGCCTCCTCCTCGCCTGCAATTCCCACCCGCCCGCCAAGGACGTGTCCACCCCCGCCGCCTCACCCGACCCGAGGGTCGCCGCTCTGGACACGACCCTGGCGGGGGACCCCACCCTGGACCACCCCGCGGTGCGGGAAGCGGTGAAGGCGGCCTGCTTCCACCCCATGGGCATCTGGTTCGCGGCCGGCGGCACCGCGGACGCCGCGCCCAAGGCCGGGGAGGTCCTGAGGGCCCTGGTCCGGCCCTGGCTGCGCCCCGTCCTCATGGAAGCCGTCGACGCGACGTTCCGGGAACGCTCCCGCGACCTTTCGAAGGCCAGCGGCTCCTTCCACTACAACGTCGCCATCCTGGGATCCGGACCGGTCGGCGCGGTGGCCGCCCTCAACCTCCGCCAGGCCAACCCGGGGTTGAAGGTGGCCCTCATCGAGGAACAGGCCCGTCCGGGGCAGACCTTCCGGACCTTCGGGCGCTTCACCTGGATCAACAGCCCGGAGCGGGGCGCGGCGTCCACCAACCGGTTTCCGGGCCTGCCGTTGGCCGCCCGGGACCTGCTGGAGCCGGACACCGTCCAGGACACGCCCTACTTCCTCATGCCCTACCATCTGGCCGACCTGACGGAACTGACGGCGCTGACCAGTGGAGCGGACTGCTGGCTGGGCGTCCAGGCTGAGCGGCTCGAACCCAGCCCGGGCCAGGGCCTGGCGATCCGCATGCGGGGCACCGGTCCCCGGATCACCGCCGACCGGGTCCTGGTGGCCAGCGGCCTCGGCCAGGTGGCGCCGCCGGCCGACCCGGCGAACCCCGCCCCGGCCGTGGACACCTTCGAGCACATCACGGCCCGGGCCACCGCGCTGGTGGAACGCAACCGGCTCCGCCGGGGCGCGCCCGTCTCCTTCATGGCCCCCTACGCGGGCAAGACGATCGCGATCATCGGCGCCGGGGATTCCGCCAACAATCTCGCTGAACTCGCCGCCGGCTACGCGCCGGCCGAGCTCTACGGGAAGGCCTTTCCGGAAACCTCCCAGCCCGGCCCCAGGAACGGCCCGGCCATCGGCGATCCGCGGGGCCCCGCTTCCGTGCTCTGGGTGCGCCAGCGCGCCGCCGACGCCGCCGCCTTCGTGGCCGCGAACAAGCTGCGCTACCACAAGACCCTCACCGCCACCTACGGCGCCTTCACCCTCGCTCCCGAGCGCCTCCACGCCCTCCACGCACTGCCCTCGGGCCAGGTGGACCTGGAACTCGAGGCCACCGCCACGGGCCCCGCGCGCCACGTCACCGTGGACTTCGTGTGGCGCGCCACGGGCCAGGAGGTCGCATCCTCCCCCGTCATACGCGCGCTCTACCAGGACGTCCACGGCGCCCAGGGCGCGCCCGGGGCCGTGAGGAGCTGGCTCGGGACCCTGGACACCGTGAAGGGCCCCATCACCGGCAACGCCCCGGGCCCCTTCCGGGGCAAGGAGGTGGAGACGACCGTCGGCAGGCGCATGCCCGGCGCCAGCGCCCTCTTCGACACCTACTTCGGCGGGGCGGTGGCGAGCCCCCTGGCCACGCCCCAGGAGCTTCAGGACCTCTCCATCACGCGCAACGCCGCATCCCTCGAGACCAACCTTCCGCGCGCGGCCTCCCTCGCCGCCCACCTCGCGGCGCTTCCCGGCTACAGGCAGGCCGCGCCCCCCGTCCTCTCCCCAGGCACGCCGGGTCCCGCGCTCACGCCCGGCGCCG